>NZ_JBIPPD010000124.1:0-9562 GCF_044368625.1 Flavobacterium sp. | reverse complement strand
CACAAAACAATCGAAAGAATGATGATAGAAATGCCAATATATCAAAATCAAATAATACAGAAACTAAATATATAACTCAAAAAAAGTTTATCTATCTGTGTGCGTTGAATTATTTTCTTTCTGCCAAACTTGTGAATTTGTAGTTCTCCACGTTTTATCATTCTGTTGATTGTCCATCGACTTACTCCAATTAGTTCTGCTGCATCTTGAACGGATAAAAAGTTTTTGGATGTGAGAGAGTTGGAGTTTGCAGTTTGCAAGGTTGGCAAACTTTGCATTGTTTGCTGTTGCTCAATTAATGAGTTTTGAATTTTGTCTTCCTTTGCTTTTTGCTTGTAGTGTCTGGAATTACAAGTATGGCCACAATATCTGGTTAAAGTGGTTTTAGCTATAAAAGCCTTACCACAATAAGAACAGGTTTTCGGAATTGCCATATTGCTACTCATAATATGTTGCGTTGTGTTGCATAATGTAGCGAAGTGTAGCAATATGTAGCATCATTTCGCCAAGATTGTTGCCTTTGAATTTGGGCAACAAAATCTATCATTGGGCAACAATAGAACAACAAATATAACGAATAAAAGGTTATCGGGCAACAAATAAAAGAAGAATATTTGTTATAAAGTCAACAAAAATAGGTAGTTAACAAATAAAAGAATGATTATTACTTTCCGATACAAAAATTAGCAAATATATTCCCCAGTAATTCATCATTCGTCACTTGTCCCGTGATGGTGCCAAATTCGTAGAGGGCTTGCTTAATATCAAGCGACATCAAGTCGGCGGATAAATTACCCTGCAAGCCCCATTGCACTTTTTGGATGGCTTCCAAGGATTTAATAAGTGAATCGTAATGTCTTGAATTGGTTACAATCGTTTCGTTATTTCGCAAAGCACCCGTGTTAACGAAAGAGAGCAACTGGTTTTTGAGTTGATCGATTCCTGTACTGTTTTTTGCAGAAATAGTTTCAGGTTTCAGGTTTAAAGTTTCAAGTTGTTGTTGAATGCTTAAAATTTCTTCAGCCGATAACAAATCTATTTTATTAATAACAACAACAAGAGGTTTTAATGGATATTTGTTTTTAACTTTCTGTATTTCAGTAATATATTCCAAACTTGAAACTTGAAACTTTAAACTTTCAAATAAATACAAAACCACCTGAGCCTGTTCAATTTTCTCAAACGTCTTCTTAATCCCGATACTTTCTACCACATCTTCCGTTTCGCGTATTCCGGCCGTATCAATAAACCGGAAGCCAATGCCGCCAATCACCAATTCATCCTCAATCGTGTCGCGCGTCGTGCCTGCAATTTCCGAAACAATCGCACGTTCTTCGTTCAATAAAGCATTTAAAAGCGTTGATTTACCTACGTTTGGTTCACCAACAATGGCAACGGGAATCCCGTTTTTAATTACGTTTCCAATGGCAAAACTGTCAATCAAACGTTTCAAAACAAACTCAATGCGCGTTACCAAATCGGTAAATTGTGTCCGATCGGCAAACTCCACATCTTCCTCGGCAAAGTCCAATTCGAGTTCGATGAGTGAAGCGAAATTCAATAATTCTTCCCGCAATTTGGCAATTTCGCTCGAAAAACCACCGCGCATTTGCTGCATCGCAATTTGGTGCGAAGCTTCATTGTCCGACGAAATCAAGTCGGCAACGGCTTCTGCTTGCGATAAATCCATTTTTCCATTCAAAAAAGACCGTAACGTAAATTCTCCCGCTTGAGCCATTCTACCTCCTTTTCGCAACAAAAGCTGAATAATTTGTTGCTGTATAAAGGCCGAACCGTGACACGAAATTTCCACCGTATCTTCTCCCGTGTACGAGTTTGGACCTTTAAAAAGGGTTACCAAAACCTGATCCAATACCTTATTTCCGTCCACAACATGACCCAAATGTACCGTATGCGTTTTTTGTTTGGACAGCTCTTTTCCCGAAACCGATTGAAATACCGAAGCGCCAATCGGGAACGCCTCAACACCTGAAATCCGAATCACAGCGATCGCTCCAGCTCCCGAAGGCGTTGCCAAAGCCACAATGGTATCTTGATACATCATAAAAATAAATTTTGCCACAAAAGTACGCATTTTCAACCAAGCATTTCAGCCGAAAATCCCTCATTTTAGAAGCGTTATTTTTCAAAACAAAAGTGCATTTTTTTGGAATTACGGCGTGTGGTCGCTTTTTTTTGCCCTGTTTCCGTTTTCCGTTCCGACCGATCCAAAATCGGTACCACTGCTCCCGAAACTTCGGAATCATTTTTAGGCAAGATTTAATCTAAAATTAAAACATCAAAACACCATACAATCAAAGTTTTTAGTAACTTTATAGTAAAGTTGTGAGTTATTAGTGTTCTGTTTTTACGCATCACGTTTTTAAGTGTGGCATTTAAAATTGTAAGTTGTTCCACCAACTTGAAACCTGAAACCGGATCCAAGTCCAATCCGAACGGAACAAGGCTCAACCAATACTATTCACAACACAAAACCTACAACACAAAATAAAACACAATGAAAAAGATCCTCTTTCCTACTGATTTTTCCGAAAAAGCAAACAACGCTTTTATCTATGCCTTAAAATGGGCTGAAAAGTACGATGCCGAAATTGTCACTTTGCACGTGTACGAATTGCCTGTTCTCGATATGAGTTATGTAGATGTTCCAATTTACCAAGCCGAAGTATACCAAAGTTTAGAACTGAACTCTTTCCAGAATTTTAAAGATCAAATTCCCGTGCTGCGCGAAATTGCTAGCCGGCACAAATTAGAGCATATTCCCATTAGCAATGTGTTGCTCAGTGGCGACTTAGTCTCCAATATCCTGCAATTGGTTGGGTCTGAAAATATCAATTTTGTTATTATGGGTACTTCGCGGGTCAGTGGTTTTAAAGAAATGTTTTTAGGAACCAATACCGCTAGTGTCATGACGGGTAGCAATGCTTATGTAATTGGAATTCCGGACGATGCTTCGTACCAACCTGTCGACAAAATTTGTTTTACCACTCAATATACGATTGAAGATTTAGCAGCACTTCGAAAATTAATTACCATTGCAGAAAAGTTCAACGCAAAAATCAAATGTATCTTTATCGAAAATGAAGAAAATGAAGTCAAAGAGGTCATCATCGCCGATTGGAAAGCCATGTTTGCAGCCGATAAAGTAGAATTTTACACCGTAAGGAGTAAAGATGTTGAGGATTCTATTTTGGACTTTATCAAATTACACAAAATTAATTTATTGGCTGTAGCCAAACACAAACGCGGTTTTTGGGACAACCTTTTTCATTCGAGTCTTACCAAAAAGTTGGCCATGCACATTGAAATTCCACTTTTAGTTTTGCACGACAATTGATTTTCTAGTATTCCGAAGTTAGTTAACGTATATTTGTCGCTCTTTCAAAAACGGACATAATGTACCTACAACTGCAACAAGAATATAGCATTCAATATAAAAAACTTACCACAAAGTACAACACAATTAGTCTGTTCCGACTGATTGTTGGGGTACTTTTTTTATTCAATGCCTATCTCGCCATCGACGCGTTTCAAAATTATCATTTCTATTTCGGAATTTTACTTATTGCGGTTTTTATTGCCGTGATGCGCTTTCACAAAGCAGTAGAAATGAAAAGAAAGCTGACGCAAAATTTACTCGACATTAATACCTCCGAATGGAATTACATCAATGAGCAAAAACTTGCTTTTGAAGATGGCGCCGAATATATTGATTTCAAACATGAATATGCGTACGATTTGGATATTTTTGGCAGCGAGTCTTTGTTCCAAAACCTAAACCGAACAACCACTTTTATTGGTAAAAAAACATTAGCCAATCAATTGCTTTCGCAAAAAACACAAGAGGAGATTGTTCAAAATCAAGAAGCAGTAAAAGAGTTGGCAAACAATTTGGCTTGGCGCCAAGATTTTGCAGCACAAGGAAAAATGAGCAATGATTCCCAAAAGTTGTACCAGAAAATGCTATTGTGGAGCAAGTTGCCAAGTGCTCCAATTGGTAAGTTCATCCAAGTGTTGTCCTACCTAACGCCTGTGTTATTTATTAGTGCCATCACAACCTATTTCATTACCAAAGAGTATGTTTTTTTATCCATTAGTAGCTTTATTTTTGTGTTCAATTTGGGTTTACTAGGAAATTTTTTCAAAAGAATTACGCTAGAAAACGGCGGTTCGGAAAGTATCGACAAAACTTTGTTGCACTACAGTTCCTTGTTGTCTAAAATTGAAAAAGCTACTTTTACTTCCAATCATCTTAAGGAATTACAAAAGCAATTGTTTGTAAATGCGGAGGCAACTTCTGTCAAGATTAAGAAACTATCCGAACTATTTGCACGTTTGGACAGCATCGGCAATCTGGTGACAACCCCTATTTTTAATGGAATTTTCCTATTTCACCTTCATACGCTCAAAGGGTTGATTGATTGGAAGAAAAAAAATGGAAACCAACTCACAAAAGCTGTCGAAGTATTGGGAGAAATCGAAATGCTGAACAGTCTTGCCAATTTTTCTTACAACAATCCCGATTTTGCTTTTCCAAAGCTCAATAATTTTTTCCAAATTTCATTTTCAAATTTAAGCCATCCGTTGCTGCACAAAAACAATAGAGTAGGTAACGACGTCGATTTTTCCAAAGAAAATTTCATTATACTTACGGGATCCAACATGTCAGGTAAAAGTACTTTTTTAAGAAGTTTGGGTGTTAATATGGTTTTAGCTGGAGCAGGCGCGCCAGTTTGTGCTTCAGAAGCCAATATTCATCCGCTGAATGTTCTGGTTTCGATGCGACTTTCGGATTCATTAGCAGATAGTACGTCGTACTTTTTTGCAGAAATCAAGCGATTGAAAGAAATCATGGACAATCTTGAAAATAAACGCTCGTTTGTGTTACTGGACGAAATTTTACGAGGTACCAACTCCGACGATAAACGAAATGGCACCATCGAAGTAATCAAAAAAATGATTGCAAAAAATGCAATTGGAGCCATTGCCACACACGATACGGAAGTTTGCTTGACCACGAATGAATTCCCCAATCAACTCAGCAACAAATCTTTTGAAGCCACGATTGTCGATAATGAGTTGCATTTTGATTACAAGCTACGGGATGGAATTTGCCAAAATAAAAGTGCTACGTTTTTGATGAAAAAGTGGGGCGTGATTTAACTTTGCGGAGCAGGGGCAAAAACCAATCGTTCGGTTTACGGAAGATAACTTTCTCCCTCAGCGGGTACTGAATTTGTGAATGAAAAACGGATTCGGATTACGAACAGGTAAACTATTTTGTCGTAAATAAGAAAAACCGTCTCGCAATTAAACGAGACGGTTTGTTGTTAATATGACAAATTGATCAATATTTCAATCTTTCAATCCTAAATCTTAATTGTTCAACATAACCGGCATTACCAACATCGTTACGGTTTCGCCATCTTCCAATCCGTCTACAGGAGTTAAGATTCCTGCGCGATTTGGTAGCGACATTTCCAGCATGATTTCATCTGATTGTAAGTTGGTCAACATTTCGGTTAAAAAACGAGAGTTAAATCCAATTTGCATGTCATCGCCTTGGTAATCACACGTCAAACGCTCTTCGGCTTTATTGGAATAATCGATGTCTTCAGCAGAAATATTTAGTTCTGTTCCTGCGATTTTCAATCGAATTTGGTGTGTGGTTTTGTTAGAGAAAATCGCCACACGTTTCACAGAACTCAAAAATTGTTGTCTGTCGATCAATAATTTATTTGGATTTTCTTTTGGAATAACCGCTTCGTAATTCGGATATTTTCCATCAATCAAACGACACATCAAAATGTAATTGTCAAAAGAGAAAGTTGCGTTCGAATCGTTGTATTCAATTTTAATTTCTGCATCCGAAGTTGCCAGAATATTTTTTAATATCGTTAATGGTTTTTTAGGCATGATAAAATCAGCAACTTGGGATGCTTTGACATCTGTTCGTGCGTATTTTACTAATTTATGTGCATCTGTGGCCACAAATATCAATCCTTCTGGTGAAAATTGGAAAAACACACCCGACATCACTGGTCTTAAATCGTCGTTTCCTGCGGCAAAAATGGTTTTGCTAACAGCTGTAGCTAAAACACCGGCTGGTACCAAAGTCACAGAGGGATCTTCCAACTGAACTGATTTTGGAAATTCATCTCCTGGGGCATAAGCCAATGCATATTTTCCGGAGTTCGAACTAATTTCTATAGTGCTATTTTCTTCAACTGTAAAAGTCAAGGGTTGTTCTGGAAAGGTTTTTAAAATTTCCAAAAGCAATTTGGCAGGCACGGCAACGCTTCCCGTGCTTGTGGAATCAATATCTATGGTAGATGACATTGTGGTTTCCAAATCGGAAGCCGACACAATCAACTGGGTATTATTCAATTCAAACAAAAAGTTATCCAAGATGGGTAAAGTATTGTTACTGTTGATCACGCTACCCAAAACTTGCAACTGCTTTAATAAGTACGAACTCGATACGATGAACTTCATTTTCATTTATTTTTTTATATTTTTTGCTTCGAAAGCTAAAAAATTTATATCGCACAAATATATCTTAATCTAGTCAAATATCTAAAAGAATTTTATCAAAATTTTACGTGTACCGTCTTTTTCGAAGGTAAGTAAAGCCAAATCCGAAAAATGCCAATAATACAAGTGGAAACCCGACTGTTATGAACTGCGACATTGTATAGCTTTCTTCTACTTTCTGATCATTTAAAAGCGGAAGTTCCACATTTTTACTTCGAATGTTGATCAAACCGTTATCGTCCAATAAATAATTGATACTGTTGATTAAAAAATCTTTGTTGCCGTAAATTTGTTGGGTCCATTGATCATAGCCATTTTGTATCGGTTTCTTATTGATGTATGTGTAATTCACAATATCACCATCGGCAATGACTATCATTTTTGTGTCCACACCTCGATCCTTGTTGTCCTTAATTTTAAACGGTTTGACACGATTATTGTAAACAGAAGTGAACTGCCCCTCGAGTAATGTTCCAATAATTTGATTGCCTTCGTTAAATTTACTTTCGTCTAACTCCTCCATGAATTGATTCAAACCAATAAGTACAGGAGCTCCAACCGCTTTTGACTGAGGCGAACTTTTTAAAAGAACCGTTTTTTTAATACCGTTTTTTAACGTATCCATTTGGTTGGCAAATTCGAGCTTGATCAAATTTAAATTTTTATTAATTGGATGATTTTCTTCCGAACGTACGATTGGGGAATACAACCAATCAATCGGAAAATCCTCACCTGTTGGCGATTGTGCCGTTACAGGTGTTGAAAGCAAATCCTGAATCAACCGTGGATTGATTCGCACACCGTATTTAAAAAATAAATCGTCCAAATTTAAGTCTCTTGGAAACGCAACCGATTGGCGGTCTTGGTTGTACAAACTGTCTAAATCAATCGTAACTTGATCCATCAACCACATCGTTTTACCACCTTGCATGATGTATTGATCCAAAATATATTTTTCGGAATCCGAAAATGTTTGAGTGGGTTTGACAATCAAAGCCATATCAAAACGCTTTAAATTTTCGAGTGTTTTCGGCAAATCATTCGTTAATGAATCCAAATTGAATTCGCCCAAAGCATAATATTCTTTGGCATTTAGCAATAAATCAGATAGGTATTTGTCGGGCATTTGACCATTTCCTTTTAAAATCGCAATTTTCTTTTTCTTTTGCGAAACCAGTTTGGTTATGGCATCGGTAAAAGCAAATTCTAAAAGTTGGACGGATTTATTGATGTTCTCTTCCGGTTTGTTTCCGTAATTGTTCACTAACAAAGGTACGCGAACCGACTTTTCGCCCACATTTGCAATCGCCCACGGAAAAATTTGAATCAGCTCTTTTTTTCCTTTGACATTTTGGTTGATGTTGGTAGGAGTGAAGCCCAATCCAATCAATTCGGCAGTATATTGTGCGGCAATGGATTCATCCGCATTTGGATTGTTGAACTTGAAAACGATATTGCTGTTGTATGCCTTATATTCTTCCAACAGTTGATAGGTTTCGGTTTGCAAACGCTTGAATTCAGCGGGAAATTCTCCGTCCAAAAACACATCAATATAAAGTGGTTCTTTGACCAATTGTAGGGCGTTTAATGTGGTTTCGGATAACGTGTACCGCTGATCGGAAGTCAAGTCAAAACGTTTAAAAAAATACGAACTCGCAACATTTGCTACCAATAAAACAGCAATAATTGCCATCAATTGTTTGACGTTATTTTTAGTATATGTTGTCATTAGGATTTGAGTGCTTTTAGTTTATAAACCGTTAATGCTAAAAATAAAATGCTGATGCTCACAAAGTATAAAATGTCTCTTGTGTCCAAAACACCACGTGCCATACTTTTAAAATGAGCATCCATACCAATACTTGAAACTGTAGATTGAATGGTGCCAAAATAACTCGCAATTCCCTCAAAACCAAAGTAAAAAACAAAGCACAGAAAGACAGCTGAAATAAAGGCAACAATTTGATTGTCGGAAAGGGTAGAAGTGAAAATTCCGATTGAAGCGTAGGCTGCAATCAGAAAAAATAGTCCAAAATACGAGCCCAAAGTACTGCCTAAATCTATGTTTCCTTCTGGCAAGCCCAATCCGTATAAGACCCAAACGTATAAAAGTGTTGGTATAATGGCAATTAAAACCAAAAGAAGTGCTGCTGCAAACTTCCCAGTAACTATCGAGCTGATGGAAAGTGGTTTGGTCAAAAGTAGTTCCAATGTGCCTTGCTTTTTTTCATCCGAAAAACTCCGCATCGTTACTGCGGGAATTAGGAAAATTAAAATCCATGGAGCCAACGTAAAAAACGGACTCAAATCAGCAAAACCGCTGTTTAAAATATTAAAATCTCCTTCAAAAACCCACAGAAATAATCCGTTGAGCAACAGGAAAATGGCTATAACTAAATAACCTATGGGCGAACCAAAGAATGAATTTATTTCTCTAAATAATATGGCTTTCATTTTAAAAAGGTTTAAGGTTGAAGGTTTCAAGTTTCAAGTTAGCTGTTTATTGACTCAAACTTTAAACTTTAAACAAGAGAAACTAATTTGTTGACACTCCACGCTTCTGGCTTTGCATTGAATAATTTTTTGGTAAACGTCCAAACGTCCAGAAAAAGCTCAGAGTTGCGGTAGTTTTCTAAATCAGCTTCGGATTCCCAATAGCTATAAGTAAAAAACAAGTCGGGATTATCCTTGTCCTGATACAATTCTAACAAACGATTACCGGGAGCGTTTCGTATTTTTTCTTTCATAACTTCAAAGTTTTCCAAAAAAGCGGGAATGTGTTCTTGATGAAAAGACAATTTGACAATACGTACAAACATATATTTTATTTTTTATTTAAAAATGATTTCAACAGCATCACGATAATTCAACCCAAAAAGGCTCGCTGCACTTCCTAACGAGTTGGGATTGCTTCTAAAAATCCCTAATTCCAAGTAATTGGATTCATTGAAAATAGCCAATCGTTGCCCGTCATAGGTTTGACTCGAAAAATCGTCGTTGTTAAGAA
>NZ_JBIPPD010000353.1:0-2534 GCF_044368625.1 Flavobacterium sp. | reverse complement strand
GCATCTCCTTGGTGAATGCAGCCATCGTCGGCCCTCACTGGCTCACCACTTGAGCCTGCTGAACTTCGTCGCTAATCAGGTCTCCACTTGTGCCCCACAACCCAAGTTGTCTGACCAAGAAGTAGCCAACGGAAAGCGCGTGCTCTGACAGCTGGCTGGACTGCACCTTGGGCGAACTCCAGGATCCAAGTGTCAAAAGCGGTCGAACGTACGCATTGAGAGAGCACGAGTGCTCCCGGACCGGCCGTTGCATCCATGATCTTCGACCTAAGCGCGAGGGAGACATGCTCAACTGAGGCGATCGCAGCTACCGCGGCTCTATCCTCGGTCTGCATTCGGCCCCAGGTGATCCAGTGAGCAAGCAGGGTCCAAAGTGCATTGGCGACGTCCCGTGGATCAGAGTTCGAAGCCAGATCGGGAAGCGTTTCACGGGCGGCACTTCGGACTTGAGGCACCCAGTCATTCAGGCGCCGAAGCGCGAGAGCAATCACGAACGCACTCGGTGCGCTACCAGAGTTGACGCGCAAGGCCGCCTCTCTCTTGCGCCCATCTGGGCTGCAGAGGTCGAGCCAAGAGGTGAAACGACGCGGGCGAACCCAAAACTTCCATGAGGCCTCTCGGGCACTGTATTCAGCGGCCCACAGCTCGGCCCTTATCGCTTTCTCCCAGAGGTCCATACTCCTCAAGGCAAGCGATTTGGTCTCGGCGGAGACGCGTGCCATCAAGGCCGCAGCTTCGCTTGAGGTTGTTCCAGCCGAGAGTGCCCTGCGGATGGCGGTAGCGAGTGCTGGATGATCGTCGAGGACACCTTGCATTGTCATTGCGCCGCCTAACGTTCGAGCTAACCCCGACCGCGGAGGCGGGACGGCTTGCCCGTGCGGTGCAGCATAAACCAGCGCGCCGCGCGGGCAAGCTGGCCTGCCGTAGCGGGTCGGGGGCTGAGCGAGGGGTTAGGCCTCATGCTAGCGAGCTGGCTGACTTTCCTCGGGTTGCGACCACTGACGTTACTCACTTGCGATGTCGCTACTCACTTGCCTCGCTCGTTTCTTGATCGCTCGATTGCTGCCCTTACCTCCGTAACTACCGCAGAGAGCGCCTCTTCGACACTCCCGAACTCGTAGTGTCGGAACTGGCCCTCTTCTGACTCTGTGTACAGATAGTCGACGTCACAGCAGCCATTTGGCCAGACACCGATGCTGGTGAGGCAATGCTCGCCCTCCACCCGAACCTGCAGACCGCTCTCGCCCATGACTTTTGAGGGGGCATGAGCCAGTTCTTCAGCGGTGAGCTTTGTCTGGAGAACTGCAAACAGCGCGGCGATGTCGAGGGATGTGCTCATGAGGCCTAACGTTCGAGCTAACCCCGACCACGGAGGCAGGACGGCTTGCCCGTGCGGTGCAGCATAAACCAGCGCGCCGCGCGGGCAAGCTGGCCTGCCGTAGCGGGTCGGGGGCTGAGCGAGGGGTTAGGCGTCACTGCGCGCGCCGCCTTGGCTAGAAGCATGCGGTGAGGCCTCAGTCTGCCGAAGTTAGGCGGGTCGGATACCCGGGTTTGAAGACCTTGCCTTTGAAGCGGATGTGCCAGTCAGGATCGAAGTCGCGAAAGGGAAAGATCTGGAGACCTCCCTCAATCGCGGCAACGTGAACCGGAAGCAAATCGGGGTTTGGCCTTGCCAGCAACTCGATCTGCAGCCCTGGAGCTAGAAACACCTCTTCGCAAGTCATCTCTAGGAATAAGCGAAGCTCGTGCTTGGTGTCGTTGCTGAACTCACCAACGATGACGTACTCTGAAGGTTGCATCTTTGTGTGGTGTTCCTACGTGCGTGGGGCACGAGATCGTGGGTTCTTGTGACGCCTAACGTTCGAGCTAACCCCGACCGCGGAGGCGGGACGGCTTGCGCGCGCGGTGCAGCATAAACCAGCGCGCCGCGCGGGCAAGACGGCCTGCCGTAGCGGGTCGGGGGCTGAGCGAGGGGTTAGGCGTCATCGCGGCGGCGCTCAAGTGAGGTTGGCAATGATTGCAGCCACTCGGCGCGAGCGGGTGGTGGGCGACTTACCCGCGTGCACATGCTCGGTGCTGGTGCGACGAGCGTACTCAGTGATTGCGTTCCACCTCGCCTGGAGAACTGGCGAGCTTTTCAGCGCGTGCTCGAGCTCGACGGGTAGCGCAGTGCTTGCCAACCAAAGCGTGACGTTCAGTTTGTCCCCAACTGCGATGCCGGCTTTCTTGCAGAAGGGTGATGTGAACTCGACAAACCAGGGCGACTTGTCCGTCGCGTCCCACCTCTTGATGCTTCGGCGGCCCATGAGGTTGCCGTTGACAGTACCTTCGACGATCTCGGTGGAGTGAAGCTTGAGTGCCTGCGCCTTGTCGCTTGGCAACACGAGATAGACAGGAAGCTTGAGGTGCTTGCGTTCGAGTTCTGCGACGAAGGTGACGCGCGTTGTGTTCATGACGCCTAACGTTCGAGCTAACCCCGACCACGGAGGCGGGACGGCTTGCCCGTGCGGTGCAGCATAAACCAGCGCGCCGCA
>NZ_JBIPPD010000325.1:0-2543 GCF_044368625.1 Flavobacterium sp. | reverse complement strand
AACTAATGAAAAAATTAAACAAGTAGAATTATCAATTAATAACAGACCTATTAGAAAATTCAATTATCTTAGTCCAATTGAAACTCTAAATAATAAGTTTGTTGCACTTATGAATTGAACACAGCTTTCAAAGAAAAAAATTTCCGAATTTAAACGAGGAAATTCCAAACTCTAATTGAGAAACTCCCTACTTCAAATCCGCTCGACCTTATAACTATTAGTTTGTAAATCTAGGAAATTGAATTTTATCTTTTATTTTTGATCCCGATCCCGAAACATCGCGGCGTGATTTGGACTTTTACTATTCGCGTTTTTGTCAAACTAAATCAGCCAATTCTTTTCCTACCAAACTGCCAATGGCAACGCCCATACCTCCTAGTCGAACACCGTAAAAAACGTTTTCCGACAATTGTTGCACAACTGGATTTTTGGCTTGACCCATTCCCATAATACCGCTCCAGCGACGATCAATTTCAAAGGTACGGTTGGGTAAAATTACTTCTTTTAGCAATCGCTCCAACTCGTTTTGAATTAAATTAGTCGTCCCAAATACCGTGGTAGTTTCACCTTCAAAATCAAGGTTTCGACCTCCGCCAAATAATAGTCGGTTGTCAATATTTCGGAAATAATAATAACCCTTGTCCAAATGAAAAGTGCCTTTGATGTCCAAATTCGGAATCGGTTTGGTAATTAAAACTTGAGCTCTTGCCGGATGCACATCGGCTTCAAAAAAAGTTTTCGAAAATCCGTTCGTGGCAAATAGAAGTTTTTTTGTAATAAAAGAAAAATCGTTTACAACCACTTTTACTTCTGAATCCTTTTCGTAATATTCCGTGACGGTTTGATTATTCAAAATCAGAATTCCTGCTTCAAAAGCCAATTGAAGTAACTTTTGCATCATTTTTCCGGTGTCAATCTGCGCTTCAAAAGGGTTGAAAATGATTTGTTGCTTTGTTTTCTGAAAGCCAAAAACGTTTTTTTGAAATTTAAAAACATCTTTTTTAAACAATGGAAAAAGCAATGCATTTACGACGTCTATATTTTGCATACACTCTTCAAAAGTAGGGTTGTCGTTTTCTAAAAAAACTTCATAACCGCCATTTGGCTGCAAATCCATTACTTCATCACCAATTCGATTTCGTAACAATTGCAAACCTTGCCACCGTTTTGAAATCAACTTAAAAACAGCTTCCGGCGATTGTGTTTTTAAATCGTCCACAATTTCCGACAAACTCCCAAAACAAGCAAATCCTGCATTTTTAGTACTCGCGCCTTCGGGCAAACTTCCTTTTTCAAGCACTAAAATTTTACTTTCTGGAAATCGCTCACGCAATTCTAATGCTGCATGAAGCCCAACGATTCCGCTTCCGACAATGGTAAAATCGACGTTTTCAAACCAACTTTTATATTCCCAATAGCTTAGATTCATTTAGTTTTATTTTCTAACAAAAATAAAGGATTTATGGTTGATATTCTTTTTACCTTCAGTGGTTATCTTGAGAAGTCTCAAAAATAAATTTTGGATTTTAAACAGTTATTTTGGATTTTTACGGAAAACCGTAATTAGAGATTATTTTTTAATTGTTAATTTGCCTAGTGATAAATCTTAAGCTATTACTAATTAAAAGATTAAATTAGTTCTAAAAATTATAATTAAAAAAACCCTATACTTTATGCCCGTTGAAAAACCTTCAAATCACACAGCGCCAATATTTTTTCCCAAAGAAAATTATAAAGTCTCAAAATACATGGATTTTACGAAATTTATTTCTTTATTGTATTCTAAATCTTTGTTCTTCTGTCGTTTGGATAAATTAGAAGACAAATTTGAAGGTTTAAGTCCGCGAAAAAACAAAATTTATAATGAAAGATGGTATAGAGAAATATATGAATATAACTTTCTCAAATCAAATGACGTAAATAAATCGGTTGAAGAAGACTTAATAGCAAGAAATAATATCGAAGAAAAATTTAAAACAATAAATTGTGTAAATTGTTGGAATAAATATAATTCCGAATCTTATGCATTATGGAAAATTTATTCTGATATCGATAAAGGGATTATGATAACATCCTCAGTGAATAATTTAATTAAATCATTAGAATTTACCCCAGAAAACATTCAATTAAGTGAAGTTAAATATATAAATCATAATACTGATTTCATCGGAACCGGGAATCTAAATTACCCAATCATTCATAAAAATGCTGCTTACCATTATGAAAATGAATTAAGACTGATACATATGGTAAAGGTTGAAGATGGTTTAATTTATGATTGGGATTCTGAACCAATAAAATCAGGTAAGTTACTGAATGTTGATTTAAATATTCTTATTGATGAAATTACATTAAGTCCATTCTCTCCGCCATGGTTCCATGAAATCATCGATGACCTAACAACAAAATACAACTTAAATAAAAAAATAAGTTTCTCGAATTTAAAATAAGCTGTGTTCAATTCATAAGTGCAACAAACTTATTATTTAGAGTTTCAATTGGACTAAGATAATTGAATTTTCTAATAGGTCTGTTATTAATTG
>NZ_JBIPPD010000324.1:0-2566 GCF_044368625.1 Flavobacterium sp. | reverse complement strand
AAATGGGTATGGAAGCCACTAGTTTGACCCGAATACTGAAGTCAATGGAGGAACGTGGCTTGATTATTCGCAAGAAAAATCCTGTTGACGGTCGTGGAGTACTCATTTACTTGACCGATTTTGGCAAAGAAAAAAGAGATCTTTCGAAAACCACCGTACTTAAATTTAATGAAACCATTAAAAAAAATATTTCTGAGGAAAAAATGAATCATTTTATGGAAGTAGCCGAAACCATTAACGATTTGATTACAGACAAAAGTATTTTTTCTGATACTAATATAAAGTAAAAACTAATAAAATTAAAACACATATAATGAAACGACTGATTAAAAAGGTTGCAGTCATTGGTTCAGGGATAATGGGTTCGGGAATTGCCTGCCATTTTGCCAATATTGGCGTAGATGTTTTACTACTTGATATTGTGCCCCGCGAATTAACCGATGCCGAACAAAAAAAAGGATTGACTTTAGAACACAAAGCCGTAAGAAATAGAATGGTCAACGATCATTTGACATTCGCTCTAAAATCCAAGCCCTCGCCTATTTACCATCCAAGTTTTGCACAAAGGATTACGACAGGGAATACATCGGACGATTTGGCTAAAATTAAAGACGTCGATTGGATTATCGAAGTAGTAGTGGAGCGTTTGGATATTAAAAAGCAAGTTTTCGAACAAATTGAAAAATACCGCAAACCGGGAACACTAATAACATCCAATACTTCCGGAATTCCAATTCACTTTATGAGTGAAGGGCGAAGTGAAGATTTTCAAAAGCATTTCTGTGGAACACACTTTTTTAACCCCGCTCGTTATTTAAAATTGTTCGAGATTATTCCTGGGCCTCAAACATCCAGCGAGATTCTTGATTTCCTAAATGAATACGGCGAGAAGTTTTTAGGAAAAACTTCTGTTGTTGCCAAAGATACACCCGCTTTTATCGGAAACCGTATTGGAATTTTCGGAATCATGAGTATGTTTCACAACGTGAAAGAAATGGGTTTTACCGTTGAAGAAATTGATAAACTCACAGGTCCTGTAATTGGACGACCAAAATCGGCTACCTTCAGAACCGTTGACGTTGTTGGTTTGGACACTTTGGTTCATGTTGCCAACGGTCTTTACGAAGGTGTTCCAAATGATGAAGCCCATTCATTTTTCAAACTACCAGAGTTTGTCAACAAAATGTTGGAAAATAAATGGTTGGGAAGCAAATCTGGACAAGGATTTTACAAGAAAGAAGGTAAAGAAATTTTATCGTTAGATTTAGATACATTACAATATAGAGCTGCAAAGAAAGCATCGTTCGCAACTTTAGAGCTTACAAAAAGTATTGACAAACCCATCAACCGTTTTAAAGTTTTAATTACCGGCAAAGACAAAGCAGGTGAATTTTACCGAAAGGATTTCGGAGGGATGTTTGCTTACGTAGCCAATAGAATTCCGGAAATTACCAACGATTTGTATAAAATTGACGACGCTATGAAAGCCGGTTTTGGTTGGGAAAATGGTCCGTTTGAAATTTGGGATGCCGTGGGTGTCGAAAAAGGAATCGAACTTATTAAATCGCTAGGAAAAGAGCCTGCCGCATGGGTCAATGACATGTTGGCTTCAGGAACTAAATCGTTTTATTCTGTTAAAGATGGAGCAACCTATTACTACGATATTACTTCGAAATCACAAAAGAAAATACCAGGCCAAGATGCATTTATCATCCTGAATAATATTCGTGAGAGCAAAAAGGTTTGGAGCAATTCAGGTTCGATAATTACGGATTTAGGAGAAGGAATTTTAAATCTGGAATTTCAATCCAAAATGAATACTATTGGTGGCGATGTTTTGCAAGGAATTAATAAAGCCATTGATTTGGCAGAAAGAGAATTCAGCGGATTGGTCATTGGAAATCAGGCAGCAAATTTTTCTGTAGGTGCCAATATCGGTATGATTTTCATGATGGCGGTTGAACAAGAATACGATGAACTCAATATGGCCATCAAAATGTTTCAGGACACGATGATGCGGGTGCGTTATTCCGGAATTCCTGTTGTCGTTGCGCCACACGGCATGACACTTGGAGGGGGCTGCGAAATGAGTATGCATGCCGATAAAGTGGTGGCTGCTGCCGAAACCTATATCGGATTGGTAGAATTTGGCGTAGGTGTTATTCCTGGAGGCGGTGGTTCTAAAGAAATGGCTTTACGTGCGTCTGATTTGTTCAGAAAAAATGATGTTGAACTAAATGTATTACAAGAATATTTTTTAACGGTAGCAATGGCCAAGGTTTCCACATCTGCACATGAAGCTTTTGATTTGGGCATTTTGCAACATGGAAAAGACATTGTTGTAGTGAACAAAGACCGTCAAATCGCCGAAGCAAAAAAGCAAGCACTTATTTTGGCGGAAGCCGGATATACCCAACCCATAAAGCGAAAGGATGTAAAAGTTCTTGGGAAACAAGCCCTTGGAATGTTCCTGGTTGGAACCGATCAAATGCAAGCCGGAAGCTACATTTCTGAACACGATAAAAAAATCGCTAATAAATTGGCCTACGTGATGGCGGGTGGAGAT
>NZ_JBIPPD010000123.1:0-9693 GCF_044368625.1 Flavobacterium sp. | reverse complement strand
ATCAATTTTCAAAGAAACTATATTCCACAAAACAATCGAAAGAATGATGATAGAAATGCCAATATATCAAAATCAAATAATACAGAAACTAAATATATAACTCAATTCGATTATTTAAAAAACAATGGAATTAGACGAAAAAAAATATTTATACCTGCTCTTTCTTCTGCCGATATTGGCGGTTGTTTTCTTTTATAATTTATATTGGAAAAGAAAAAAGCAAAGGGAGTTTGGCGACGTTGAATTGATCAAAAAACTCATTCTGGAACGCTCGATTTTCAAAGCGGTGTTGAAATTTGTGGTGTTGCTTTTGGCCTTTGTATGTTTGATTATCGCTTTGGTAAACCCAAAAATCGGCACGAAAACCGAAACCGTAAAGCGCGAAGGAATCGACATCGTTTTTGCGGTCGATGTTTCTAAAAGCATGCTTGCCGAAGATATTGCACCAAACCGATTGGACAAAACCAAGCAAATCATTTCGCAAGTAATTAATGAATTGGGTAGCGACCGCATTGGCGTTGTGGCGTATGCCGGAAGTGCGTTTCCCGTTTTGCCCTTGACAACCGATTATGGTGTGGCCAAAATGTTTGTACAAAACATGAATCCCGGAATGGTTTCTTCACAAGGAACGTCGCTTGAAGAGGCGATTGAAATTTCGAAAAGCTATTTTGACGAAGAAAGCAAAACGAGCAAATTGGTTATTTTAATTTCTGACGGCGAAGACCATTCGGAAGGAGCTCAAACTTCGGCAGAAGAAGCAACCAAAGCCGGTTTGAAAATTTTGACGGTAGGAGTGGGAACTGCAAAAGGAGGGCCAATTCCGTTGAAAAGAAATGGAACCGTTGAAAGTTTTCAGCGCGACCGTCAGAATGAAGTGGTCATTACAAAACTGAATGAAGCCAGTTTGCAACAAATTGCCAAAGCCACTAAAGGAAATTACATCAACGGCAGAAGCACACAAGAGGTGGTCGATTTTGTTAAAAATGCGTTAGAAAATATCGAAAAAACCGAATTTGAATCGACCCAGTTTACTGATTTTAATTCGCAGTTTCAGTGGTTTTTGGGTTTTGGAATACTGCTGCTTTTTATCGATATTTTCTTGTTGGAGAAAAAAACGAGTTGGCTCCGAAAAATGAATTTATTTAACGAAGAAAAAACAAAAAACTAATATGAGAACTTTGAAAAATGCAATTGTAGTATTGGTTCTCTTGTTTTCTGTGGTAATGCAAGGGCAGGAGAAAGACAAAAATTTGCCGGAAGGAAACAGCGCTTTTAACGAAAAAAACTATGCCGACGCCGAAACCAATTACCGAATTTCAGCATCAAAATTTTCTAAAAACGCCAATTCGTATTACAATTTAGGAAATACCATTTACACCATTAATCAACCAGCAGAAGCGAAGTTTGCTTATCAAAATGCAATTAAAAACGCAACCACAAGAACCGAGAAACACAAAGCTTTTCATAATCTTGGAAATGTTTTTATGAAAGAAAAAAACTATCAAGGTGCAGTTGAAATTTATAAACAAGCCTTGATTAATAATCCTTCGGACGAGGAAACGAGATATAATTTTGCTTTAGCAAAGAAAATGCTGAAAGAGAATCCTCCAAAAAAGGACGACAAGAAAGACGATAAAAAGAACGACAAAGAAAAGGATCAGAAAAAACAACAAGATCAAAAAGAAAAGGACGACAAAAAAGACGGCGATAAAGACAAGAAAGACGACCAAGGCAATAAAGACAAGAAAGACGACCAAGGTAAAGGAAAGCCCAAACCTCAAGAAGGTCAGATTTCGAAACAACGCCTTCAAAACTTGCTTGATGCGGTAAATAACGAGGAGAAAAAAGTGCAGGACAAAGTCAATGCTCAAAAAGCAAAAGGCAAACCTGTAGAAACCGAAAAAGACTGGTAATTAGAATTTCAATTAGAGGGAATCATTTTTACTCTTTTTGTCATTCTGAATTTATTTCAGAATCTTATCCGATCTCGTTGGAAGACGCTGAAATCAATTCAGCATGATAAACGGATAGCCTGACATTGAGTAATGAAAGTTAATTTAACTAGGAATAGGAAGTAGATCAAAATGAAAAAGTTATTTTTTTTATATCTTATATTATGCAGTTTTGCCACTTTCGCTCAAGTACAATTTGAGGCTAAAGTCAGCAAAAATTCGCTTGGATTAAACGAGCGACTTCGTGTAGATTTTACGATGAATGCCGATGGCGACAATTTTACACCTCCTAATTTTGAGGGTTTTCGTGTAGTGAATGGCCCAATGCAGCAAGTGAGTCAATCGTGGATTCAAGGAAAAGTTTCGTTTAATAAAAGTTATTCTTATTTTTTATTACCTACCCGAAAAGGAGCGGTTACCATCGGTCAGGCAAGTATTGAAATCAACGGGCAAACCTACAAAACAACTCCGGTAAAGGTAAACATTACAGCGGCTATTGACATTCCAACCAATCCACAAGACGCGCCTCAAATTTCGCCCGATGACGCCATTCATTTGATTGCCGAAGTTTCAAAAGCTAATCCGTACATCAATGAACCCATCACGGTAGTTTACAAATTGTATTTTAGTTACAACGTAGGAATCAGTAATTTCCAAGAATTAGATAAACCCAAATACAACGATTTTTGGAGTCAAAATATCGAAATCAAACAGCTTCAATTAGAAGAAGGTACCTACAATGGCGAAAAAATGCGGGTGGTAACTTTACGAAAAACCGTTTTATATCCGCAAAAATCCGGCAAACTCGCGATCGAACCCTTGTCGATGGACATTGATTTAGAAATCCCTACCAACCGACGTAATTTTTTCGGTCAATACCAAACCACACGGGCCAACAAGCGCGTTTCGGCTGGAGCCAAAACGATTAACGTAAAAGCCTTGCCTGAAAACGGAAAACCGGAAGATTTTACAGGTGCTGTGGGAAGTTTTACTTTCGAAGCAAAACCTTCCAAAACGCTTTTAAAACACGGAGAGAGTTTGGATTTGAAGGTTATAGTTTCTGGAAAGGGAAATCTCAAATTGTTTGATTTGCCAAAACCCGTTGTGCCAACTGCATTAGAAATGTACGATCCTGTACATAAAGAAAATGTGAGTACGCCGTTGAGTGGTATGGCGGGTTCCATTTCCGACAGTTACACCATCATTCCGCAATTTCAGGGCGAATATCCGATTAAACCAATGCGATTTTCGTATTTTGATTTGAGATCACAAACGTATAAAACCATAGTTTCGCCCGAAATTAAAATAAAAGTGTTGGATGGCCCACAAAGCAACGAAGCTGTTGCGGCTCAAAATCCGACAGCGAATTCCAATAAAAAAGCAATAACCGCAAGTTCAAAATTTGAGTTCATCAAATTAAAAACGAATTTAAAACCTACTAAGCAAGCCGACTTTTTTGGAAGCCCATTGTTTTATGGATTGTTGTTCGCTCCGTTTTTGTGCATCCCAATATTAATGATTTTCCGAAGAAAAAAAGAGGCGAGAGACGGCGATGCTACCGGAAACCGTATTCGACTTTCGAACCGATTGGCAAAAAAATATTTATCAGAAGCGAAGAAGCAATTTCAAAACAAGGAGCTGTTTTACATTGCTTTGGAGAAAGCATTACACAACTTTTTGAAAGCCAAATTGAATATCGAAACTTCAGAAATTAGCAAAGAAACCATTCGCGCGATTTTAATGGATCGAAAAGCGAAGGAACAAACCGTTTCTGAATTTATAAAACTGGTTGAAAACTGCGAATTTGCGCGATATGCACCTTCGTCAAGTGGCGCAATCCAGATGGATTTTGACAAAGCGGTGGGATTGATTTCTGAATTAGAAAAACAAATTTCTTAAACACAAAGTTCACAATGAATTCGCAAGGTTCACAAAGTTAAATTGTAAGTTTAAAACAATCTAAATCAGTAAATGCCAAACAAATGACGGAAAATGAAATTGCAAATATTGTTTTTGAAGCAGCTTTAAGAATACACAAAAGATTGGGTCCAGGATTGTTGGAAAGTGCTTATGAAGAATGTATGTTTTATGAATTGAAAAAGTCAAATTTAAAAGTTGAAAACAAAAAGCTTTGCCTTTAATATATGATGAAGTCCGTTTGGATGTGGGTTATAGATTGGATTTATTGTTGAAATAAAATCAGTTGAAAGTTTGAATGACGTTCATCTCGCACAAATTTTAACTTACCTAAGATTGTCCAATTGCAAATTAGGTTTGCTGATTAATTTTAATGTAAGCTTACTAAAAAACGGAGTAAAAAGAGTAATAAACGGAACAATATAAAAACAAGAAGTATTAAAACGTCGAGATCTTTGTGAACTTTGTGTTTAAACCATTTTAAAATGAAAAATTTAATCTATATATTTTTATTAATTTCTTCTACTTTCTTTGCCCAAAATGGTTTTGAAAAGGGCAACGAGTTGTATCGAAAAAATCAGTTTCAAGAAGCGGCTCAAGCCTATGAATCGGTTTTAAAAACCAATAAGCAATCGGCAGAGTTGTATTTTAATTTAGGAAATGCGTATTATAAACTCAATAAAGTCG
Source organism: Flavobacterium sp. (assembly GCF_044368625.1). Lineage (GTDB taxonomy): Bacteria > Bacteroidota > Bacteroidia > Flavobacteriales > Flavobacteriaceae > Flavobacterium. Next base: position 5,137 of record NZ_JBIPPD010000123.1, on the reverse strand, counting down.
CGCCTGCAATTTATAATTTTGAAAAGGCATTGCTTTTAAAGCCCAATGATCCAGACATCCTGAACAACCTTGCTTTTGCACAAAAACTACAAATTGACGAGGTTAAAACCGTTCCCGAGGTCGGTTTTGAAAAAATAGTCACCAACTTTACTGCTTCAAGACACTACAATTCTTGGGCTTGGGTTGCGGTTTATGGGTCGTTCTTTATTTTGCTTTTTTTCACTGGCTATTATTTTTCATATCGAACAATTTTGAAACGCATTTTTTTCGGCGGTATGTTTGTGTCAGCAATGGTTTTAGGTTTAGCACTTTTTGCCACGATTTCCGAAAAAAACAGTGAATTATTGTTTCGTCCAGCAATAGTTTTTGCCGAAGTCGCTGAAGTCAAGGCAGAGCCCAAACCAGACGCTCCAAACGCTTTTGTATTGCACGAAGGAACCAAAGTGGAAGTAAAAGAAGAACTCGATAATTGGCGCTTGGTCGCTTTGCCTGATGGAACGGATGGATGGATTCGGAAAGAGTTGATTAAGGAATTGAAATAGGAATTACAGCACAGTTGCTAAAGAGGGATTTTCTATGAAAAAAATTCTAATACTTGTTTCCAAAAGGTTTCAACTCCTCAAACCAACTTTCCAAAACAGGAAATATTTTCCCAGACAATTGCATCGTAGGATAATAAAAAATAGATTTTACCAACTGTTCCTTCGAAACAAAAGCAGCTTTAGTGTTTATTTTATGAAAAAAATGAAGCGAAACACTAATTAAGAGAATAGTTTTCAATAATCCGAAAAAAGCACCTGCCATTTTATTGAAAATACCCAAACCCGCAAATTTAGAAAGTGTGGTTAAAAATCTTGCCAAAACCGATAAACCTATAATAACGGCAATAAAAGTCAACGCAAATGCGGTAATCTGAATGGTTTTGGGCGACCAAGAAACGTGTGAACCAATCACCGATTGAGCAAACGAAGAAAATTTTACGGCAATGTAAATTCCAAGCAATAACGAAATCAACGAAGCAAATTCGATAAAAAAACCGTTCCAAAAGCCCCGAACAATGCCGTATAAAAGTAAACAACCTAAAACAATATCAATAACTTGCATAGAAAAAAAAAACTTTGAGCAAGATACTCACTTTAGTAGAATAACCAAAGGCTACAACGTATCTTTGTAGCTTAAATTACAATTAATCCTAAATTCTAATTTCACAATCCGAAATCTAAATGTCAAGAGATATACAACTTAAAGAACGCTGGGAAGCGTTAGTATTAAAACTTTCCAACCAATTTTCGCAAGGAGAAGATTTGGATTTGGACGCCATTATTTACCTAATTGGTGTACAAGAACTGGGAAAAGTCCACGATAAATTCAAGAAAGACGAAAAGTTAAATTTAATGCACATCGCCATTTGCCGTTTGCTCGAACCCTACGGTTTTTACACCTTTGACCATATTGACGCTGAAGGTTGGCCTCATTACAGCGTCAAAGAAGAATTACCTACCTTAAAAGCCGGAGAACAAACCGTATTGATGAAAGAAGCCATTGTGGGTTATTTTTTGGAAAAGGAATATATTTATTAAAATGGCGAAATAAATGCAGCATGACACACAACAAATGTTTGTCATACTGAACTCGTTTCAGAATCGCTACTTTAGCAATCCAATTAGACAATTGAGAAGCTAAAATAAATTCAGCTTGACAAATTATCCATTTCAATTTACATTCAAACTTTCAACGAAAAACCTTAAATTTGCATTTTTACGAAAAACAATGATAGATAAAATCAAAGAATATATTGCCGAGGCTCAAGCTTTTTCAACGGATAATGCAGGAGAATTAGAAGCTTTCAGAATCCAATTCCTTGGCACAAAAGGCCTTTTAAAAACCCTTTTTGCCGAATTTAAAAATGTGCCTAACGAGCAGAAAAAAGAATTTGGCCAAGTAATTAATGCTTTGAAAACTACAGCTGAAGAAAAGGTAAAACAACTTCAGGAAGCATTGGAAAACAAAGAAGAAATCAAAGGAATTTATGGCGATTTGACCCGTCCGGGCGAACCGTTCAAGATAGGTTCTCGTCACCCGATTTCATTAGTAAAAAATCAAATTATCGACATATTCTCAACCATCGGATTCAATGTTTCCGAAGGACCAGAAATTGAGGACGATTGGCACAATTTCACCGCATTAAATTTGCCCGAATACCATCCGGCACGCGACATGCAAGATACTTTTTTCATCCAAACCAATCCCGACGTGCTTTTGCGAACGCATACGTCATCAGTTCAGGTGCGGTATATGGAAAACAACAAGCCACCCATTCGTACGATTTCGCCAGGACGAGTTTTCAGAAATGAAGCTGTTTCCGCGCGTTCCCACTGTATTTTTCACCAAATCGAGGGCTTGTACATCGACAAAGATGTTTCATTTGCCGATTTGAAACAAACCCTTTTATATTTCACTAAAGAGATGTTCGGAAAGTCCAAAATCCGTTTACGTCCGTCCTATTTCCCGTTCACCGAACCAAGTGCCGAAATCGACATTTATTGGGGCCTAAAAACCGAAACCGATTACCGAATTACCAAAGGAACCGGCTGGCTTGAAATTGGCGGTTGCGGAATGGTCGATCCAAATGTCTTGAAAAACTGCGGTATCAATTCAGAAGAATACACCGGTTTTGCCTTCGGAATGGGTGTGGAGCGAATTGCGATGTTATTGCACCAAATTGGAGATATACGAATGTTTTATGAAAACGATGTGCGTTTCTTGGAGCAATTTAAGTCCAGTATATAATTTTTTAGGAGCAAATGGCTCGGGCTTTTTCAGCAAACTATATTCCCGCTATTCGTTGCAATCTCCCGATGAAAAATCGGGAGGATTTACACTGCTATCGGGGCTATTTAGGTTTTCATTATTTAAAAATTAACTTTCAACCTCAGCTCCCAAAGTATCGGGATGGGTGGCAAAATAATATGAATTCGCCATTAACAACACGTTTACGTAAACAATTGACAATGCTTCGCCAGTTCGCAAGCTCGGGTCATCGAACACCGATGAAAACTATACTATTGTGAGATAAACACCAATAAATAAAAGCAATACCGTATATGACCGCTAAAAAATCACTTTTACATATATGAAAAAAGATATTCAAATTCCAGTAGTCGAAAATGTTTTCCTAGCAGCAGTACAAGAATTTAGTGTTGAGTTTAACGAAAAAGTGTGGTACGTTTATTTAGTAAACGATAGTGATTTCGATCTAGACAGCGTGATGATTGTTTCCTCCGCATTTGGAACCTTAAATGGAGAAATGAAGAAAACATCTTTACTTCGTCATGCGTTTCCAGCCGTTCCAGCTGTTTCGGTCGTAAAAGTTGAACTTTTAGAAAACAGTGTTTTGGCTTTAAATAATGAGTTTATGCTCACGTATTTTATCGAAAACAAGATGTACGATAAAGTATTTATTTTCAAAAGCAACGCTATAAACGAAAACAATACCGAGGAAGTACCTATTTTATTTTTAGAAGGCGTAATCGAACGCTAACTTATGTAAGCTTGGCGCGCTTTCATTTTAAGTCCACGATTGAAATTTTAATTGGGTTGTATTTTTTGTTTGGATAAAACCCACGCATTTACCAAACCAGTTGCGTTTTAAAATGAACTGTCAAATGTTGAATTTATAAAACTATTTTTCAAACATTCCAACGGTTCCGCCTACCCAGTCTTTGTCTTTGTTAAATTTTACACCAATCATTTCACCACGACTCAAACGCACTAAATTGGTAACTAGAGTAGGTGATGCATCGTTTTTTGGCCAAACGGCCAATATACGAACTTCGGCTTTAACTAAACCGTCTGGACTTTGAATAATGGGTTTGTAATGTACCTTCTTTTGCAAAATATACAAATCTTTTTCGACAACCGCTTCCACATCTTCCCGCTTTACATGGAAAATAACGCCACTTCCGGAGAATGAAAATAAAGGTTTTAAAACGTAATTTTCCAAGTCGGATGGAATTTCTTTCAATTCAGAAAGTAAGGTGGTTTCGATAAAATACGTACCTTTTAAGTATGGTAATATAAATTTACTGATTCTGAAAAACCAGTTGGGATGTCCCGCCCATTCTACTTCATAGGATTTCGAAAAATCAAAGTTGAGGTGTAAGTCGGTTCGCAAATCGAGCTCGTCAAAAATCACACGGTTGTAAATTCTATTCACTAAAACTTCCTCATTTTGTTTGTTTTTGTAAAAAAGCTGATTTCCTTTTTCGTACAGTTCTGTCACACAAACAATCGGAATTTCTAAATCCCGCTGGCAATAGTAAAAATCAATTTTTGTGTTTTGTTTTTCAGGTTCAACTTCTAGAAGAATGACTTGCTCTTTAGGATGATTGTTGCATATAACCTCTTCAATCAATTGCAAATAACTTTCTTGATTGAGTCCATTTAAAAATGGGGTAAGTTCATCTAAAAACGGATAAGTTGCCACAAATTTTTCGGCCAAATGATTTTGAAAGTTATACAATGACGGAAAGCCTTGCACTTCAATTAATTTGGGAATTATTTGTCCATTTTCTTCACAAATCCCGAAATCGATGGCCAAAAACGTAGTGTGATTGTCTTCGTTTGGAACTTTTCGGTTCAGTTCTAAAGCTTTATCGGTCAATTGGTTGAAGTCGTCGCGTAAAATAAAATCAATAACTTGTTGACAACCTTCGAGCAGTTGGTTTTTTAAATCATTGGAAATAAAAAAAGGCGTTTCTCCAATTCGAAAAGTGGGTTTGTAATTAAAATCCGATGCAATATCAGCTTGCATAGCGTCGTATTTTTCAGTAGAAAATTGTTCGTTGAAAAGAACCCTATATTTTGAAATCATAACCGTTTTAAGTTTAAAAGAGTATTAACATTTGGAAATCTAGCGCGAATAATCGTAGTTGTATTAAAACGCGCTAGAAAGAACTAAGCCATTCCAGTTCTGTTCTCGATTTCGTGCCTGACTGCACTATCATTTAAAATTATTGAGTTATATATTTAGTTTCTGTATTATTTGATTTTGATATATTGGCATTTCTATCATCATTCTTTCGATTGTTTTGTGGAATATAGTTTCTTTGAAAATTGATCTATTGATTCTAAAAGT
>NZ_JBIPPD010000323.1:0-2569 GCF_044368625.1 Flavobacterium sp. | reverse complement strand
CATTTGATTTTTCAAACAAATGAAAATACTTCAAAATTTAGCATGGCTTAAAACGAAAGTATTGATTGATGAAAGTAAGTTTTTTGAAAGAAATGAGGGTTTTTTCACAGCCTGACGTTTTGCAGCTTGGCGATGTGGCGGATTAAGGAAGCCTAAACTTTCGGTTAAGCACTGACTTTGCAAGTACAAAACCAACTTCAAATTAAGCCCAAAACCCGCCATATTGCTAAACTGCTGTTAGCCGTTCGGTTTTTTTCTGTTCTAATTTTTAATCAAACATTATTCCGCCATCTATAAAATCTAAATTGAAAGATTTACATTTAGGACAGAAGTTTTTTCTTTTTTTATAATGTTTATTGTTCCAATTATGTGTTCCAATTTCTTTGTCTTCAATAAACATTCTAGGTTCATAATATGGAACATATTTATCATTTATTTTTTCAACAATAACTTTACGATTGAAAAAATAAAGAAATTTTTTTCTAATTACTATTGTTTTTTTATAATTGTATAAATTTATTCCTTCAATTTCATTATTTTCTATATTCCAAGCTGGTGCTCCACAAACAGTAAGATGATTCATTCTGCCACCACCAACAGAAATCGATTCTGTTTTGTAACCACAATGTTTGCATATTGGTATAATTGTAAATCCCATATTTTAAATTTTATGTCTTTGTATTTACGTTCAGAAATGTTAATTGTGAAACAGTACGTACTTAATTAAAAATCTGAAAAGTATATTCTTTTATCCAATGGTCAGTGTAACCATAGACGGTTTTTAATAATCGGATGTCATTTATTTGCTCAAGAAGATTTTCACCCGTCCAATGATTTTGGTTCATAATACTATCAATACTTGTACTTGTAGATTCTCGCAAGGACAAGTGATCAAAATGTTTTACGAAATTGCCTACCAAGCCAATTATGGAGTCCGTAGCTAATTGAAATGATATGCGATAAGAAGTCATATCACCTCCTCTTTTTTTAAAATTTTCTATTGAGTTTTCAATTTCATAAGTAAATAGGTGATTCAAATTAATCTTTTCAAATTCATATGCGATAGTCGCTTTTTCAATTTTACCAAGTTCATTACTTGATTCAGCTTTTAATAATAACTCTTGCAATTTTATTTGATGCGTTGAAATATAATTTCGAAAAGTTTCTAGTTCAGATTGTATTGAAATTTGCCCAAAAACTCCTGAAGCTATCATTCCTAAAGAATAGGCTTCAGCCTGATAATAAGCATTAACCATTAAAATAAAATTACTATTAATTTTTTTCATAAATTTTCTTTTTTAGTTTCGTAATTAAAACAGTTTTTTCTGAAGTTTAACTTTGGATAGAGTTTAACTATTTTTGACTATTTATAAGATTTTGTAATTGCATAGCATTAAATGATGTTGGTTCATCTTGGAATTTTTTTGTTAGGTATAGAACATTCAAAGACTTTTCAACCTGATTAATCATTTGATCAATGTTATCAATTTGCATTTTCTGATCTTCCCAACTAATATTTTCGGGCATTAATTTAAGATTGTGATGGAAAGATTTGCAAATTGAAATTATATTTTCAGAGATTTCAATTTGTAAATCAATATTATTTTCACCAATGTTAGCACCATAATTAAATAATTTTTCTGCATTATAGTATTGCGATTGAATTAATATTGATGATTCTTCTACTGAATATTGTAGTTTATTCATTTTGAATATTTTATCAGCAGTTTCAATTATTTTTTCACTTTTTGTCATTTTTTTTAGTTTTGAAGTTGAATTTTTTTTAACGACTATCTGCTAAACTGACTGCTGTTAGCCGTTCGGTTTTATTATTCAAATGTAATTTCTTCTTCGTGACTTTTGTACAATTCAATATCTTCTTGTAAATCAAAACCTAACATAACAGTTTTAAGATTTTCATCTAAAAGTTTATTTTTTAGAAATTCATTTTCAGATAAAGCAGTGATTTCCCAAAAATCTATCTGAAATGAAGCGTTTTTTACTTTACCATAAAATGGAATATTAAATGCTAAAAACTTATTTTCAGAAATTCGTCTGTAATAAACAGGCGTATCTTTTGCAAAATTTCCAACTTTATCTATTTCTTCATTAAATTTTTCAGCCTCTGCAAATTCAACAAATGATTTCTTTTTATTTTCTTCTCTTAATCTAATTTTTTCAAGTATTTCCTTTTTATTCATAAAGATAGTTTTTATTAAAATTTCAACATTGTGTTTTATTTTCTGAAATAATTATTCCAATATTCGGTATTTAATTTAGGATTTATTTTTTCGTTCTATCGGCCGCTAAACTGACGGCTAACGTTTCGCGGCTTTAAGAAGTTGGGGATTTGTAAGCCCGAAACTTTCGATTAACACCGAAAATCAAAAGTACAAAACAAATTTTAAATTAAGCCCAAAACCCCCAATTTCTTAAAACCGCTGTGCTTGTTGCACAACTCCTTCAAATATAACAAAAAGGAAACATTGAAAAGAGCACTTTTTTGTAAATTTATGCATGCAAGGAAAAAAGAATTTTACACCCCAGTTATTTGTTTCAGTTAATTTGC
>NZ_JBIPPD010000372.1:0-2576 GCF_044368625.1 Flavobacterium sp. | reverse complement strand
AAGCCGCTGATCTCGTCCAACGGTGGCGGCGACACTGCTAGCGTCACTGTCTCCGAGAACAGCACCGCCGTAACCCGTCTGGTTGCGACTTCGCTTAATGCGAACGCCACTCTTGTCTATTCTATAGCGGGCGGGGCGGATGCAGCGCTGTTCCAGATTCACCCTGCAACAGGCGAACTGAACTTCAAGAATGCGCCTGACTTTGAAACGCCTGCCGATCTGGGTGCCAACAATGTCTATGACGTTATCGTCCAAGTGTCCGATGGCACCTCGACCGATACCCAAGAGATCCAAGTTGTTCTGCAAGACGTTGCCGACAATGATAATGTCTATCGCTGGACTGGTCTCGAATTTGCCATTTCCCAATGGAACCTTACGGACCTCATTGGGAACGACCAGATCCTTGCCGAGAACCTATCGCTCGTGCCTGGGCCTCAATATTACGTAACGAGCGCCATTCATCAATCCAATCTTTGGTTGGGTGATGGCACTATCGATCTGCGCGCGCTGACTAATCACGGCTACTATGCTAGTGGCATAAGTGGCGGGGGGCTAACTATGGGCAGCGGTAACAGCTCGCTGGTCGTCGAGGCTATCGAGCAGAGCCCATCAAGTTTCTTTTACCAAGTCAGCGGAATAAATGGCTGGATGCTGGATGCGGGCGCTGGGAACGACAACCTTGCCATTAAGGTCAGGAGCAGTAAATCTGAAACCTTTAGTGATTATGGCATCGTTGCTAGCAATTTAGCGTTTGGCGAGGGAACCGACACGCTGATAGTCGATGTCGTTAACAACTCGGGCGTCAGCACATCGCGTGGGATTGAGACTAGCACCATCAGCCTTGGCGCTGGCAGCGATAACGTTCAAATTATCTCTACAGGGTACGGCATCACAGGTTCGTCGATGGATGCAGGCGCTGGCAACGACACGCTGACTGTCCAGAGTGCGCTCAATGCAGTGGGCTCCAGCTCGATCCTGATGGGCAGCGGGAGCGATACGGTTACGCTAGCATCTGATAACGTAAATTCGGCGGAGCTGGTCAATAGCCTAATAGATCTTGGAACCGATGACGACGTTATCATCATTGGCCGTTCGGTAAATTCAACCATTATAGGGGGTGAAGGTACGGACACACTTTACCTCGCAGGAACACTCTTCGATTATCAGTTCAGCGCCCTTCCTGACAGGATACTAATCACACGGCCCGATGATGGCAATTTCAGCCTTACCGTGCAGGGGGTGGAGGATATTCGCGCGGAAGGAACTATCCCTGCCAAGGTTTACTCTGCCGAGCACTTGACTGGCTTTTTAAGCGACCCTTATGGGTTAGACACGTTGTATATGGGAACTGGGCTATCGGCTGCGATCGAGAACCTGACCGTGGTAGACGCAGCCGGAGACGATATCGTCCGCGCAGTGAATTCGTCGATAACAGGAGGATTTAGCTCCTATTTGAGCAACGGCATTCTTGGTTCGAACTTCACCTTTGGGGATGGTACAATCACCTTCCAGTCCAAGATTAATCAAGGGTACTATGCAACTGCCGTGAATGGCGGTAGCTTGAATATGGGCGATGGTAACAGCTTCATTGACATTCAGGCGGTCGAAGACTTTCCGGCTGACCGGCTGGGATTCTATTACGGGGTAACAGGTATTGCAGGCTGGCAGCTAAAGGCCGGCGGAGGTGATGACACCCTCAACCTTACAGTTAGGGCTCAAAAGACCGAAACTTTCAACAGCCTCGGTATTTATTCGGGCAGCTACGACTTCGGCGAGGGTAATGACATTGCCGACATTTCGGTTATCAATATATCCGGTACTGGTGAAGCCGTCGCGATTGCGAGCGTCAGTTCACTCACATTTGGCAGCGGCAACGACAAGCTTAAGGTCTTATCTACCGGGATGGGCGTCACAGGCAGCTTGGTCGACACGGGAACCGGCAACGACATAATTGACATTTCGGTCAATCGTGATGCCATCCATAGCAGCCAAATCTCCGTAGGCGCCGATAACGACCTCGTCTTCTTCAAGCGCAACGGCGCCAATAGTACAGATCTCTTCAACAGTAGCGTGGATTTAGGCGACGGTGACGATTATGCCGACTTTGCCTTTGCGGTGAACAGCACCATCGATGGCGGCCAAGGTTACGATATCTTGCGTTTGCGGGGCGATGAAAGTTCCTATGTCGTCAAGCAAAACAGCGATGGCGTTTACCACATCACCCAAACAGACAATGCGCTTTTCAGCCTGACCGCTAGGAATTTTGAAAGCCTCATCTTCGGGGGCGTCGCCGCGCGCCCCGTCTATTCTGGAAGTCCACTGACCGGCTACCTGACAGGCTCTGCCCAAGGCGACGACGTCTATGTGGGTAAGGGTCTGAGCGCAGCTATCGAAAACCTCACCGTTGTCGACACCAAGGGCTTCAATCGCGTAGAGGCGACGAACCGCAGCCTGTCGGGTGGCATCGAAAGCTACTCTAGCCACGCGATCATCAATTCCGACTTCACTTTCGATGGATTGGGTCTCGATTTCGCTGCCCAAATCAATCAGGGCTATTATGCGCGAGCAGTTTCGGG
>NZ_JBIPPD010000322.1:0-2602 GCF_044368625.1 Flavobacterium sp. | reverse complement strand
AAAACTTACAACTGTATCTGAACGAGTTTGTTTATAAGCTAAATCGCAGATATTTTGGTGAGAAAATCTTCGATAGACTAGTGATAGCAAGTATTACAGGAGTATGATTAAAAACGGATATGCATAAAAAAATTATTGACGCTGAAAAAAACGCAATTGGAAAAGTAAAATTAATCAACCAATTTAGAGATTTTTTAGAGGAAACAAATAAAAATATGAATCTTTATTCTATGGTAATTATTGGTATTCTCGTTGCTGCAATTGTAGCAATTGGGTTTAGCATTCCTAATTTGTTGACTATTTTTGATAGTTACGATGTTTTCATAAAAAGTCAAGGAACTAAAATAACAAACTGGCAAATATTAAATTATGCTTTTGGATTACTAATTGTTAAACTACCTTGGGCATTATGTTTAAGTGCAGTTTTGACAGGAATGTATAGTTTATTAAAGGGTTTATTATCGACTTACGAAAAAATTAACCAAGACAAAAGAAATATGTCTGCGATTTATGCAATTTCTGGAAACGTGGCACAAGCACTTAATGAATATGGAATTAATTTAGCCGAAGAAGATATTGAAGACGAAGATACTGGAGAAGTATTTACGAATATCAGAGTTTCCAGAAAAGAACTAACGCAGAAAAAAGAAAACATAAGATGGAATCAAATTATGAAATATTTTGAAGGAATGCAACAACACAAAATTGAAATTGAACAAGATGAAGACCCAACAAAAGTAAAACTTATGTCAGGTATATTAAATAAAGTACTAGATAAAATACCAAAAGTATAATTTTTAACTGTAGTAAACGAAGAAAGGCATCAGTTAACAGCCGTTTTGCGAGATTGCGAATTATGTGGTAAATTCACATTTATTTTTCGCAAGAAATTTAGTAGTAACAGAAAATACTCTGTTACGAAGCTCGCAACCTCGCAAAGCGGCGAAACGTTGTAGGCAATTATACAGAAACCACGTCAATGAAGAAAATATCAACATTTATATTCCTATTTTTACTGATACAAAATACGTACTCTCAAAACTTTGGAGATTTTCCTAAAATTGAAAAAGAAAAACTTCATCGAGATTTAGACTTATTATATCAAGGTTTAGACAAATTTCATTCTGGAATGTATTGGTACACACCAAAAGACAGCGTTGATTTTGCTTTCAAAACTGCAAAAAGCAAAATAACAACCGATCTTAATATCTATGAATTTCACAAAATAATCGCACCTTTAGTAGCATTATCAAGAGAAGACCACACAGACATTTTTTTACCAAAAGAAGTTAAAGAACAGACCAACAAAAATGAAAATATCCGATTTTTGCCTTTAACAGTTGCTTTTTTAGGTGAAAAATTATACTGTGTTCGTAACGTTTCAGACAATTCAACAAAAATAGAAAATCTCGAAATTGAGAAAATCAATGGAGAAACGCCAAAAGAAATAGTTACAAAAATTGGAAATTTATTTGCATCAGATGGTTACATAAAAAATGTAAAATACAGTGATTTGGGTGGCTTTAATTTTTCTAAAAATTATTTTTACTATTATGGAATAATTGAAAAATATGAAGTAAAATTCAAAGAAATTGCAGAGCCTATCACAATTAATTCATTGTCAATTAGTCAAATTAATGAAAACCTAAAAAAGAACACCAACATTGACAAAGAAAAAGCTGAAAACGAACCTTTGCAATTCAAAATCATAAATACAAAAACAGCTTATTTGGATATTCAAACATTCTCAAATGAGATTATTAAAAAAGAAAGCAAATACAAAACATTAAAGAAATTCTTGAAACAAGGTTTTGCGGAAATAAAAGAAAAAAACATTGAAAATGTGATTATTGACGTTAGTAAAAATGGTGGTGGAACAGAAGGAAATGAAGGTTTGTTGTATTCTTATTTTGGCAACAATTATCAAAAATATTTCAAAGTAAGAGCGAAAACTCAAAAAGTAATCCTGAATAACGGAATTGACAAACCTATAAAACTCAAAGTATTCGGATTTTTAGAACGAATTTTTGCAAACAAAAAAATGAATGACGGCAGTCTTGAAAGAAAAAATAATTTAGGTTTAGGACTTATGGCGTACAAAAAAACACCAAAAAACAAGTTTAAAGGTAATAATGTATATGTTATCATTAGTCCAATAACATATTCTGGAGGAAGTGAATTTTCAAATATGATGTATTCAAAAGGATTGGCAACATTTATTGGACAAGAGACAGGCGGAAGTTATTATGGAAATACGAGTGGATATAGTCAAGATTTAACTTTACCAAATTCCAAAATAACTATTGAAATTCCAGCATTACAATTTGTGATGAATGTTGAACCAAAATTACCTTTTGGAAGTGGCGTAAAGCCTAATTACGAAATAATTCCAACAATAAATCAATACATTAATAATGAAAATGTTTACTTGGAATACATATTAAAATTAATAACTGAAAAACAATAACTGCCTACAACAGCTAGGGGTTCGTTGGGCTTGAAAAGCCAACAATGAACCCCGTGTTGAACAGAACCGATTACATGCCGTCAACACTTATGGATTTATCGATAAGTTGTTTGAGTAAATTACAAGAGGATTGAT
>NZ_JBIPPD010000263.1:0-3908 GCF_044368625.1 Flavobacterium sp. | reverse complement strand
CCAAAATAGTCAACTGAATTGGACGTCTCTCCAACCAAGGGTGGAATTTTTCGCCGTTCAATCTTTTTTTGCTGATTTCCGGTAAAGCGGGTGCTTCGGCAAAATCATCTTCAATCGTTTGGTTGGCACGAACTGTTCTATAAATATTGTACACTAAAATAAACATTCCGAATATGTACATACATCCACCAATCATTCGCATCCAATACATTGGGATAATTTGCGTAACAGTTTCAAGGAAATTTCCGTACATCAACGTTCCATCCGGGTTGAATTGTTTCCACATAGAAGCCTGCAAGAATCCCGCAACATACATGGGTAAAGCGTATAAAATAATTCCTAAAGTACCCAACCAAAAGTGTAAATTGGCTAGTTTATTGGAAAACAATTTTCCTTTGGTCATTCGAGGAATCAACCAATAAATCATACCAAAAGCCATAAATCCGTTCCATGCCAAGGCTCCAACGTGAACGTGTGCTACGATCCAATCGGTAAAGTGGGCAATGGCATTTACATTTTTTAGAGATAACATTGGCCCTTCAAAAGTGGCCATACCGTAACCCGTAATTGCAACCACGAAGAATTTCAAAACTGGTTCTACCCGAACTTTATCCCAAACACCTCGCAAGGTCAACAATCCGTTGATCATTCCTCCCCAAGAGGGTGCCAATAACATAATTGAAAATACGACTCCTAAATTTTGTGCCCAATCTGGTAATGCAGAATACAATAAATGGTGTGGTCCAGCCCAAATATAAATGAAAATCAACGACCAAAAGTGAATAATCGAAAGTCTATACGAATACACCGGACGATTAGCGGCTTTAGGAACAAAGTAATACATCAATCCCAAAAACGGTGTGGTTAAGAAAAATGCCACCGCATTGTGTCCGTACCACCATTGTACCAAAGCATCTTGAACACCAGCGTAAACCGAATAACTTTTTAGAAAACTAACAGGAAGCGACAAACTGTTGAAAATGTGCAATACAGCAACGGTAACAAACGTGGCCAAATAAAACCAAATGGCTACATATAAATGACGTTCTCTTCTTTTTAAAATCGTACCAATCATGTTGATACCAAAAACCACCCAAATTAATGCAATGGCAATATCTATAGGCCATTCCAATTCGGCATACTCTTTTGAAGAAGTATATCCCATAGGAAGTGAAATTGCAGCAGCTACAATAATCAATTGCCAACCCCAAAAATGAAGTGAACTTAAAAAATCGCTGAACATTCTTGCTTTAAGCAAACGTTGTAAGGAATAATAAATTCCGGCAAACATTGCGTTTCCAACGAAAGCAAAAATAACTGCGTTGGTATGTAAAGGTCTTAGTCTTCCAAAACTCAACCACGAAACTCCGTCGGTTATGTTAGGGAATAAAAACATGATGGCTAACAATAGCCCTACAATCATTCCTACTACTCCAAACAGGATAGTAGCATAAATGAACTTCTTTACAATTTTGTTGTCGTAATAAAATTGTTGCATCTCCATATTACACTTGTTTTTCAGGGGTTGTTTTAATTTGTTTTTGTTTTGTTGTTTTCAATTCATCGTCAAAAAGCATTCGGACGGATGGGGTATAATCGTCGTCGTATTGACCTTTTTTTACAGCGGTGATAAATGCTATAAAAAACACAATGGCGACTACTATACTGACGGATATTAATAAATAAATGACACTCATACCTCTAATTTGTGTTAGACAAAATTACGCTGCTTGATTTGTTAATAATATGATAATTATCATACTCAGACTATTATTTTAAATTCAATTTTTTGGCATAAAATGTACTCATTACCGTTACAAAACTCACAATGGTAATCGTACTCAAAGGCATAATGATGGCAGCCACCAATGGAAGTAAATTTCCCGTCACGGCAAAGGCGAGTCCCACTACATTATACAATAATGATAAAGCAAAACTCATTTTGATAGTGCGAATGGCTTTTTGAGAAAGTTTTAAAAACTGACCGATATTCTGAAATTCAGAAGCATCCAAAATCGCATCACAAGCGGGTGAAAACACATTTACGTTTTCTGAAATTGAAATTCCGACATTACTTTGTGCCAAAGCTCCAGCATCGTTCAAACCGTCGCCAATCATCATCACATTTTTTCCATTATCTTGCAAACTTTTAATGTAATCCAGTTTTTGTTCGGGTTTTTGATTGAAAATCAATTGGGTATTGGGTGGCAAAAATGCTTTTAGAAAACTTTCTTCACCCGAATTATCGCCCGATAGAACGTGCAACTGGTATTTTTGCGAAAGCGTCGAAAATAATTCAGACAAACCTTTTCGATACGCGTTTTTGAAAACATATTTCCCTAAATAAGCCCCATTGATTGAAATGTGAATACTGGTTTCAACAACATTTTGAGGTTGCGGATTTCCAACAAAAGCTGCCGAACCTAAAACTATTTTAGTCCCTTCAAAATGAGTTTCAATTCCTTTACCTACAAATTCTTGAAAGTCGTCCATTTTCAAAAAATCTACTTCGGGTAAATGGTTGTAAAGCATTCTACTCAATGGATGATTCGAAGCTCGTAAACTGTTCTTGATCCAAATTTCTTGTTGAGTTGTAATTTCAACTCCTTGATAATCAATGGTCGCTTTTTCCGTTGTGGTTATGGTGCCTGTTTTATCAAAAACGAGTGTATCCACTTTTGCCAATTGCTCGATGACCAACGCATTTTTTAAATAAATCTTTTTCTTACCGAGAATTCTAAGGATGTTTCCAAACGTAAACGGAGCTGTTAAAGCCAAGGCACACGGACAAGCCACAATTAAAACCGCAGTAAAAACGTTGAAAGCGGTATTGACATCAAAGAAAATCCAATAACCAAAACCTGCAAAAGCTATTAGCAGTAAAATGGGCGTGAAATAATGACTGATTTGGTCGGTGATGGTTTTAAAATGCTGGTTAACTTTCTTCTGGAACACATCATTACTCCACAATTGCGTCAAATAACTTTGCGAAACGCTTTCGAGCACTTGCATTTCGATGAGTTGGCCAATTTGTTTTCCTCCAGCAAAAACTTTATCGCCGGATTTTTTCGTAATGGCATTGGCTTCGCCCGTTACAAAACTGTAATCTAAGGTTGCCTCGGCAGAGAGTAAAATGCCATCTACAGGAATTAATTCTTGGTTTCTAATCAACAATCTATCGCCTTTTACCACATCGTAAATAGGAATGCTTTCTTCCAATCCGCTGGTTATTTTGGTTACAGCAATAGGAAAATAGGATTTAAAATCACGCTCAAAACTCAAAAAGTTATAGGTCTTGATTTGAAACATTTTTCCCAAAAGCATAAAAAATATCAATCCCGCCAAGCTGTCGAAAAAGCCTTGACCGTATCCCATAATAATATCAACGGTACTTCGGACAAACATGACCACAATTCCCAAAGCAATTGGAATATCAATATTCAACATTCCGGTTCGCAAACTTTTATAAGCTGAAACATAGTAGCCGCTTGCGGAATAAAAAAAAGTGGGCAATGCCAAAGCAAAAATCAACCAACGGAAAAAGCCTTTGTATTGGTCGATCCAAAACTCATTGGTTTCAAAATATTCGGGAAAGGAAAGCAACATGATGTTTCCAAAACAGAAAAAAGCCACTCCTAATTTATAAGTCAAACTTCGGTCTTCTTTCTTAATTCCTGTTTCGTAATTTTCCAAACTGATGTAAGGCTCGTATCCTATCGAACTCAGCAGGTTGACGATCTTTTTTAAAGAAACGGCATCCGAATTGTACGTAATTCGAACGGTTTTTTCATTAAAATTAACCATCGAAGTTCGAATACCAGATTCGAGTCGTTGCAAATTTTCCAAAATCCAAATGCACGAACTGCAATGAATGTGCGGTATTGTTAGCGAAACAACTGCGGTACTTT
>NZ_JBIPPD010000014.1:0-26920 GCF_044368625.1 Flavobacterium sp. | reverse complement strand
TCGAGAATTTTCTCGTTGTCTAAAAAATCATACTTGCCATCAATGTCTAATGGCGACGCTCCAGGGGAATTTTCGAAATCATAATAACAGCCCAAATCGTTGCTACTAAAAATCTCATAGACGGTTTGACACCCTCTACAACAGAAATCTTTACTATCAAAAACGATTAAATCTGATTTTTTAATCTCTAATCCACAATGGAAACAACTTTGGGAAGTGTCCATAACTTTACTCATTTACCTGATGCAAATTTCTTATAAGTTGTTTAAGCAAACTATGACATTTGTCATATAAAAATTCTAAATTTGTGGGTCACTAAACAATGTGCTATGAGTAAATGTGAACAGTGTATCGTTAGAGAATTCAGCGCTTTGAAAACCCTTTCCAAAGACGAATTGATAACCATGTCCAATTGCAAAACAGCAATTACGATAAAAAAAGGCGAGGCCATTTTTTCGGAAGGTGAAAATGTAAACGGTGTTTTTTGTGTCAAAGAAGGCGTTTGCAAGATGACCAAACTAAGTGCAAATGGCAAAGACCAAATTGTAAAACTCACGCAAAAAGGCGAATTGCTAGGTCAACGTTCGTTAATTAGCGACGAGCCCGCCAACTTGAGTGCCATTGCCGTGGAAGACATGCAAGTTTGTTTTATTCCAAAAAGCGAAATTCTGGGTTTTTTTAATAAAAACAACAATTTCTCTATGAGTTTGATGAAGTCCGTTTGTGGCGATTTGAAAGACGCCGACGATACATTGGTTAATTTGGCGCAAAAAAACGTCAAAGAACGTTTGGCACAAACCCTCCTCTATTTAGAAGAAACTTTTGGGGTTTTAGAAGATAAATCTTTACGGTTGCAACTCTCTCGCGACGAAATTGCAAGCATCATTGGAACAGCTACCGAAAGTTGTATTCGCTTGTTATCCGAATTTAAAAAACTAGGTTTGATTGAACTTCAAGGCAAGAAAATCACGATTTTAGACAGAATGAAGCTAAAAAGAATTGTGGAGTAAATTGTTTTTAGATAGTTTCATAATAGCACGCGAAAGGATTCGTGCAGAAGCGGTGGTAAAAAAACAACTTTATAATTCCATTCAAAATTACTTCAACACTGATTTTGATTTTAAATCTTTCACCAATTTCTCATAAGCTCGAATCAACATCGAATTAGATGTTTTTGAAAAATTTACATCTCGATTATCGGTTGGTTTTCCTACCGAAGCAATCACCCTTTGCGAATAAATTACGGTTTCTGTGTTTAAATCGTAAATTTCAATACTAATTTGATTGCTTTTTTGTCCTCCATAATTAAAACGACCTGGCGTTAAGTCGATACTTCCAAAATCATTTCTGATCTCTTGGGCTTTGATATTGATGAAATAATCACATCCGGAACCTAACTTAATTTTATTCATCATCGTTTTATCCAGCGGAAAGTCCATTTTTGGAGGTAAAATTAATCCAGACGAAAGCGGACGAAACGAAAATCGATTTCCTAAAATAGTTTCAAAATCTTTAGTTGACTTCTCCACAAGTTTTTCTTGAACACCAGAAGGACTTTCAATAGTGTTTAGCAACCATTTGCCAATTGTGAAATTAACTCCTGTTCGTGGTTTTTGGTCGTCAAATCGGTACGATGTAAAACTGCATGAAGTGAAAATAAATGCAATAGTAAATAGTATTATTTTTTTCATAAGTATTAGAATACAATTATTTAAAGGTCTTTAAAAATAGAAGTTTTATTTTTACTTTAGAAAAGAAGCTGCTAAATTGCTTACAAATTAATTTCTGTCAAGATTTAAAACACATGGATTAAATCTAATAATTTTTAATCGTTTAAAAAATGGATTGTCGTTTTTAAATTAAACCTACATCCGCTTCGCCTCATTCCAAAAAACATCCATTTCTGCCAAGGTCATATTCGATAAGGACTTACCTAATTCAGCGGCTTTACTTTCCAAATATTGAAAACGTTTGATGAATTTTTTGTTAGTACGTTCCAGAGCGTCTTCAGGATTTATTTTCAAGAATCGGGCATAATTAATCATCGAAAAGAGTACATCACCAAACTCGGCTTCCATTTTTTCCTGGTTTCCAGCTTCAATTTCCTCGCGAAATTCTTGTAATTCTTCTTGCACTTTTTCCCAAACTTGTTCGGGTTCTTCCCAATCAAAACCAACACCTTTAACTTTATCTTGAATGCGAGAGGCTTTTACCAACGCCGGTAAACTCTTCGGAACGCCTTCCAAAACCGACTTTTTGCCTTCCTTCAATTTGAGCTTTTCCCAGTTTTGTTTTACTTCCTCCTCATTTGCCACAACCACATCTCCGTAAATATGAGGATGCCGACTGATTAATTTTTCGCAAATTTCGTTGCATACATTAGCTATGTCAAAGCTTTGAGTTTCGCTACCTATTTTGGCATAAAACACAATATGCAGTAAAACATCACCCAACTCTTTTTTGACTTCTTGCAAATCATTATCCAATATGGCATCGCCCAATTCGTAGGTTTCTTCAATAGTCAAATGCCGTAAGGACTGCATCGTTTGCTTTTGATCCCAAGGACATTTGGCACGCAAATTGTCCATAATATCTAATAATCGTCCGAAAGATTGGAGTTGAATTTCTCTAGTATTCATAAAAAATGATTTTGGTAAAAATAAGAAATCCTGTCAGGATAACTTCCCAACAGGATTAAATTTAAACGAATTTAGCAATTACTTTTTTGGTGCTTTTTTCTCTTTGGTAACTGGTTTTTCAACTGTTGTTTCTTCTTCGGTAGTTGAAGCGTCCAAAGTTGTAGCTTCCTCTTTTACAGGAACTTCTTTACTTACCAATCCTTTGGCTTGCAAAATATTGTACCAATTGATTACTTTTTTTACATCCGATGGATACACTCTATCTCTATCGTATTCTGGTAAAATTTCTTCAAAATAAGCCAATAACGTAGCATTGTCTTCTTTGTGCGAAATAGCTGGTCCTTCATTTTCTTTGACAGCAATGTTTCGCATTACTTCTACCAACGGTTTTTCTTCGGTATTGGTGTACATCGAAATTTCAGAAAGCAAACTCACGTTACTTCGCAATCCAACGGTAATTTTTTTTCCATCCGTCAAGGATTCGGCTACGAAACCCGAACGTGTTTGAACTTGTAACAAATATAATCCTGGCTTTCCAGCGATTGCTAATATTTTTTCTAACTTCATTTTTTTAATGTAAAGTGGTTATGAATTTATTTTTTACAAGAAGGCATTAGCTCCCTTTTTTTGGTGCTGCAAATTTCATTTTATAATCCGGACGCGTTTTGCCCTCCATTATATTAGAAAGCTTTTTCTTAATCAATTGTTTTTTTAACGAAGAAATTAAATCGGTAAATAAAATGCCTTCGATGTGGTCGTACTCGTGTTGTATTACTCGAGCAATCAAGCCATCGTAAACTTCTGTTTTTTTGTTGAACTCTTCGTCTAGATACTCAATGGTCACGGTTTCATGACGGTAAACGTCTTCACGAACCTCCGGAATACTCAAACAACCTTCGTTAAAACCCCATTCTTCGCCTTCTTCTTTCAAAATTTTGGCGTTGATGAACGTCTTTTTAAATGAGGCTAACTGCAACTGTTCTTCTTTAGGTAAATCTTCATCATCACTAAAAGGAGAGGTGTCGATGATGAAAAGACGAATTGGTAATCCAACTTGTGGTGCAGCAAGACCGACGCCATGTGCATTATACATGGTTTCATACATATTGGCAATGGTTTCCTTTAGTGTTGGATCGTTGACATCGATGTCCACGCCCACTTTTCGAAGCACTGGATCGCCATATCCTATTATGGGTAAAATCATTTTTAACGTATTAATTGATACTAGTTTAGCCTTTTATAACCTGATAGGCTTGTAATATTGGACGGCAAAAATAGTGAAAAAAGATAACAGATAACAGCCTTTTCGTAATATAGAAGCCATTTAATTTTATAATTTTATAAAACTTTAACAGCCAAAGACAATACCTTTGCAGTATATGTTTAAATCAGTTCAAAAATTTACGGCACAAACTCACTTTACTAGTGCACTCAAAATAACAGTTGCAGCGGTACTTCCCGTAATTTTCTTTGCATCCCTTGACAAGTTTGAAATCGGATTTTCGTTTGCCTTGGGAGCTATTTTGACCTATCCCAGTGACATTCCTAGTAATTTAAAGCACAAAATCAACGGTA
The DNA here is from genome assembly GCF_044368625.1 of Flavobacterium sp. Taxonomy (GTDB): domain Bacteria; phylum Bacteroidota; class Bacteroidia; order Flavobacteriales; family Flavobacteriaceae; genus Flavobacterium. The sequence continues at coordinate 22,706 of NZ_JBIPPD010000014.1, read as the reverse complement.
TTTTAGTTGCCATTTTAATCATTACGGTTGCAGCAGTAATGGTTAGCGTTTTGTATCCTTATCCCTTTTTTTTCTATCCTATTTTGGCTTTGGCGTTATTCTTCTTATCGATGATTTCTGTGTATGGTCAACGCGCCACTATGGTTTCATTTTCGGGTTTATTGTCGATCGCTTTGGCTACAGGCCATGTTCAGGAAGGGGTTTCCATTTTTATAAATGGTGGCTACATCATTGGAGGCGGACTTTTTTACTTACTCGTTTCGTTGATTTTTTATAAAATTAGACCATTTCGTTATGTTGAATTGGAAATTGCAGAATGCCTCAAACTGACTTCGAAATACTTAAAATTACGTGGGGATTTGTGGGATGCCAAAAAACCTCGGGAAAAAATAATCAAAGGGCAGTTGCTGTTACAAGTGGATTTGAATACCACACACGAAAACATCCGTGAAATTTTGATACGAAACCGTTCCAATTCCGGAGGTTCGAACCAAAACAGGAAAATGTTGCTGATTTTTGTTTCGCTAATCGATATTTTAGAATTGGCTTTGTCGACATCGTTCAACCATCAAAAATTCAATCAAAAGTTTGGCAATTATCCTGAAATTTTGAAAAATTACCAAAATTTGGCTTATAATTTGGCTTCGACATTAAAACGCATTTCGGTTTCCATTCAAGAAAATAAAAAGTATATTTCCCAGCACGAACTTTTTAACGACTTGGAAGTTTTGGAAAATGCCATATCAGAATATTCCAATAATGCTGATCTGACAGAAGCGCATGAAGGCGTGCTGATGCTGTCGAATATGCGGGATTATGTAGAACGCCAAATTGAGAAAATAAAAGTTTTGGAACGGGCATTTACCAATCCTATGGACAAGCTGGATACGAAAGGAATTGAGAAAGATTTGGAAAAATTCCTAACTCCTTTATATTACCCATGGAGTACGTTGCAAAATAACTTGAGCTTTTCCTCCACTATTTTCAGGCATTCGTTGCGATTGACGTTGACCATCTTAGCGGGAATTGTAATTGGAAATTTGGTTTCTGTCGAAAAAGTCTATTGGATTTTACTCACTATCGTTGTTATTCTTCGACCGGGTTATGGATTGACCAAGCAACGATCTTACGAACGGATTTTCGGAACGATTTTGGGTGGATTAATCGCTTTTGGTATTATCACACTTGTACAAAATCCGCTTGCCATAAGCGTTTTTGCCGTTATTGCAATGTTATTGGGCTTCACTTTTACGCAAACCAATTATAAAATTGGAGCCACATTTGTGACCATTTACGTAGTCTTTATTTATGCGATGCTGACACCAAATGTTCGCGATGTAGTGCAATTTCGTGTTATGGATACCTTGATTGGAGGATTTCTGGCCTTTGCGGCAAATTACTTGTTGTGGCCTGCTTGGGAATTTATGAATGTGCAGGTTTTTCTTCAAAAATCAATTAAAGCCAATTATGAATATTTGAAAGAGATTTCGATTTTTTACAACAAAAAAGGCGAAGTAACAACGTCTTATAAAGTTGCGCGGAAATTTGCCTTCATTGAAATTGGTAACTTGATGAATTCATTTCAACGGATGACGCAAGAACCTAAATCAAAGCAAAAGCAGTTGCCGCAATTGTATAAATTGGTAGAATTGAACTATTCGCTGGTTTCATCCGCTGCTTCATTGGGAACGTACATCCAGACGCATAAAACCACCAAAGCTTCTGAGGCTTTTAATGTCGTGATGGATACCGTTTGGAAAAACCTGCATGTGGCGATGGAAACCTTAGATGCTTCCGCAAAAAATCCTGTACAAACGGATCAAAAAACGGATTTGGAAGTGCGTTTTGTAGAACTCAAAAATATTCGATCCAAAGAAATCCGCGAAAACAGTGGTTCGGAAGCAGAATTTCAGTTGAAAATGCAAGAAGCACAGTTGGTTATCGAACAATTGATTTGGTTGACCAATCTCTCAGAAAGTATTTTGAAAGCTTCGCGAAAGTTGGCGGAGACGGATTAGAATTTCCTCCCCAAATAATCCTGCAACATAATTGTAGCCGAAATTTCATCAAGTAATGCTTTGTTTTGGCGTTGTTTTTTTTTCAAACCGCTGTCAATCATCGTTTGGAACGCCATTTTAGAAGTGAACCGTTCATCAACCCGAAGCAATGGCATTTCTGGAAAATTTTTTACAAATTCCAACACAAATTTCTCAATTATTGGAGCACTTTCAGAGGGTAAGCCATTCATTTGTTTGGGTTCGCCAATGAGGACTTTTTCTACTTTTTCGGTTGCAAAATAGTTTTTGAGAAAGTCAATTAAAGCTGGCGATTCAACGGTAATCAAACCGGATGCAATGAGTTGCATTTCGTCGGTAACGGCAATTCCGGTTCGTTTCAGTCCGTAATCAAGGGCGAGAATTCGGGGCATTTTTATGTTTTTAAATTACAACCTTGATAACACTTCAACTAAACTATCAATTTCTTTTTTAGTTGTAAAATGGCTAAAAGATATTCGCATCGACGGTTGAGCTACCTCTGTTTCGTTTAAAAATTCGGCCAATACATGCGAAGGTTTCGCACTTCCGGATTGGCACGCACTGCCGCGGGAAACAGCGATTCCTTTCATATCCAAATTGAACAGCAACATACTACTTTTTGACGCATCAAAAGGTAAACGAACATTCAAAATCGTATAAAAAGTAGTTTTTACGTCTCCATTAAATTGCACTTCTGGAATAGAACATAACAACTTTTCGACGGCATAATTTTTAATTTCGGCAATGTGTTTTTCATCGGAATCTAAGTTTTCGTAAGCCAGTTGCAACGCCTTTGCCATTCCTACAATATTGTGTAAGGATTCCGTTCCAGGTCGGACGCCTTTTTCTTGTTCGCCTCCATGAAAAATGGGTTGCAAGGCCAAACCTTTTCGGATAAAGGCAAATCCAATTCCTTTTGGCCCGTGGAATTTATGAGCACTCGCCACCATAAAATCAAGCGGGATTTCCTTCAAATCCAACTTCATTTTCCCCACCGATTGCACAGTATCCGAATGAAAATAAACGCCGTGTTGCTTGCAAATAGTGGCAATTTCAGCCAAATTTAAAACCGTACCTACTTCGTTGTTCACGTGCATTAAGGAAACGAGTGTTGGGATTTCTTGGCTGAGCAATTCCATCAAATGATTGATATCGATGGAGCCGTCCTTTTTAATTTTTACAAAATCAATTTGGATATTTTGGTCTTTTTGCAAAAATTCCACCGCATGCAAAACCGCATGGTGTTCGATTTTTGAAGTAATAATTCGTTTGACGTTTAAATGAACAACTGCATTGTGTAAGATCCAATTATTAGACTCGGTCGCACCCGATGTAAAAATAATTTCTTGAGCCGAAATGTTGAGCAATTGTGCGATGGTTTTTCGCGCCATTTCGAGCTTGCTTTTGGCAGAACGACCAAAACTGTGCGACGACGACGGATTGCCGTAATCATTTTGTAAAACAGTCATCATTTCGGCAGCGACTTCCGGACGTAAAGCAGTCGTTGCAGCATTGTCCAAATAAATTTTTTCCATGATGCAAAGTTATTAATTTTAGGTTTAACAAGGCTTTAGACTTTCGAGAATCTCAAATGCGAAATTTTTGTTTATTTTTGCTTCAAATTAAACTAAAAAATGAAACGATTTTTTGCTCTTTTACTTATAACACTAGTGCTTTCCGGTTGCGACGACGGCGATTTGACCCAAGTTTCATTTGATTTTGATGATACACTCGCTCAATCTTGTCCTAATGCTGACCCAAATAATTTTTTTATCTTTAAAACTCAAGATAAAAGAGCTTTGATTATTCAACTTTCAGAATCCAATTTTGTAAACGAACTTACGGCTGATGATCCTAATCCGCCGCTTCCTTTAGAAATTAATGGCTCTACTGTTCGGTTGATTTATCGAGAATATTCGGACGAAATTGATGAAAGTGCTTTTTGCTCTGTTGTGCCTCCCGCTAACCTTATGGTGCTGACGGAACGTGAGGCAACTGAGGGAAAAATTTCGATAACAACAACGGCCATCCGAACGTTACCAGATGCCAATGGAGCGACCCAGATTACCCACTTTTTACACACGTTGGTTTTCAGTGATTTGAAATTTAGTTTGGGAGATGAAAACAATCAAATCAATGAAGCGTTTACGCAAATCGCTTATCAAACTCCAGCAACTCCGTTTACCAATTTTGCGGGTCTTCCAAATGTTAATTCCTGCGAAGGCGAAGGTAACAATACTTTTTTATTCAAATATCAAAATGCACAAGCACTTGTTTTGGATTTATCGGATGCAGATGCTGCCTTTTTGTTTTCTGGAGCACCCGAAGTTAAACGGCGAGAGTTTTCGAGCACGACCATTTTGAGTCATTTGTTTTTCGATACGACCTTTGCTACTTTAAACAACGATTATTTTTGTGCCAATACACCGCCCGCTGCACCACCAATTTTAGAAACTTTTGTTGCAGAAAATGGTGTACCAGAAGTCAGTGGGATAATTGAAGTCACTTCTTTGGAATCAGATAACGGTTTTAAACACACGATTGTTTTGAAAAACGTACGTTTAGCCAAGGGAACTTTGAAAAGAGATTTAGGCAATGCCTTTATTTTTGGAGAATTTGAAACTACGAATTAAATTTCTTCAAGAAAGTAGTACATTTAAACTATAAACCCATTAAAAAATACATTTTAATGGGTTTTATTTTTGTGAAAACAAGTTGGTTTTTCTTACACATTTTGTTTAAAATACACTTCCGTGGCACCTGAACCATACTTTTGATAGTTGCCATCTTTAAAGGTAGCCGAATCATATCGACCCAATAAAAAATCGAGTTCGGCCTTTAAAACACCCTCACCTACTCCGTGAATAAAGACAATCTTGGGAATTCGGTTTCGGATGGCAAATTCTATATGACGTTGTGCCGTTTCGGTTTGCAAGGTTAAAATTTCGTAATTATTCATACCTCGAAAGTTTTTTACGAGTTTCTCGATGTGCAAGTCAAATTCAGGAACAGCAACTTCCTTTTTAGATTTTTTTTCTTTGACAAAAGAGCGGGGTTTTGGAATTTCTTTTTCTTTCAAAATTTGGGAAACATTCTGAACTGAAAGCCCCATTTTTAGCTCATCACTGTTGATTTTAAGCAATTCTTTACCGCTGAATTTTAACTCAAATCCATCGGTTGTAAGTACTGAAATTTGGTCGCCATTGACTGCAGTTACCGTACCGTCCATTGCATCATCAAGCACGGTTACTTTGTCGCCTTTATTAAACATCGTCTGATTCATTGGGATTTGAATTTTTATGCGGAATTCGCGCATTGAGTTTGAATAATAAAAACATAAAAACCACAATTGAAAGCGCTGTTAGATAAACATTTGGTGTTTCTTTACTTTGTTCATACAACAAAAAAGCAGCAGCAATGAGGAGTACGGGAATTAATAATTTTTTCATCGAAAAAGTTTTATAATTAAAAACGCTTTACAGAAAAAAGCCAATTTATGTTTCAAAAGTACTTAACTTAAAAATAATAACACAGAAAAAATCGAAAGTTTACATTTATTTTGTAAAATTGTAGTAAAAGAAACGATTTTGAAATTAGAAGATTTTATGATTCCTTGTATGAGTAAAAAATTGTTTGGCATAGACTGCCCAGGATGTGGTATGCAAAGAGCTTTTGTTATGGTTTGCAAAGGTGATTTTACCGAAGCCTTTCAAATGTTTCCCGCTATTTACACCACAATTCCGTTATTCATATTCATTGCATTGCACTTTATAGATAAGCGTCGGAATTACCACAAATTGATTGTTCCATTTGCCGTTGTAAACGCCTTTATAATGATTGTTGCTTACCTTTATAAATTAACCAATTAATAACCAAAATTATATTACACATGGAAAAACAAAAATTACCTAATGCAACCGTAGTCCTGATCCTAGGAATTTTTTCTATTATTACTTGTTGGGTTTACGGAGGTGGTCTTATCTTCGGAATTATTTCTTTAGTTCTTGCTAAAAAAGATAGTGCAATTTATAAAACTAACCCCTCAATTTATGATGGATATAGCAATGTTAAAACAGGGAGAATTCTTGCCATTATCGGTATAATATTGAGTATTATCACAATCTTTGCTGTAGGTGTAGTATTGTATTTAGGCGAAGAATTTATGACAAATTGGGTTGAAGAAATGCAAGCCGCACAAGGGCAATAGTTTTTATGAAGAAATTAAAAATCCGCTGTACAAATATGTATAGCGGATTTTTTTGTTGTTATAATTTTCCAAATAATTCATGTGTTTTTTTTAGCAAACCAACATTACGTTACAGAAATTAAATGCAAAAAACTCATTATCAAAAACTAACACTCTTGCAATAATACTTTGGTCTTGCCACTTAACACTATTTTTCGAACTCCTTTAATGTATCAATAATGATTTGTGTACAGTCGAGTAATTGCGCTTCGGTCATTACCAATGGAGGTGCGAACCGGATAATGTTTCCGTGTGTTGGCTTGGCTAAAAGTCCGTTGTCCCGAAGTCGCATACAAATGTTCCAAGCGGTGTCGCTGTCTTCTGTATCGTTGATTACCACGGCATTTAGCAAACCTTTGCCTCGAACTAATGTTGCAATATTGGAAGTATTAACGTATTCTTGCATTTTTTCTCGGAAAAAAACTCCCAGTCGACGTGCATTTTGTGCTAAATTTTCGTCTCTTGTTACTTCCAAAGCTGCCATAGCAACTGCAGCGCCAAGGGGATTTCCACCAAATGTAGAGCCGTGTTGTCCGGGTTTGATTACATTCATAATTGCATCATCCGCTAAAACAGCCGAAACGGGATACACACCGCCCGAAATGGCTTTACCTAAAATCAAAACATCCGGTCTTGCATAGGTTTCTTGGCGTTCGCAAGCATTTTCGCATGAACAATTTCCGCAAACTGCCAAAAGGGAACCGGTTCGAGCAATCCCTGTTTGAATTTCATCAGCCAGAAAAAGGATATTGTATTGGTTACATACATTTTTAACTTGCATCATATAGAGGTCATCCGGGGTAAAAACACCCGCTTCTCCTTGGATTGGTTCGACCAAAAACCCCGCTACATTCGAATTATTTTTTAAAACTTCTTCTAAAGCATTTACATCATTGTAAGGAATTGAAATAAATCCTTCTGTGTAGGGTCCGAAGTTTTTTCGAGCATTGGTATCGTTTGAAAAAGATATAATTGTAGTGGTACGCCCGTGAAAATTTCCATCAGCCACAATAATCAAGGCCTGATTTTCTGGAATACCTTTGACTTCGTAAGCCCATTTACGGGTAATTTTCAAAGCTGTTTCAACTGCTTCAGCCCCAGTATTCATTGGTAACACTTTATCGAAACCAAAATAGCTTGTCAGATATTCTTCGTAAGGACCTAGTTGATCGTTGAAAAAAGCACGAGAAGTTAGCGTCAATGTTTCGGCTTGTTTCACCATTGCATTCACAATTTTTGGGTGACAATGTCCTTGATTGACTGCAGAATAAGCCGATAAAAAATCATAGTATTTTTTACCTTCTACATCCCAAACGTAAACTCCCTCACCTTTACTCAAAACCACGGGAAGTGGATGGTAATTGTGAGCGCCATACTTATTTTCTAAATTAATAATTTCTTGTGAAGTGCTAGTGGCTAAAACTTCCATTTGATTCTGATTTTTATTTTAATATGTCTTTATTCCTACTTATGGGAGAGAAATCATCCCTATTTGTGCCAAATTTAGTAATTATTTAGTCAAAAAATGCGGATTTCGTAAATTTAAAAATCTCATTATGCCTGTTTCGGCACAATGAGATTTAAAATAAAATTGGATTCCCTACAAAAGTGTGGCTTCTGATGTAATTTTAGTGTCTATTAATCGGGATATTGGACAAGAAGTTTCTGCTTTAGTAACCAGTTCTTGAAATTCATCGTTGGTAATATCGTGTATTTTTCCGCGAACAGTTAAATGCGAACTTACCACGCTTCCGTCTTGAAAATCAATGGCACATTCTGTTTCAATGCTTTCAATATCATATTTTTTTTCGGTAATGTAAGCGGTCAATTGCATTGTAAAACAACCTGAATGTGCGGCTGCAATTAACTCTTCGGGATTGGTTCCTATGCCACTTTCAAAGCGTGTTTTAAACGAATATTGAGCATTATCCAATACTTTACTGTCGGTTGTCAATACGCCATTTCCTTCTTTTAATGTGCCTTTCCATAAGGCCGTTGCATTTCTTTTCATAGTAATTATTTTTTTTGATTCACTCAAATATAGTTGTAATCGCTTGAAATAAAAAGCGGTTTGGGGGAAGTTTAACAGCCAATTAAGCAGCGTTAAAAAAATCATCAGTAGGTAAGAGCTCTTTTTAAATAAAAAAAAACAGCACCAAAATTAATGCTGTTTATTGATTAAAATTTAAACTATTTTATCTGTACAATTTTAGCGTTATAGTGAACCGTACTCCGCGATTCGCTCCATCACTTTCCGCGGCAATGGTTCCGCCAAAGCGTTCTATAATTTGACGGGCGAGATAAACACCAGTGCTAGGTACGTAATCCGTATTTCTTTCACTTAAAAGGTGGAATTTACTAAAAATCTCATCCGCTTGTCGGGTTTCAAAACCTAGTCCGTTGTCGGAAATTTGTATCATCAACTTGCCTCGGTTTTTTTCTGTACTCATCTCAATTTTAGTCCCTTCCGGAGCGTGCTTGATTGCATTATCTACAAGATAACCAAGAGCTTGTATCAATAAGGTATTGCTAACTTTTAAGCGTACTCTGAATATCGTAATCTTGAAATTAATGGTTATTTTTTTAGCTTCTAATTGTGCAGTTCGTTTGAGCTTTACTTCTTCAAAAAGTTCTTGTAAGTTTACTTTACGGACTTTTATGGGTTGTTTATTGATCAATTCTTCTTGTACCAAAACTTCGACGTACGTATCTACAAAATTGATTTGCTGCTTTAGCGATTGTACAGCCGCTGTAGCTAAACTTTTTACTTCATCACTCGACGATTGGTTGTAAATAGTGGCAATAAATCCTTCAGTTTTCAATGTTTGATTTCTCAAATCAGTAGTCAATGCGTGGCACAATTCTTTTTTCTCAGTCAGCAATTTCTGATTCGAATGAATAATGTTTTGGATATTTTTGAGCATTACTCCCACTTCATCCGTGTAATCAAGAGGCAAGTTTGGAACGGTAAGACTGGTTTCGTATTCTAATAATGAAGTAGCTGCTTTTAGAACGGGCAACATTAATATTTTTACAATTATAGTCATCACTAAAGTACCCAAAACCGTCAGTGTCAAAGCGATTAAAAATAAATCTAACGGAGCAAAATAACTCTTCATGTAAATCACAAAAAAGAGCAATCCTATTATTGGAACAAAAATTCCTAAGAATGCAACAAACAAGAATTTAGCTACATAGCGGTTTTTTAAAAAGCTAATTTTAGAGAGTTGCGAATAGAGTTTCATGTCTTTATAAGATTGGTTACATTAAAATCCAGTGTACAAAAATCGTATAAATACTTTAATTTCGTTTCATTTTTAGAAAATATTTCAATTTATGAATTTAAAATCTAATAAAAACTTATTTTTGCCCCATGTCTAGAAAAAGTACCCCTAAAATTGTATTCAACCACGTAAAAGTTTTAGATGCTGGAGCCAAAGGGGTTTCGGTAGCCAAAGCACCTGATGGTAAAGTGGTTTTTATTCCCAATGTTGTTCCGGGAGATGTTGTTGATGTGCAAACCTTCAAGAAAAGAAAATCTTATTATGAAGGAAAAGCTGTTCGTTTTCATGAATTTTCAGCATTTCGGACGGAACCCGTTTGTGAACATTTCGGTGTTTGTGGCGGTTGTAAATGGCAAAACATGAAATACGAACAGCAACTGATTTTCAAACAAAATGAAGTGAAAAATCATTTGCAACGCATTGGAAAAATCGATCTTCCAGAATTTGAACCGATTTTGGGTTCATCAGCACAATTTTTTTACCGCAATAAAATGGAATTTGGTTTCTCAAATGCCCGCTGGATGACCGAGCAAGAACTCGACAGCACTGAAGAAATCGACAATAAAAATGCATTGGGTTTTCACATTCCAAAAATGTGGGATAAAATTTTAGACATCCAAAAATGCCATTTGCAGCAAGATCCTTCGAATGCCATTCGGAATGCCATTCGAAATTTTGCAATAGCCAATAACTTGGAATTTTTCAATCCCAGAAACCACGAAGGTCTTTTACGAACCTTGATGATTCGGACAGCTTCGACAGGTGAAATTATGGTTTTGATTCAGTTTTTTGAAGAACAAAAAGAAAATCGGGAATTGCTTTTAAATTTCATCACGGAACAATTTCCTGAAATTACTTCGCTGCAATACGTTATCAATGGAAAACCCAACGATACGATTTACGATCAAAAAGTACATCTGTACCAAGGTCGGGATTACATTTTGGAAGAAATGGAAGGTTTGCACTTTAGTATAAATGCCAAATCGTTTTACCAAACCAATTCGGAACAAGCCTATGAATTGTATAAAATTACCCGTGATTTCGCTGGATTAACAGGAAACGAAATTGTGTATGATTTGTATACCGGAACGGGAACCATTGCACAATTTGTTTCACGAAAAGCTAAAAAAGTAATAGGTGTTGAGGCTGTTCCTGAAGCTATTGCCGACGCAAAAGAAAATGCAAAACGAAACGGAATTTCCAATTGCGAATTTTTTGTTGGTGATATGAAAGTAGTTTTCAACGAAGCATTTATTGCACAACACGGAAAACCCGACGTTATTATTACCGATCCGCCGCGAGACGGAATGCACAAAGACGTAATCGAACAAATATTAAAAATTGCGCCAGAAAAAGTGGTGTATGTCAGTTGTAATTCGGCGACACAGGCAAGAGATTTGGCTTCGATGGACGAAAAATATATGGTAACTCGGGTACGACCTGTGGATATGTTTCCGCAAACGCATCACGTGGAAAATGTAGTTTTGCTGGAAAAACGCCGTTAAATTGTAAATTAAAAATCTAATTGGCACTTAAAAAAGTTGAAATGAAAAAAATAATTGCTGGTTTACTGTTTGTGAGTTTCTTTTTTGCCGCTTGCGAAAAAGATGATATCTGCGATCCCGCTACTCCTACTACACCCCGATTGGTACTAAAGTTTTTCAATAAAAATAATGTGTCTGTGGTGCGGCAAACAACTAAACTAAAGATAATTGGAGAAGGAGTTCTAGATAACAAACCACTTCTAAACCGCAGAGGAGAGACTACTTGGAACGATACAGTCGTCTATTTGCCTTTACGTGTCAATCAAAATTCGACTAAATACAGATTGATCTTAAACGCTGATGATAACGACAGTACCAACGATCGGACTGATATTTTAGAAATTAATTATATACAAAACAAAGTATATATTTCTCGTGCTTGCGGTTTTAAATCGTTATTTGATTTATTCGGAGATCCACTTCGAGATCCGTTTATTTTAAACAATGTACCAAATGTTACTGCGGGAAACTGGATCAGTGACATTGAGGTAATTCAATCCCAAATTAATGATGAAAATGAAGCACATATCAAAATTTTATTTTAGTACACTCTTGATTTTGTGCTGTTTTATGAGTCAAGCACAACGACAGGACAGCGTGGTCGTTCCTCCAAAAATAGAACGTTACGGTATTCGTGTGGGTGCTGATATTTCCAAAATTGCCCGAACTCTGTACGACAGCGATTACCAAGGTCTCGAACTTGTGGCTGATTATCGGTTGAGCAAAAAATATTTTTTAGCAGGCGAATTGGGTAATGAAAATAAAACTACGGACGATGACCAAATCAATTTTACCACAAAAGGAACCTATTTTAAAGTTGGTTTTGATTACAATGCCCACGAAAATTGGTTGGATTTAGAAAACATCATCAGTGTAGGTTTACGGTACGGTCTGAGTACTTTTAGCCAAGAAATCAACAGTTTTGAAATTTACAACCCCCATCCCTATTTTGGAGAAGATACTGAAACTCCTTCGGGGCAAAAATTTGACGGTTTATCCGCACAATGGATTGAAGTGGTGGCGGGTGTAAAAACAAGGGTTTTTGATAATTTCTTTGTTGGATTTTCAGTTCGTGCCAGCCGCTTGACGAGTAACCAAAAACCGGGTGGATTCGATAATTTATTTATTCCGGGATTCAACCGAACCTATGAGGGTGATTTTGGAGTAGGTTTCAATTATACCGTAACCTATTTTATTCCAATTTACAAGAAAAAAATTGAGAGGAAGTTGTAGGTTGTGGGTTGTATGTTTAAATAATGATTTAACATGTTCAAAATAAGTTCCACTCGAAACTCCCTATTGAAAACTAAAAACTCCCAACTCAACACTCCCAACTGTAAACTGAGACTGAAACTGAAAACTTTACTTTATTTCCTTTACATCCTTCATAAAAATCCATTTCATAAACATTTTATCACCTTCTTTTGTTTTAACGGCTTGAAATTGGGGAGCCAAAATAGTCCCTAAAACAAAGGCGGTTATTGAAATCCACATACCTTCTAGGTTGGTATAATTGGCCAACAAATACCGGACAATAATGAATAATGTTGCAAAACTGATCAATTGCAAGATAAATGCTTTTACTTTTAAACTCATAAGACGTTTTTTTTTATTCTTCTATTTGTGGATCCGAGCCTTCTTGGCGAACTGGCGAAGCAAATTTTGTACGTTTGCTTCCTTCGTAAATTTCATATTTTACCAATCGTGCTTCTAAACTTCCGTTGAACAATTTGATTTTTCGAGAAGGTTTCAAACCTACAAATTTCAAAGCTTCCAAGTTAGCCGTGATGAACCAAGCATTTGTGCCCGGATAATTTTGCTTAAACGTGTCGCCAATTTCTCTGTAAAAGCGTTCCATTTCGATGTCCAAACGCTCGCCATACGGTGGATTAAAAACCATGTGAAGCGGACCTTTTGTTTTCTTTTCGGTATCAAAAAAGTTTTGCTCCGAAATTTTTACGTAATCATCTAAATTGGCATTTTTAATATTGTCTTTGGCTTTTAAAACTGCTGATGGCGCTTTGTCGTAGCCTGTAATTGTATAATGAAATTCGCGTACTTTTTTCAAACAAGAATCTACTATTTGGTCAAACAAATCATTGTCCCAATCGTTCCATTTTTCGAAAGCAAACTCTTTTCGGTTGATGTTTGCCGGAATATTACAGGCTATCATTGCGGCTTCTGCCAAAATAGTTCCCGAACCACACATGGGGTCGATAAAATCACTTTTGCCATCCCAACCCGAAAGCAGCAATATTCCAGCGGCTAAAACTTCATTAATTGGAGCAATATTAGTAGCCGTTCGATACCCTCTTTGATGCAAAGAATTTCCAGAAGTGTCTAATGCAACCGAAACCTGCTCTTTGTCAATATGAATGTTAATTCGCAAATCGGGATATTGTTTATCAATACTTGGTCGTTGTCCAGTTCGCGTTCGAAACTGATCTACGATGGCATCTTTACATTTTTGGGCTACAAATTCCGTGTGATTAAAACGATCCGAATGTACCGTGGCATCTATTACAAAAGTCTGATTGGAATTGATAAATTTGGACCAATTTACGCCTTGAATGCCTTTGTACAAGGTTTCTTCATTTGTAGCTCGAAAAAAATAAATCGGTTTCAATATTTTCAATGCTGTTCGCAACGACAAATTGGCTTTGTACATAAAACCCTTATCGCCTTTAAAAGTAACCACTCGCACGCCTTGTTCTACATCCTGAGCGCCAAGTTGTATGAGTTCCTTTGCCAAAATATCTTCAAAGCCAAAAAAAGTTTTGGCCACCATTTTAAAATTTTCCATATTCAAATTACCCAAAAGGGAAACTGTTTTTTAATTATATTCTGCAAAAATAGACTAAATTTGCAGACTTGAATTAATTGAAATCGATAAATGTCTAAATTACCTTATTCCGAATCCGCAAAATCAAGTGCAACCGCAGAAAGTTGGTTCTCTTCATGGTTCGACACACCTTATTACCACATTTTGTACAAAGACCGAGACGACAAGGAAGCACAAACTTTTATGGACAACATTGTTCATTATTTGAATTTGCCCGAAGATGCTAAAATTTTGGATTTGGCCTGCGGAAAAGGTAGACATTCCATTTATTTAAACGAAATTGGATTTGATGTTACAGGAGTGGATTTATCCGAAAACAGCATTGCCGAAGCAAAAAAATTGGAGAACGAAAAACTGCATTTTGCCGTACACGATATGCGAGAAACTTGTAGTGAAAAATATGATGCCATATTGAATTTGTTTACCAGTTTTGGCTATTTCGAAAACGAAGATGATAATTTCAAGACGTTAAAAGCTATTCACGAAAGTTTGACGGAATATGGTTTTGCCGTAATCGATTTTATGAATGTTCACCAAGTTATTGAAAATTTGGTAGCAGAAGAACTCAAAACAGTAGATGGAATCGACTTTCACATTCAGCGAAAAGTACTTGATGGTTTTATTGTAAAAGACATTAACTTTGAAGATAAAGGCCAAGCCTATCATTTTGTCGAGAAAGTACGTGCTTTAACGTTGGAAGATTTTGCACAAATGATGGAAGAAGCTGGAATTTATTTATTGGATACTTTTGGCGATTACAAGCTGAAAAAATTTCATAAAAAAGAAAGTGAGCGTTTGATTATGCTTTTTAAGTAGAGTTTGGAGTTAAGAGTTTAGAGTATAGAACTTAGAGTATAGAGAACTGACGATCAACTGTTTATTTTTTTTATCAAAAGATAACCTCCTTTAAAATATTTTTTTTACAGAATTAATGATATGCATTCTTCCCTTATTATCGGTTTTAATTGGTTATGCAATTGCCTTATTTTTCACACCCAAAAAGAAGAATTATTTAAAACTGTTGATGGCTTTTAGTGGTTCGTTTTTGCTGTCGCTTACGGTAATGCATTTGCTTCCTGAAGTGTATCATTCCGCCGAAGATTCGCACGAACAATCCGCAGTAGGTATATTTATCATGTTGGGAATTTTGTTCCAAATAATTTTAGAATTCTTTTCTAAAGGTGCCGAGCACGGTCATGTTCACAGCCATGATACGTTTGAAAAAACACCGTGGCTGCTGTTCATCAGTTTGTGTATTCACGCCTATTTAGAAGGTTTTCCTGTCAGTAATCATGCTGATTTGGCGTGGGGAATTGCCATTCACCATTTGCCTATTGCCGTTATTTTGACCTCTTTTTTCTTGAATACTAAATTGCGTAAAACTGCCATTTTTATTTTTATGATTGTATTTGCATTGATGACGCCTTTGGGAACTTTGACGGCGAATTATGCGATTTTTTTCGACGAATACCACGCTCAAATAACGGCGGTTGTGATTGGCATTTTATTTCATATTTCGTCCAGCATCATTTTTGAAAGTAGCGAAAACCACAAGTTTAATTTAGCCAAACTATCGATGATTGCCATCGGAATTGTGTTGGCGTATTTTTTAGGAATTGATGCTCCACATGTACATTAAATTTCGATAGAATTAAGTAACTTTGGTCATTCGAAAATTAATGAATAAAGCCGCATGACATTCATCAAAACCACCGAGCAATCCTCTGCCTTCGACCATTTGGAACAAATGTCGGTTGCCGAACTACTTTTCAATATCAATGCGGAAGATAAAACGGTTCCGTTTGCCGTTGAAAAAGCGTTGCCACAAATTGAACTTTTAGTAAACCAAATTGTTGCTCAACTTCAAGCCGGCGGTCGGTTGTTTTATATTGGTGCAGGAACTTCTGGACGTTTGGGAATTGTAGATGCATCCGAGTGTCCTCCCACTTTTGGCGTTCCTTTTGATTTGGTAAATGGGATTATTGCAGGTGGAGACAAAGCCATTCGAAAAGCGGTAGAACGGGCCGAAGACGACCGAAATCAAGCGTGGATTGACTTGCAGCAGCAGCACATTTCCGCAAAGGATGTTGTTATTGGCATTGCAGCTTCGGGTACTACTCCGTATGTAATTGGCGGTTTGGAAAAATGCAATGAAAATCAGATTCTTACGGGAAGCATCAGTTGCAATGCAGGAAGTCCGCTTTCGCAAACCGCACAATTTCCCATAGAAGTAATTGTAGGTCCTGAATTTGTAACCGGAAGCTCTCGAATGAAAGCCGGAACTGCTCAAAAGTTGGTTTTAAACATGATTTCTACGGCAACAATGATTCGGTTGGGAAAAGTCAAAGGCAATAAAATGGTGGATATGCAGCTGAGTAACGACAAACTTGTAGAACGCGGGATTCAAATGATTATGGCAGAAATTGGCGTTTCGCACGACGATGCCAAGAAGTTACTAATCCAACACGGGAGCGTTCGAAATGCGGTAAATGCATTTTTAAAAATATAAAATTATGGACACCAAAAAAGAAGGGTTGAATAGAGGCGTTGTATTTGTAGCAAGTGCGGTACCGCTACTGTTTATTGGCCCAACGGTCATCCATTTTGCATTTATCAATCAGCAACAACCTTTGTATTGGGCTATTTTGATATTGGGAATTGCAATTTGTATTGGCGGTGTAATTTTGGCTTTCAAAGGATTGCTAAAAATTACTAATAGTTTATTTTAACGCAAATGAAAGACCTGATTCACCTCCATAAAAATTTTGACAAAGTCATTTATACGGGACAAAATGTATCTTCACGCGAATTTGAGAATTGTATTTTCAAAAATTGTGATTTTTCCAATACGGCTTTTCTTTCCTGTTCTTTTTTGGATTGTGAATTTACAGATTGTAATTTATCAATGTTAGGGCTTACGGGAACGAGTGTGAAAAATGTGATTTTCAAAAATTGCAAAGTACTCGGAATTGCTTTCCATACGTGTACCGATTTTTTATTCGAAGTAAATTTTGAAAACTGTATGTTGGATTTTACATCTTTTGCACATAAAAAAATGCCTAAAACACGTTTTATAAATTGTTCGTTGAAAGAAACCTCCTTTGCGGGAACGGTTTTAAAACAAGCTGTTTTTGACCAATGCGATTTGGAAAGAGCTGTTTTTAACGACGCCGACTTGTCTGGATGTGATTTTACAACGGCTTCAAACTACCAAATTAACCCAGAAAATACCATTTTAAAAAAAGCGCGATTTGGTTTGCAAGGCATTCCAGGATTGTTAGCACAATACGATATCAAGATTTTTTAGCCTTTACATACATTATGAAAAAAATTATTCCATTCGCATTCCTTTTTCTTTTATACTCCTGCTTTGAAACGCCAGAGCGAAAATGTGCTGATTTTAAAACGGGTACATTTAAATTCGAATTAGAAATCGACGGTGTCAAAAAAAGTACAACATTTGTTCGAACTGAAAATCAGGAGATTGACTTTTTTGAAGGAAAATCAGATACCTCTTCGATACGATGGATTAATGATTGTGAATACGTTATTCAAAAAATAAATCCGAAAAATCAAGCGGAGAAAAAAGCGGTTTCTATTAAAATTTTAAGCACGTCAAAAGACAGTTATACATTTGAATTTAACGTGGTAGGCAATGCCGAAAAACAAATAGGAACTGTGGTGAAGTTAAAATAAGTTGTAAGTTATAGGTTTTAGGTTATAAAAAAAATGATTTTAAAGACACTATCTTTGCGATTGCTCCTAAAAACGTACCACTTTAAACGCTACACTCCAAACTCTTACATCTAAACTCATTACTCTAAACATTAAACTTTAAACTTTAAACTCTTACAAAATGGAAGTATTTTTACAACCGGACGCTTGGATAGCCTTATTAACCTTGACGTTTTTGGAAATTATTTTGGGAATTGACAACATTATTTTTATATCCATTGTCACAGGAAAATTACCCGAAGAACAAAGAAAACGCGCCACGAGAATAGGTTTATTTTTAGCAATGTTTATGCGTATTGCAATGCTTTTTGGAATCACACTTTTGATTGCAATGAAAGAGCCTTGGTATACCTTCGATATCGGCTGGTTCAGCGGAAACATTACCGGTCAAGCCGTAATTTTACTTTTAGGAGGTTTGTTTTTGATTTATAAAAGCACCAAAGAAATCCACGAAAAAGTAGATCATAAAGGCCATGAAGAAGCTACGATGAAAAGTTCGGCTACAAAATCATTTGGCAACGTAATTTTTCAAATTTTGCTGATTGACTTAATTTTCTCTGTCGATTCGATTTTAACTGCGGTTGGTATGACCAATGGCGTTGAAGGTGCATTGTATATTATGATTACAGCGGTAGTAATTTCGGTTGGTGTGATGATGCTTTTTGCTGTTCCCGTAGGGAAATTTGTAAATGCAAATCCCTCAATTCAAATTTTAGGTTTGGCTTTCTTGATTTTAATTGGTTTTATGCTAATTACCGAAAGTATGCACTTGTCCGATGCGACCTTACTGGGCGAAAAAGTAGGAGCTGTTCCTAAAGGATATTTGTATTTTGCTATTGCTTTTTCTTTGGCAGTAGAAATGCTGAACATGCGAATGATGCGAAAAAAATCGTCGGACTAAAACGTATTTAAAATAGAGTTTAAACCGCATTCGTGTGGTTTAAACTCTTTTTTATGCTTTCAACCTCTAATTATAGTTTTTCAAAAAAAAAGGGAAACAGAATCATGTATTCTGTTTCCCTTTCTTTTTTTTATAATTCTTTATTTAATATGCTACCAATTCTTTCAAAGCTGCTTCAAATCGGCTTTTGCTCAAAAACTGGTCTTCCAAGGCTTTTGTAAAAGGAATAGGAGAATCTAAACTGGCCACTCTTTTCACAGGTCCATCTAAATATTCAAAACAATGTTCCATAATCATCGCCGAAATATCGCTGGCAATTCCTCCGAATAGTGTGTCTTCTTGCAAAATAATTGCTTTACCCGTTTTTTTCACCGATTCAAAAATGGCTTCGGTGTCCAAAGGTTGTAAAGTTCTCAAATCAAGTAAATCCGCACTGATTTCTGGATTATTTTTTAGCGTGTCCAAAGCCCAATGTACCGCTGCTCCAAAAGCAATAATCGTGACATTAGTTCCTTCTTTCAACAAAGCTGCTTTTCCAAACGGAATGGTGTAATAATTTTTAGGGACATCTTGGTGAACACTTCTGTACAATTGTTTGTGTTCAAAAAACATCACCGGATTCGGATCATTAATGGCGGTGTTCAGCAAACCTTTTGCATCAGCTGGAAAAGCAGGGTAAACCACTTTCAGTCCCGGCGTTTTGGTAAACCACGCCTCATTGGTTTGAGAGTGAAAAGGTCCCGCTTGAGTTCCTCCGCCACAAGGCATTCGCACTACTACATCGGCATGTTCCAACCAGCGGTAATGCGATTTTGCCAATAAATTGACAATCGGATTAAAACCTGTCGACACGAAATCAGCAAATTGCATTTCAACAATAGCTTTACAACCATTTATGGAAAGTCCCATTCCTGCAGAAACTACGGCGCTTTCGCAAATAGGGGTATTTTTTACGCGCTCTTTTCCAAATTGAGCCACAAAACCATCCGTAATTTTAAAAGCACCACCATATTCAGCAATGTCTTGACCCATGATTACCAAATTATCATGACGCTCCATCGACTCCCGCAAACTGTTAGAAATCGCGTCAATAAACCGGATATTTTCTATTTCTTCAGAAGCTTTAAATTCCTCGAAACTATACGGTTTGTACACATCGTTCATCTCGCCTTCATAAGTTGCCTCAATATCCGATTCGGCTTGAACCATAGCCCAATTTTCATCAATTTCTTTCTTAATATCGGCTCTTATGGACGCATCCAATTCGTCAGAAAGTACGTTTTCAGTTTTCAAAAAAGTGCCGAAATTTTCCACAGGATCTTTTGCCGCCCACATGTCCATTAATTCTTGCGGCACATACTTGGTACCACTCGCCTCTTCATGACCTCGCATTCTAAAGGTCTTAAATTCCAATAAAACAGGACGTGGCGTTTCAATCATCGAAGCTTTCAGTTCTGATAGTTTATTATAAACTTCTAAAATATTATTTCCATCAATAATGTGCGATTCCATTCCGTAACCTACGCCTTTATCGGCTAGATTTTCGCAACGGTATTGCTCATTTGTAGGTGTAGAAAGTCCGTAACCATTATTTTCAATAACAAACATCACGGGTAATTCCCAAACGGCGGCAATGTTCAAAGCTTCATGAAAGTCGCCTTCACTTGTGGCACCTTCTCCAGTAAAAACCGCAGTGATTTTGCCGTTTTTCTTTAGTTTGTTTGCCAAAGCAATTCCGTCAGCCACACCCATTTGGGGTCCAAGATGCGAAATCATTCCGATAATTTTGAATTCCTGCGTACCAAAATGAAACGACCGATCCCGACCTTTAGTAAAACCATTTGCCTTGCCTTGCCACTGCGAAAATAAGCGGTGTAACGGAATATTTCTTCCCGTAAAAACACCCAAGTTTCGGTGCATTGGCAAGATGTATTCGTCGGTATCTAAAACTGCAGTCACGCCACAAGCGATGGCTTCTTGTCCGATTCCGGAGAACCATTTGGAAACTTTTCCTTGTCGGATAAGAATCAACATTTTTTCTTCAATCAATCGGGGTTTTAAAATGCGCTTGTATAAATCAATCAGTTGTTCGTTACTTAAACTTTTTTTGTCGAAAATCATAATTCGTTGACTAGGTTGAGTTGTTTTTTTTAACGACCCAAAAATAGCAAAAAATAACAGTTTGGGGTCAAAATGTTATGGAATATTTATCACTTAGATCAGTACTTTTCGTGACATCAAAAATTATTTGGGCATCCCGCGTCGCGTCAAGTTTGCAAGCGTCTTTGAGGGTCAACTCGAAACTTCTCGAGACGCGTCGGGAAACGCCCAATTAAAAATAGAATTTTGTCTCTAGTTTAAAATTTACTAAAAAAAGGTGCACTTGAGATTACAAGATTGTTTATAACTTTTAAAATCCTAATCTCAATTAAATTAATACCTTTGTGTAAAAGAGGTAAAAACCTCAGCAAAGTTATTAACATTTATTTTTAAAGAGTATGCAAAATATTCCTAGTGTTGACTTGCGTGATTTCCTTTCGGGCGAACCGGAACGTAAACAAAAATTTGTAAATGAAATCGGAAAAGCATTTGAAGAAATTGGCTTTGTTGCTTTAAAAGGTCATTTTTTAGATGACCAATTGGTGGATGAATTGTATGGTGAGATTAAAAATTTCTTCGCCTTGCCTCTGGAAACCAAATATTCGTATGAAATTCCAGGAATCGGCGGCCAACGAGGTTACGTTTCTTTTGGAAAAGAACACGCCAAGGGTCGAAAAGAAGGCGATCTCAAGGAATTTTGGCACTTTGGTCAGTATGTGGACAAAGATTCAAAATGGGCTTCGGAATATCCCGATAATGTGGAAGTGAAGGAGTTGCCAAATTTCAATAAAGTAGGCAAAGAAGCCTACCAAATGCTAGAGAAAACAGGAATTTATGTTTTAAGAGCTTTGGCACTGCATCTTGGTTTGGATGAATTTTATTTTGATAAATATGCAAAAGAAGGAAATTCAATCCTCAGACCGATTCATTATCCCCCGATTACCCAAGAACCAGAAAATGCGATTCGTGCTGCTGCTCATGGCGACATCAATTTGATTACTTTGCTAATGGGTGCTCAAGGCCGCGGTTTGCAGGTGCAAAACCACAATGGCGAATGGATTGATGCCATTGCGGAACCAGACGAATTGGTAATTAATGTGGGCGACATGCTTTCGCGTCATACCAATAATAAACTGAAATCGACGATACATCAAGTGGTCAATCCGCCGAGAGAATTGTGGGGAACTTCCCGTTATTCGGTACCTTTTTTCATGCATCCCGTGAGCGATATGCAATTGGATTGCTTGGAAAACTGCATCGATGAAGAAAATCCGAAACTGTACGACGATATTAGCGCAGGAGAATTTCTGTACGAACGTTTGGTAGATTTGGGGTTAATTAAAAAATAAGTTTTACTTTTATATATTTGAAAAGACATTGAGTTTTGCTTGATGTCTTTTCTATTTTTAAATTTGAAATTTGGAACACCGATTAGATAAATGTAAAAATTGAGAAAATAAATTTAAACGCCAAACATTATTTTTTAAATGAAGAACTTTCCACATCAAGAACTGACGAAAAAGATTATTGGTATTTATTACGATGTTTATAATGAACTTGGGTATGGTTTTCTAGAAAGAGTCTACCAAAATGCAATGCTCATAGAATTGAAGAAAAGAGGTTATCAAGTTGAAAGTAATAAAAAACTCATAGTCTATTATAAAAAAGAAGTGGTCGGAGAATATATTCCCGACATTATTGTCAATGGCTTAATCATTCTTGAACTTAAAGCAGTTGAATACTTAATTGAAGTTCACGAAAATCAAATTTTAAATTATTTAAAAGCAACAGACTGTGAAATTGGCTTGGTCCTGAATTTTGGTAAAGACCCACAATTTATAAGAAAAATTTTTACAAATGATTTTAAGAAAAATAGAATTTGAGGATTTTGAAAGACAAAATATTTTTTTGCAACACAGATTTGATAAATTTTTAAAATTGAAAAAATTTAAAACATAATATAATGTTTCTCTGATTTTTAAAATCTTTGTTCCATAAAAACAATAATTTTATAGAAT
>NZ_JBIPPD010000122.1:0-9834 GCF_044368625.1 Flavobacterium sp. | reverse complement strand
AACTCAGGTAAAATGTACTCTAGGTACCCGCCTCCATGTAACGTAGAAGTACTGGCTATAATTAAATTTTTCATATATGTAAAAGTGATTTTTTAGCGGTCATATAGGGTATCGCTTTTATTTATTGGTGTTTATCTCACAATTTTATAGTTTTCATCGGTGTTCGATGATAATTCAATTGCATACGCAAACGTGTCGTTAATGGCGATTTCATACATTAAATTTGAATCAAAGGTAAATATCTTACGTGTCATTTTTGAAACGAATTATTTTTAATTAACAAATTTTTACAATCCTATTGGGACTTAATTTGGAATTCTTACCGATATATTTACAATATATTGCAAACTTGTAAATGGGTCTATTTGAGAACAAAAATTACTTTACCTTTTCTAATGTTTTTTTTATCCACTTTGTCAACTGCTCAATCAAGAAAGCAGATGAACGGTCGGATAATTGTTCCTGATGCGAGTTCAGCAGATGTTTTAATTCTTAATTTAAATACGGAACAAGAAGTAAAAAGCAATGCGGACGGTTCGTTTACATTATTGGCTCAACCGGAAGACGTGATTGATTTTGCTTCTCCCAACTTGGAATATGTACGTAAAATAGTTTCAAATTCCGATTTTATTCAAAGTGAGTTTAGGGTCTACATGAAGGCCAAACGCATTGTTTTGGACGAAGTCGAAATTGTAAACAAAAAATCATACAGTGCTGTTGATATGGGAATTTTAACGAAACCTGCTAAAAGTTACACTCCAGCTGAAAGGCGATTGAAAACAGCGGGCGATTTTAAACCCATTCATCTATTAGGTTTGTTAGGCGGTACACTACCCGTCGATCTAATTATTAATGCGATTAATGGAAAGACAAAACGATTGAAAAAAGAACTGGTTTTAGAGCGAAATCAAAAGCGTTTGCTTCGATTTCAGTCGCTATTTCCAGAAGAAGAGTTGGTTGCTAATCTAAAAATAGTAGGCGATGATTTAATGGAATTTACCTACTATGTCTTGGACGCGGACGATTTTAAAAAAATGATGGATGCTGGCGATCGCAATAAAATGTTGTTTTATTTGATTCAAAAGTACAGCGAGTTCAAAAACCAAAAATCAATAAATGAAAAGCAGTAGTATCATCGTTTTACTTTTTGTACAAAGCATTGTTTTTGCACAGAAAAGTGCCCTTATTAAAGGAATCATTCGGGTGGCAGATGCCAAACCGAGCGGCGTTCATGTTATCAATTTGAGTACCGAGCAAGAGGTAGTTTCCGATGAAAATGGTGTTTTTAATTTGGAAGTTCGTGCGGACGATTTACTGGTTTTTAGCGCAAATCATTTGGATTATATGCGAAAAATTGTGGAAGTTGAAGACATCAAAAATGCAGTTATTTATGTAGAAATGACTTCTAAATTAACAATGTTAGACGAAGTAGAAATTATCAACCACAGCCGAATCAATGCCGTGTCATTAGGAATTTTATCCAAACCGGCTAAAAAATATACAGTCGCCGAACGCCGATTGTATGGTGCTACAAGTTCTCCTTTGGACGGATTGCTTAACGCGATTTCGGGACGAACGTCTATGTTGAAAGACGGTGTAGAGATTGAAAAAAAACAGTTTGGTCTTGAAAAGTTGGACGGACTTTTTGATGAAACATTTTATGTCGAAACGCTCAAAATTCCAAAAGAAGAAATTGTTGGTTTTCATTATTTTATTGTCGAAGATTTTAAATTTATGGAGGCATTAAAGGGTGACAATTCTTTTCTAATAACTTTTTTTATGATTAAATTAGCGTCTGACTATAAAGCCATTCGAGATGCGAAGTAAATTATTAATGTTGCTGCTTTTGCTTTTTTTTGTACCTGCTTTTTCGCAGAAACAGAAACTTATTCAAGGTAAAATTGCAGTCAAAAATTCAAAACTAAACGGTATTCGGGTAGTGAATTTGGTCAATGAAAAAGAAACGTTTACCGATGCAGAAGGACGTTTCGAAATCCTTGCAAAACCGGAAGATTTATTGGTTTTTTCTGCTGAATTTTTAGATTACATGCGAAAAATTGTAGAAGAATCGGATTACAACAACGGAACAATTTCCATTGAAATGACCGCTAAAATAGAACAACTTGATGTGGTAGAAATCAGCAACTATTCCAAAATTAATGCGGTAGATTTAGGAATTTTGGCCCGATCGGCAAAACAATATACTCCTGCCGAAAGACGACTCCAAACTGCTACTGGACTTTATCCATCCTTATATGCAGGAACAATGGCCGGCGGATCCATTGGCCTTGATCCTTTGATGAATTGGATTTCTGGACGAACAGCAATGCTTAAAAGAGCCCTAAAAGCAGAAGAAAAACAAATTTTGTTAGAAAAATTGGATTATTATTACACGGAAGATTTTTTTACTGAAAAATTAGAAATTGAATCCTTATATTTGGGTAGTTTCAAAAATTATGCAATTTACGATGCTGTTTTGATCGAAGCCATTAAAAGTAAGAATAAAGCACGAATGGACTTTAATTTATTCCGGTTGTCAACAGAGTTCAAAGATTTAAACAATAAGGACGTTACTTTTGAAAAATAATTATTAGGAAAAGAACAAAAACCTACCAAACGATGACAAATAAATTACTATTTTTTCTGTTACTAATAGGCACCACTTTGACCGCTCAAAAATTGCCAAGAGAAATCTTAATAGGTCAATTAATTTCTGAAGCGATGTCGGTTGATGATATTTTAGTTACTAATAAAACCGCAAATACAGCTGCCGTTTCTAACGAAGATGGAACGTTTCAAATTCTAGCTCGTGTCAAAGATACATTAGTGTTTTCAGGATTCAATTTTCCACGTCAAGTGCTTGTTTTAAAAGAATCCGACTTGAAATTTAAGGTATTGAAAATAAAACTTGAAAGCCAAGTTGCTACCTTGGATGAAGTGGTAATCAATCCTAATGCATTGAGTGGTGACCTTAAAAAAGACAGTGATAACATTAAAATTACTCAATTAACAGCAAATGTTGATAATTTAGCAACTATTGACCAGTTGTACACGAACGATGAGAAATCGACGCCCGACAATAAACTAATGCCGGGATATCTGGACGATACCTATATGATGGACTTTGCAAAAATTGGTCGAAAGTTAGTGCGATCTTTTAGAAAAAGTGAAGCGGAAAAGTTGAGAAATAAAGATGTTTCTAGATTTTCAGTGGTAGTAAAAAACAGATTTTCGGACGATTTTTTCAGAAATACGTTGAAAATTGAGCAATCAGAACAAGTTTATTTTTTAAGTTTCTGCGAAAGTGATCCCAAATCAAAAGAACTCATCAATCAAGCAAACGACTTTGAATTAATTCGATTTTTAGAGCAAAAAAAACAAGAGTTTAGGAATTTAAAAAAAGAATAGTATTTTTGAAGCATGAGTAAAAAACACATATTGCTGTCAGGTATTTTACTAATCACGGTATTGAGTTCGTTTCATTTTCACAAATTTTATGTTTCCATTTATCAAGTTGATATCGCACCAGAAAAAAGAAGAATCGAAATTACAGCTCGAATTTTTATCGACGATTTAAATTTGGCCTTGGAATACGAATTTAAAACCAAAACGAATATTGGCGAAAAATCGGAAACTGCTGAAGATTTAGTTTTACTTGAAAAATACATGATCAAACACCTCCGCGTTGCAATCGACGGAAATGACAAAAAAATTATTTTTCACAATAAAGAAATCGAAAATAATGTGGTTATCCTTTACTTGAAAATCAACGACGTGAAAAAAATTCAAACACTCAAAATTTTCAATAATGCATTGTTGGAATTGTATTCCGATCAGCAAAACATCATACAAACCCATTTTTACAACAAAAAACGAAATTACATTTTCACCGGAGACTATTTTGTTGAAAACATTCGTATGAAGTAAAATTTAAAATTATTTGCTTACTTTTAAAACTTTTTAAAAATAGTTCCACATGAAGTTATACCGTATTTCTAGTATTTATTTGTTGTTAACGGCTTCGATTGTCTGTGCACAAACAGTTCCTGAAAAACAACAAGGAAAGTTAGATACCAATAAATTTCGTCAAATGTACGATTTGATGGCCACTCCCAATATGTATCGCACGGCTTCTGGAGCACCCGGTCCTGAATATTACCAACAACAAGCTGATTATAAAATGGACATCGTCTTGGATGACAAATTAGCCCGTTTGTCTGGAGTACAAACCATCACCTACCACAACAATGCAAAAGAATCGCTTGAATATTTATGGTTGCAGTTGGATCAAAATTCAAGTAATAAAAATTCAGTTACCAAGAAAAAAGGCAGTTCCTATATGGATGATGCCATTAGTGTGAATGGATTTTCTAAAAAATATTTGGAACAACCTGCGGATCGAGGATTCAACATCATGTCGGTTACGGACGAGAAAGGAAAAGCACTTTCGTACACCATTAACGAAACCATGATGCGAATTAACTTAGTAGAACCTTTAAAGCACGGTTCGAAAATGGTCTTTACGATAAAATGGTGGTTCAATATCAATAATTATATGGTCGAAGGAGGCCGATCCGGTTATGAACATTTCGAAAAAGACGGCAATAATTTGTATGTTTTAGCGCAGTTTTTTCCAAGAATGGCGGTTTACAATGACGTAGAAGGTTGGCAAAACATGCAGTTTTGGGGAAGTGGCGAATTTGCACTGACTTTCGGAAATTATGATGTTAATGTTACCGTTCCTGCCGATCACATTATGAATGCTACGGGCGTTTTGCAAAATAAAGAACAAGTTTTTACTGCCGAACAACTTAAACGTTTGGCTCTTGCCGAAAAAAGTTTTGATAATCCGGTAATAATTGTCACGCAAGAGGAAGCAGAAAAAGCAGAGAAAGGATTTTCAAACCAAACCAAAACGTGGCGATGGAAAGCTGAGAATGTGCGGGATTTTGGAATCTCTACTTCTCGAAAATTTATATATGATGCTATGGCAGTCAAATTGGGCAATCGAACGGTTATGGCCGAATCACTTTATCCAAAAGAAGGTAACCCTTTATGGGAACAATATTCGACTCGGGCGGTAGCACATACATTAAAAAGTTATTCAAGCTATACATTTGATTATCCGTATCCAAAAGCGGTATCGGTAAATGCCGAAGATCAAGGTATGGAATACCCCATGATTTGCTGGAATTTTGGACGTCCCGGACCAGACGGTAAAACTCCCGATCAAACAAAATATGGTATGATAAGCGTTATCATTCATGAAGTAGGACACAATTATTTTCCTATGATTGTCAATTCGGACGAAAGACAATGGACTTGGATGGACGAGGGTTTGAATACTTTTTTACAATATTTGGCAGAACGTACTTTTGAGAAAAATTACCCCAGCCGACGGGGTCCCGCACGATTGATTGTTCCTTATATGAAAGGAGATCAAAGGGGTTTGGAACCCATTATGACCAATTCAGAAAGTATTATACAGTTTGGAAACAATGCCTATGGAAAACCAGCAACGGCTTTAAATATTTTGCGTGAAACCGTTATGGGACCTGAATTGTTTGACTATGCATTTAAAACGTATGCTAACAGATGGAAGTTCAAGCACCCGACTCCGGAGGATTTTTTCCGAACAATGGAAGATGCATCTGCGGTTGATTTGGATTGGTTTTGGAGAGGTTGGTTTTATTCTACGGATTATAATGATATCGGTATCAAAGAGGTAAAACAATTTACCGTTACAGACAAATTGCCCGAAGGCACTAAAGTGGAGCAACCCTCAAGAAGACGTCGATTTAATCTAACGGGGCCAATGGTTTATGCTACCGAATTAGAAGGTGCTGATCGAACAAAATCAGCAAATGTGAAAGAAATAAAGCCTTTAAAAGAATATTTAGAAGCTAATTTTACAAAAAAAGAAATTGAAGCACTCAACAATCCAAATTACTTTTACCAAGTTACTTTTGACAAACCCGGAGGTTTAGTGATGCCATTACTTGTAGATTTAATTTTGGCTGATGGAACTGTCGAAAAACACCGTTTTCCCGCTCAAGTTTGGCAAATGAACGACGCTCAAGTTACACGTACCTTTGCAACTTCAAAACAAATTATAAAAATAATTGTGGATGCCGATTTGGAAACCGCCGACATTGATGTAACCAATAATACGTGGCCTAAAGAGCAAACCCCCTCCAAATTTGACTGATAAAAAAAGTGTTAATTCGCAATTTGTAGTTAAGTTCCTTTGTAACTTTGCATCGTAAATAAAAAATTATGTTTGGAATAGGAGGTTCGGAAATATTTGTCATAATATTGATAGCTATTATGCTTTTTGGTGCCGATAAAGTACCAGAAATTGCACGAACGCTGGCCAAAGGAATTACTCAGTTAAAAAATGCAACCGACGAAATCAAAAACGAAATAACCAAGAGTGCCGAAGAAAACGGTTTTGATAAAAAAAGTTTAACGAGCGGTTTTGATACCGAATTTCAAGGTTTGAAAGAACATGTGGACGGTTTAAAGGAAGATTTTACAGCAAATTCTTCCCTCGATGTAAAAAGTATTACGACAGATATTGATTCCGAAATTTTAAAAGCCAAGGAAAATTTGGACGATTTGACGGGGCCTATTAAAAGACAACGCTAGATTATGGTTGAATTTCTCTTAAATTTAGACCGGGATGTTTTAATTTTTCTTAACAATTTAGGAAACGAAACTTGGGATGCATTTTGGTTATTTGTAACTAAACAGTTCAATTGGATCCCGATATTTTTAATCATTCTCTATTTAGTGTTCAAGCATTACGGCTGGCGTCATTCGTTATTGATTTTGGGAATGATTGCGTTACTCCTATTGATCACCGATCAAACAACCAATCACTTGTTTAAATACCGTTTCGAACGCCTTCGTCCAGGAAGTGACCCTACTTTAAATGGACTTATACGAGCGGTTCACACCAGTCATACATTTAGTTTTATATCCGGACATGCCTCCAATTCTATGGCTGCAGCTTTTTTTCTATTTGCCGTTTTAAAAACACGAGTAAAGTATATCGAAATCATGTTTCTCTGGCCTTTAGTTTTCGCTTATAGCCGAATTTATTTGGGTTTACATTATCCTGCCGATATTTTGGCCGGCTATTTATGGGGAATCTTGATGGCTCTTCTCGTACTACAGGTTTACAAGCGAGTTCGGGATCATTACTTTCCGAATCGAGAACATTTAGATGCCACTTTATAAAACGCGACTTACCGTTAATCCGTCTCTAATAGGTAATAAAACAGTCTCAATTCTAGGGTCTTGTTGTAATTTTTTATTGTATTCTACTAGAATGTTAGTGCTGATGTCTTTTGGGTCGGGAGTTTCTAGCACTTTTCCACTCCACAAAACATTGTCGGACAATATAATTCCTCCAGCATTCATTTTTGGCAAAATTAATTCGAAATAATTCAAATAATTTTCTTTATCCGCGTCAATAAAAACCAAATCGTATTTTTTTTCTAACGTTGGTACAATTTCAATAGCATCACCAATATGCCGATTAATCTGCTGTTTCCACGCCGATAAATCAAAATATTTTTGTTGTATCCACGCCAGTTCTTCATTAATATCAATGGTGTCAATTGTGCCATTATCCTGCATTCCTTCGCACAAACAAAGCGTTGCATAACCCGTGTAAGTGCCAATTTCTAAAATGTGTAACGGACGAATTAATTTAGAAAGCATACTTAAAACCCGGCCTTGAAAATGGCCACTCAACATACGTGGTTGCAACACTTTTTGATGGGTTTCGCGGTTTAAAGCAACTAAAAGTGCTGGCTCGTTTTGAGAGTGCGTTGCCACATAGTTTTCCAAATCTTCTGATATAAAATGCATCGTTATTTTTCTGCAAAGATAAAGAATCAAAATTTTAAAATTTGAAGGCTAATTTTTATATTTTTACAACAAAATTTAAAAATTTTATGAAATGAAATTCAAAATAGCACTTTTCCTAATGTTTTTTTCACTTTTAGGAGCAAAATCACAAGTCAGCAATTTGGGTCAACCAGTAAGTTGGAGCTTAGATTCTAAGCCAAAGCTAACTCCCATCGTACTTCCTGAAATTGATTTGGAAAAATTGACCCAAGAAGATGCCATTAACGACCAACGTAAGGATTTACCGTGGCGTTTTGGTCAAGAAATTGTGGTGGATTATAATCTTACTAATTCAGGATCTTGGACCACACTTGAAAACGGCGATCGCATTTGGCGCATTCGCTTTCAATCCAAAGGTGCAAAAACGATGAATTTTATTTTCAGTGATTTCTACATGCCTGAAGGAGCGACTTTGTATTTGTACAACAATTCCAGAACCGATTTGTTAGGTGCTTACGATTCAAAACAAAATAATGAACAACGTGTTTTAGGAACGTGGCTGGTAAGTGGAGCAGATATTTACTTGGAATATTATGAGCCTAAAAGTCAAATCAATAAAGGAAAATTAGAGCTTTTTAAAGTTGTCCACGGTTACCGAACTTCAGATGAGAATTTAAAAGGAGTTGACGACGGTTTGAATGCCGCTGGAAAATGTAACTACGATGTGGATTGTGTAATGGGAAGTATTGACACTTTGAAAGACATCAATAAAAAATCGGTTGGATTAATGATAACCAATAACAATAGTTTTTGCACGGGTGCTTTAATCAACAATACGAGTAACAACGGTACGCCCTATTTTTTAACCGCAAACCATTGTTATTCCAATCCAGCAACGTGGTCTTTTCGTTTCAAATGGATCAGTCCAAATCCTGTTTGTGCTCAAAATTTGCCAAGCACAAATACCACAACCTATTTAACAATTAGTGGTGCAACTTTGAAAGCCAGACGTGCAGCATCTGATTTTTGCTTGGTACAAATAAACAACCCAATTCCATCAACCTGGGAGCTAACTTGGGCAGGCTGGGACAGAAGCACCACTGCACCTCCGTCGGTTTTCGGCATTCATCATCCCACAGGAGCCATTATGAAAGTATGTCTCGATAATGGAGCGCCAACTTCTTTTAATGACGATGGAAATTATTGGCGGGTAGATGATTGGACTCAAGGAGTAACTGAGGGCGGTTCGTCGGGGTCGCCACTTTTTAATAATCAAGGTCGGATAATTGGTCAATTGTGGAGAGGTTCAGCAGCCTGTACCGGAATTACGGATAACGGAGGTTCCGATGATTATGGAAGATTGGATGTTTCGTGGAATACAGGTACAACAGCAGCAACACGTTTAAAGGATTGGCTTGATCCATCCAATACGAACGCAATGACTACAGATGTGTATCCTACAGCACAGGTTTTTGCAATAAATGCAAAGGTAGATATCAACGGAATCAATACACCTCTATGCGGAAATCAAATTAATCCAATTATTAAAATCACCAATAGCGGAACCAATACATTAACATCGGCAACTTTGAAATACAATTTGAATTCAAATCCACAAACAACATTCAATTGGACGGGGAGCTTGTCGCAAGGACAAAGTACAGATGTCGCGATTGGAACGTTAACAGTTGCTAATGGTGTCAATGTTTTTAATGCAGTTATTGAAAGTCCTAATGGTGTTGCCGATCAGTCTAATAATGATAATTCAAGTTCGAAAACATTCACTACCGTAAGCTCGTTTCAAACTACCCAAGTTGTTTTTCAATTAAATACCGATAATTATGGTGAAGATACAAGTTGGTCTATTAAAAATGCGAACAATCTTGTAATTGCTTCAGGAAGTAACTATGCCGATAACATGACATTCAATCAAACCATTAGTTTACCTGCTGATGGTTGCTACACATTCGAGATTAA
>NZ_JBIPPD010000340.1:0-2630 GCF_044368625.1 Flavobacterium sp. | reverse complement strand
TGCCTCCTCCACCACTAGCACCGCCTGCTCCTCTCACAGAGTTGGTACCCCCTGCTGAAATATTTGTGCTACCTCCAGAAGATTCTTCAGATGAAGACCCTCCACTAGGTGCAGAAGAACTTCCGCTTGTTTCATTACTTCCTCCACTTACAGATGGGCCCCCTGCCTCTCCGACAGAAGGACTTTCTCCCATAGATCCTGAACTAGGCATTATAGAAGAAGTAAAACTTTCAGTCAAACCCGTTGTAGCTGATCCAACAGTTTCTGCAATGTTTGATATGGAGTTGATTATTCCTACAGTATTTAACACTTGGCCTTGGCCAATATTCATTACTGTTGGGGTGCCAATAGCAGAACCACAGGGAGAATTATTTTTAAATTGATTGAATAGATTTTCTGACCACGTTTGAAAAACTCCTGACATAAAATCATTATATGTGAAGTCGGCACTGTTTCCATAATAGGAAACTCTTGTACTTCCATTAATAGGCACATTAATAGTTTTAGATAATTGTGTACAAGGATCTGTATATTGATAGGAATAGGTTTGCGTGTAAACAAAATTGTTTACATTTAATAAGAATAATAAAGCTATTAGTTTATTTCTTAAATACACCTTTCTTGATTAATCTAGTTATTACCCTAGATGCTGCTGTTTCAAGAGATTTTTTGGTCGTTATACCTATGGTGGATTGATTAAATTTAATATCATCAACATCTGCCAGGATAGAAGATTTTTTGACAGTGTTAGCATCTCCTAAACCTGAACCCACAATGATTTCTCCTGTAGTAGCATCTACAAATTTACATTGCAACCCCAATCTTGTTGTTTGAGTTGCTTCTGCTTTGCCATTCATTTTTACCACTTCATCTTCTGACACTGAAAAATCATATACTTCAATATATACTAGGTATTTAGCCAATAATACATGGCCAAAAACTTCTATCTTATTTGAAGAGATTCCTTTTCTTGATGCTTTATCCTGAGCTACCATTTTATTTTTAATCTCTGCTTTATCTTCAGTGATTACAAAACGGTTTGTATTTAAGAAATATTCAGTGACAATATTGGTGACACCAAGTCCCACTTTCTTTTCTTTAAGTTCAGGATAAGATTCGTACAATTCTTCATTAAATCCTATTTTAAGGATAGAGATAGGAATTTGCAAAGTATCATCATAATCAGATACAACTGCCAAACTCTGTTTCTTTTCAAAATCAGCTACATAAGCTTCTGTTTTAATAGAACCTATTTGAGAGAAGGCAAAAAGAGGTAAAAATATTAGACTACCAAGGACTTTCATCTTCAGCTTTTTCTTTTTTAGCAGGCTTCTCCACAACTCTTTCTTTAATGATTGTAGTTGGAGCAGGCGCACTGCTTTGCTTTTGTTGGTTAGTATTTTCAATATTCACTACAATAGGGGCAGGAGCTACTGTTTCAGTTTTAGCTTCTTCCTTGTGTTCGGAGTCTCCTCCAAAAAGTTGAGTGGAGGCCCATACACCTGCAGCTGTAACCAATGTTCCTAATGTTCCAATGATGGTTTTTTTCAAACTATCCATAGAACCATCATTTTGAATTTCTTCTGACATAATATTTATTTTTATTGCTTAATAATTTTTGATACTAATACTCCTTTATTATTTAGAAGTAACTTTGCAGTATAAACTCCTGCTGATAATTTCCCTAAATCTGCTCTATAGGTGAATTGCCCTTTAGATAAAAATTCGTCTAACACTTTAATATGCAAGCTTCCTAACATATCATATACCGCTAATGTAGCATTTGTACTTTCTTCTACATTGAACACAATATCTATAATCCCTGTTGTAGGGTTTGGGTAAACTTCCATTGTATTATCATCTAAGATTCTTCCTATACTAACAGGAGACATTTTTCTCACTTGTATAATATTATGACTAGGAGTTATAGATAAATCTTTTGATATAAAGTTTCCAGCAAATTTATTAGAGGTGAATAGAGGACTCACACCCCAATCTGATTGCGGTTTCAAAGCTATAAACTGGAAAGTGATTATTTCATCTCCATTTTTTAAAGCATTGTTATTAGTAGTAGGATCATAGCCTCCCCAAGATATTTCTCCTTCATTAGGGTTTACATAAGTGATCCATTTTTGAGCATTTGCACTTGAATAGATTCCTTTGAAAGATAATAAGCTACTATCATACTTCAAGCCAAACTGCAAAGCTAATACACTGACACTGTCTGATTTTAAACTTACAGGAATGCTAACCATATTTCCTTCGTCAACTTTTAACTTAGGAATAGTTAATTCAATATTATTTGTAGGGAAGTCATATTCCACTCTAGTATCAATAACTCTATGAGTTTGTGGATCCAAGTCTTGTGGCCCGTTTATAAGTATTTCAGTAGGAGTGGTACGAGCCATGTTATATCCTGTTGAGTTGGCATCCCCAGGAACAACAACATAATATGTCACTGAGTCAGGTTGTCCAGGAAGTATATTAAAGAAGAAGTTAGTAACTCCTGGGATAATTGCTGTGTAATTTGTATCAGGGGTTGTTGTAATAGAATCATATTGAGCAACAGTGAAGAATTTAATATCCTTTACATTGTTAGGCCAGCTTGTTATTCTACCCGCAACTCTTCC
>NZ_JBIPPD010000321.1:0-2648 GCF_044368625.1 Flavobacterium sp. | reverse complement strand
ATTTGAAATTAATACGTTACAATTGTTAAGTACATCGCATGATTGCTACACAAGAATTTCTGGAAACGCAGTCGAATTTGTTTTGCAAAATGTTATGCTAGACACTGGTGGACACGGAAATATATTGTTAAAGTTGAAAACAAAGGAAACTGTTCAGCCAAATACTGTAATCAATAGTCAAGCCCGAGTTTTCTATGACTATCGTGCTCCAATTGAAACCAACGATGAGCAAACGGTATTTGCCGATTTGACTAAAGATGATTTCAATAAAGATTTGGTGTTGCAAATTTATCCAAATCCAACTTCTAATAGCGTTACCGTAAAATCAGATTCAACCATCAAAACCATCCAACTTTATGATGCTCAAGGCCGACTTTTGCAAACCCAAATGACTAATAATAATTTGCAAACCATCGATTTATCTGCGTATGCAACTGGAATTTATTATTTGAGTTTTTCAACTTCAAGTGGAAAGCAAACCCAGAAAATCATAAAACAATAATAGTTGATTACATTTTTTTGTTAATGAAAAGTCCACAGCTTTAGAGTTGTGGATTTTTTTTTAAAAAAATTTTGAAATGGATTATTTATAAAATAATTAACGGTTCTAAGCAATAATTCGCTTTCTAATTAGTGTTAATTTTCATAAGTTTGTTAAATTATAATTTTTCACCGATAATCAGAAACAAAATTATGTCGAAAACAGCAATATTAGAATTAGAAGGCAAGAAGTATGAACTTCCAGTAATAGAAGGAAGTGAAAAAGAGATTGCCATTGATATTAGTAAACTCCGCGATTTAAGTGGTGCTATCACTATGGATCCGGGCTATAAAAATTCAGGAGTGTGTAAAAGTGATATTACCTTTTTAGATGGTGAAGAAGGTATTTTACGTTACCGAGGCTATTCCATCGAAGAGTTAGCAGATAAAGGGAACTTCTTGGAAGTGTCTTATTTGGTAATTTTTGGAGAATTACCCTCTAAAGAGCAACTTGAAAAATTCGAAAACGACATCAGAAAATATACCCTTGTAAATGAGGAAATGAAAAACATCATCGACGGCTTTCCAAGAACCGCTCATCCGATGGGAATTCTTTCGTCTTTAACAAGTGCCTTAACCGCTTTTAATCCAAAAGTAGTTAATGTAGAAAATGAAAAAGAAATGTACGAAGGCGTTTGTAAAACCATGGGTAAATTTATGGTTTTGGCTACTTGGACGTATCGCAAAACCGCTGGTTTTCCATTAAATTATTACGACAATACAAAAGGTTATGTGGAAAATTTCTTGCATTTAATGTTTGAATTACCTACAGGACCTTACAAAGCAAATCCAATTGTAGTGGATGCTTTGGACAAATTATTTATTTTGCATGCCGATCACGAACAAAATTGTTCTACTTCGACCGTTAGAATGGTAGGATCGTCTCATGCAGGATTATTTGCTTCTATTTCAGCAGGTGTTTCAGCACTTTGGGGACCACTTCATGGTGGAGCAAACCAAGCGGTTTTGGAAATGTTAGAAGAAATTCAAAAAGATGGTGGCGATGCTGACAAATATATGGCAAAGGCCAAAGACAAAGACGATCCGTTCCGTTTGATGGGCTTCGGTCACCGAGTTTATAAAAATTTCGACCCAAGAGCGCGAATCATCAAGAAAGCAGCTGATGAGGTGTTGAGAGAATTGGGTGTTGATGATCCAATTTTGCAAATCGCCAAAAAATTAGAAGAAGCTGCTTTAGTAGATGATTATTTCGTTTCTAGAAAATTATATCCAAACGTGGATTTCTACTCTGGAATTATTTACAGAGCTTTAGGAATTCCAACCGATATGTTTACTGTTTTGTTCGCCATCGGTCGATTACCAGGCTGGATCGCACAGTGGAAAGAAATGCGTGTGAATAAAGAACCAATCGGAAGACCACGTCAGGTTTATACAGGACATCCGTTACGGTCATTCGTGGAGATGGATCAACGATAGTTTTTAAAATTATACCCTACTAAACCCTACTTTTTGGTAGGGTTTTTTTTGCTTATGTTTTTTTGTTATTTATTAAAGTATCGAATTTTTTAGTACATTCGTAAAAAATTAATAGTAATACAATGAAAATAAATTACTTATCGATACTATTGCTGATTGCTTGTTGGAGCGGTTTTTCTCAAAACGTCCGATTGGTTTCTTCCCAGCCCGAAAAGTTGATCATAAAAAATACAACGCCAGAATACATTTCAGTAAAAAAGTGGCATAACGGCATTTTATATGAAAATTTTAATGCTTTGGCATTAGCCAAAATGATGCAAGTGTCCGCTCCCGAATTACCGATTTTTTCCGAATCGCTAATTGTTCCCGATAATGGAGCAGTTTCGATTGAAATCACTTACGACGGATTTCAGGATTTTCAAAACATAAATATTTTGCCCTCAAAAGGAAGTTTGAAGCGGAATGTAAATCCAGAAAACGTTCCTTTTGTATTTGGAGCAACATATGCAGTTGATGATTTCTTTCCTAAAAAACTTGCTGAGGTTTCAAGTCCCTATGTTTTTAGAGATGTTCGGGGCGTGACCGTATCTTTTTTTCCTTATCAGTACAATCCTGTTTTAAAGGTGCTGAGAGTGTATCAAAATATCACCGTCACAGTTACCACAGATCAA
>NZ_JBIPPD010000320.1:0-2653 GCF_044368625.1 Flavobacterium sp. | reverse complement strand
GAAAGATTCTGAAGATGAAATAAATAAAATTTCAAATGTTTACACTGATGCATTATTTAAAAAATACGAACAACATTTAGTCACTTTAAAAAGTAAGTTTCCAACTGCTATTGAAATTCAATATTTCGAAAAGCAAAGTAAAACTTTTCAAAAGCAAGCTTTTTTTCAAAAATACAAATTAGCTCTTATTGCAATTCCATTTATAATTTTTATTATTTGGGGAATAACTAGTGGTTATTTTGAACGCTCCGACAATGAAACACGTGAAAGAAAAAACGAACTTATTGACAAAATTTTTAAATAATAACAATTCGTAAATATAAAACCGAACGCACAACAGGCGTTTGGCAAGATTGCGAATTTTGTAGTAAATTCACGTTTATTTCTCGCAAGAAATTTTATCTTTAACAGAAAATAATCGGTTCCGAAGTTCGCAACCTCGCCAAGCGCCGGAACGTTATAGCCAATGCCTTCGAAAACGACGTAAAAAACAATTATGGGAACTTGGGGAACAGGAATTAAATCAAATGACACATCGGGAGATATTTATGATGACTTTTTCAAGTTGTACAATGAGGGGAAAACCGTCAAAGAAATCTCTGAAAAATTAATTACCGAAAACAAAGAATTAATTGAAGACAAATACGATTCAAATAATTTTTGGTTTGCATTAGCTTTATGTCAATGGGAATCTAAGGAGTTAGAAACTTCACTTTTTGAAAAGGTAAAAAAAATAATAGAATCTAAAACTGACCTTGTAATTTGGAAAGAGTTAGACGCAACAGATGCTGATATTAAAGAACGTGAAATTGAATTAAATAAATTTCTAACAAAACTACAAACAGAGAAAAAAGTTGCGAAAAAAATAGTTAAAACAAAGTATTATAATTCGATATTTATAAAAGGTGATTGCTTCATTTTCAAAATGATTGACGGTAATTATGGCGGTGCATTTGTATTAACAGATGAGCAAAATACGGAAGTTGGAACAAATTTTATTGCATTAACCGATATAAGTAAAATTGAAAAACCAACTCTTGACGATTTTAAAGAAGCAAATGTTTATGTTAGAAGAGAAACAGATGTAAATCATTTGTTTGCTAAATTTGGAAAAATAAAAATTGAGATTAATGATATTCCTCAAATTGGAATGGTTAATGCGATAGATTTTAAAAAAGAGAAAATAGAGTTTGAAAAAATTGGTAATCTAAAACTGTATAAACAATACAAAATTGGAAATAGTTATAGAGGAATTCCTTGGAATCAACTTTTACAAATATTACCAAATAAAGAAAATGATGAAAAAGAATACGGAAAACCGAAAACTAAAATAAAAATAAGTAAATGGACAAAATGGCACTGGCTATAACAGGCGTTTGGCAAGATTGCGAATTTTGTAGTAAATTCAGGTTTATTTCTCGCAAGAAATTTTATCTTTAACAGAAAATAATCGGTTCCGAAGTTCGCAACCTCGCCAAGCGCCGGAACGTTATGTGCAAGGCTACGATTGACGTTCTAAATCAAATATTCTTTGTTTTAACACCAAAACTGCACGTTCGTCCATATGAAGTTCTGCCATTGCTAAAATTGATTTATTTTCTTCAATCATTTTAAATTTTGCATAATCTTCCATCAATGAATAAACTTCATTTGGTGTGTAATCTCCTGCTACATAACCATCGTCTTGTTTCTCTAAAAATTGTTTTGGTGTCATTTCGTTTCAAATTAAATTTAGTGCTGATAATCCGCCCAGCACATAACAGCGGTTTGGCAAAAGCTGCCATTAAACATTCTGCGAACTTTAAACTTTCCGTTAGGCAGCCTTCGCCAAGCCGCCAAACGTTATGCCTTATTTTACAGAAAGTAACCGTTCAACTTCTCTTAAAGTATTCGCATCCGATTTTCTCACTAATTCAGCTAAAGAATGAGCCTTTGAATTTACATAAATATCATCTTCTTTTTCTTGTTCGGTAAATACGTTTTTTCTTGTTGAACTATCAATTTTATAAAGCATACTTCTTTTATTTATAGTTCTACCAAATTGACAAATATATTCCTTGTCAGTTTCTTCAATGATTTCTATTTTAACAAAATGTTCATCATAAAAAGGCGCATTTCTTTTTATACCGTCTTTTTCATAAACTCGTCTGTTTACATCGAAATGATAAAAACAAGGCATAACAGCGGTTTTGTCGCATTGTGGTGCTTGGTCTTTATTTGTATTCATAGTTTTTAAATTTAATGATTAGTTATTTTTTGTTAGGTTTGGTCTTAAATCGCCACAACGACGACAAAGCCACAGGACGTTATGCCTCATTGTAGGGCGACCGATCAAACATCAACATTCGTGCTGACATCGGACGACAAAAACCAACGCTTCGCAAAATTAAAAGAGCTGTTTTGCCAACACACAAGCCTACACAAAAACACCACATTTAATTTTGGCCAACCGCACCCAAAGCCCACCCACCAAACGACAATACGGGCAATTAAAAATTAAATCACAACTTTATAAATTAAATTGTATCTTTACCCTAGTTCTTTGACTAAAATCAATTTAATAGTCAAACAATTTTAACTAAAAGTATGGAACCAAGTAAATTCTTGGGCTGTCGTGCAACTGTAATTTCTTGTAAAAGAATAAGCCAGATAC
>NZ_JBIPPD010000121.1:0-10010 GCF_044368625.1 Flavobacterium sp. | reverse complement strand
ATGTAAGAAATTTAAATGTACGGATATTTATTTTATTTTTGAAGCCAAAAGATAAATTACTGCCATGCGAACCGCTACACCATTTTCAACCTGATTTAAAATTACAGATTGCTGCGAATCGGCAACATCTGAAGAAATTTCAACACCTCGATTGATTGGACCCGGATGCATAATTACAATTTCTTTTCTTAACGAATCTAAAAGTGATTTATCCACCCCATATTGTTGGGCATATTCTCTTGTCGAAGGAAAATAATTAAAATCCATACGTTCGTTTTGAACCCGTAACATATTGGCCACATCACACCATTCCAAAGCTTTACGCAAATTGGGCTCTACAGAAACACCTAACGACTCTATGTATTTTGGGATGAGCGTTTTGGGGCCACACACTTTTACTTCAGCACCTTGCATTTGCAACGCATAAATGTTGGAAAGAGCCACACGAGAATGCAAAATATCGCCAACAATTACCACTTTTTTACCACCTACTTCACCCAGTTTTTCTCTAATGGAATAACTATCGAGCAAGCCTTGAGTGGGATGTTCGTGAGCGCCATCTCCCGCATTGATTATACTTGCTTTAACGTTTTGCGACAAAAAATAAGCAGATCCTGGGTGTGAATGCCTCATAACAACCATATCCACTTTCATCGCAAGAATATTATTGACTGTATCGATTAAGGTTTCGCCTTTTTTTACGGAAGATTGAGCGGCCGAAAAACTAATAACATCTGCTGAAAGTCGTTTTTGAGCCAGCTCGAACGAAAGTTTGGTTCGGGTACTGTTTTCAAAAAATATGTTGGCTATAGTGATGTCTCGTAATGATGGTACTTTCTTAATCGGACGGTTGATGACCTCTTTAAAATGATCGGCAGTTTCAAAAATAAGGTCGATATCATTTTTAGTGATATATTTTATTCCTAATAAATGATTTACACTTAATTCTTTCATTTCGTTATTGGGTTGGGTAATAATTTTACTTGCTCTATTTGTTAATTGGTAACCAAATAAACAGCGTCTTCGTTCTCGTTTTCGTGCCACGAAACAATCACTTTTTGATTGTTAATGGCATCTACTTGTCGACCTCTGTAGTCGGGTTGAATGGGTAAATGCCGGCTAAACCTTCGATCGATTAAGACCAATAATTCAATTTCTGATGGTCTTCCGAAAGATTGAATAGCAGTTAATGCAGATCGAATACTTCTTCCAGTGTACAAAACGTCGTCGATAAAAATAACTTTTTTGTCCTCTACTAAAAAATCAATTTTGGTTTGATTGGCACCAATGGGTTTATCCGTTCGTCGGAAATCATCTCTAAAGAAAGTAATGTCCAAATAACCCAAGGAAATATCCTTAATATGATACTCTTTTTCTAATAATACCTTTAATCGTTCAGCTAAAAAAGTACCGCGTGGTTGAATTCCGATTAAAATCGTATTGGAAAAATCGAGGTGCTTTTCGATCAACTGACAGGCCAAACGATGCAGAATAATTGCGATTTCCTTTGAATTAAGCAATATTTTTTGACTCATAATGCTGTGGTGTTTGGAGTGTAAAAGTAATCCTTTTTTTAGATTTTGTAAACCGAGAAGTTAATAAATCTGAAACTTTATCGTAAAATACTGTAATATTTCCAAGTAGGGAATTTTAGAAATTTGTAAAAAATAGCGTTTAAGGTGGCTTACCGATTGTCAAAGAGCCCACTAATTAATTTTCAACGCTATACATTATAAAAAATTAAATAATAACCCTAAACCTTATACACATGAAAAATTACATCACAAGAATCAGTCTTTTCTTTCTAATTCTACTCACTTTCACGAGCTGCGAAGTGGTAGAAGGAATATTTAAAATCGGAATGGGAGTTGGCGTTTTTATCGTTATTGCCATTTTAGCGGTGATCATTTTTATTTATGCCAAATTGCGCAGAAAATAAGAGAGTCGAGCGAATAATAGAAACAGCAGTATTTGATTTGTATTTTAAATTCATCTTTCTACAATTGTCTTTTGACAAAAATGTACAAAATCATAAATAACTTCGT
Organism: Flavobacterium sp.; assembly: GCF_044368625.1. GTDB lineage: Bacteria > Bacteroidota > Bacteroidia > Flavobacteriales > Flavobacteriaceae > Flavobacterium. The sequence goes on along the minus strand of NZ_JBIPPD010000121.1, from coordinate 7,965 downwards.
TTAAATAAAGCAAAACAGTAACTTTGTGTGCGAAATTTTGAAAAATCGCATTACCAAAATATGTTAGATACTGAACAAACTATCGAAGTTTTAGGAGCACGCGTCCACAATCTCAAAAATATAGATGTTTCCATTCCACGGGAAAAATTAGTAGTAATCACTGGACTTTCAGGTTCTGGGAAATCATCTTTGGCTTTCGATACCATTTATGCCGAAGGACAACGTAGATATGTAGAAACTTTTTCTGCTTATGCACGTCAATTCTTGGGGGGATTGGAACGTCCAGACGTCGATAAAATTGATGGGCTTTCGCCTGTAATTGCCATTGAACAAAAAACAACCAGTAAAAGTCCGCGTTCTACCGTGGGAACCATTACTGAAATTTACGATTTCCTGCGATTGCTTTTCGCACGAGCTTCGGATGCCTACAGTTACAATACGGGTGAAAAAATGGTCAGTTACAGCGACGATCAAATTTCAGAATTGATCAATACTTCTTTTATCGGAAAGAGAATTAACGTTTTAGCACCAGTTATTCGGGCTCGAAAAGGCCATTATGCCGAACTTTTTCAGCAAATTGCCAAACAAGGTTTTGTAAAAGTAAGAGTGAATGGTGTGGTAAAAGACATCACTCCTGGAATGAAACTCGATCGGTATAAAACCCACGACATCGAAATAGTCATCGATCGTCTTGTAGTCGATGCATCGCCCGACACTCAAAAACGTTTGTCCGAAAGCATCAACACTGCCATGCATCACGGCGAAAATGTCTTGATGGTATTGGATCAAGATACAGAGGAAATTAGGTATTTCAGTCGGAATTTGATGTGCCCTACAACGGGAATTTCCTATCAAAATCCAGAACCCAACTTGTTTTCATTTAACTCGCCCAAAGGCGCTTGTTCGCATTGCAATGGTTTGGGAATTATCAATGAAATTAATACAAAAAAAATCATTCCCGATCCAAAACTATCCATTAAACAAGGTGGTTTTGCACCGTTAGGAGAATATAAATCATCGTGGATTTTTAAACAATTGGAAACCATAGGCGAAAAATTCGACTTTAAACTTACAGATCCCATTTCCAAAATTTCGGACGAAGCGATGAAGGTAATTTTAAACGGTGGTAAGGATAAATTTACCGTTGCTTCCAAAACGTTGGGAATTACCAAAGAATACAAAATTGACTTTGAAGGAATTGCTCATTTTATCAAAAATCAGTTTGACGAAAATGCTTCCACAGTAATCAAACGATGGGCTAAAGAATTTATGGACGAAATTCCGTGTCCGGTTTGTGAAGGAACTCGACTCAAAAAAGAAGCACTTTATTTTAAAATTCACAAAAAAAATATTGCTGAACTTTCGGCAATGGACATTTCAGAATTGACGGAATGGTTTTTGAAATTAAACAATCATTTAAACGAAAAACAAAAACGAATTGCTACGGAAGTTATCAAAGAAATCAACGACCGCCTTTCGTTTTTAATGAATGTTGGGTTGAATTATTTGTCGTTGAGTCGCAGCTCTAAATCTCTTTCGGGTGGCGAAGCACAACGGATTCGATTGGCAACACAAATTGGTTCGCAGTTGGTAGGGGTTTTGTATATTATGGACGAACCCAGTATTGGTTTGCACCAAAGAGATAACGAAAAATTGATTCACTCATTAGAACAATTGCGAGATTTGGGAAATTCTATTTTAGTAGTCGAACACGACAAAGACATGATTGAACGAGCGGACTATGTAATTGACATTGGTCCAAAAGCAGGGAAATTTGGCGGTGAAATCATCAGCCAAGGAACACCCAAACAATTATTAAATGAACATACCACAACCGCCAAATATTTAAACGGCGAACTCAAAATTGAAGTTCCAAAACAGCGTCGAAAAGGCAATGGAAATTTCATTAAATTATCGGGTGCAACGGGTAATAATTTGAAAAATGTTTCTATTTCGCTGCCATTGGGAACCTTAATTGGGATTACAGGTGTTTCGGGAAGTGGAAAATCAACTTTGATTAATGAAACCTTGTATCCTATACTGAATGCTCATATTTTTAACGGAGTAAAAAAACCGATGCCGTATAAAAAAATTGAGGGATTGGAATTCATTGATAAAGTAATTGACATTGATCAAAGCCCAATTGGTCGAACACCTCGCTCGAATCCAGCGACTTACACCGATGTTTTTTCGGAAATCAGAAAGTTGTTTACGATGACTTCTGAAAGTATGATTCGCGGTTATAAAGCAGGACGTTTTAGTTTTAATGTTAAAGGGGGACGATGCGAAACCTGCGAAGGATCTGGAGTTCGTACAATTGAAATGAATTTTTTACCCGATGTTTATGTGGAATGTGAAACCTGTCAAGGCAAGCGATTTAACCGAGAAACACTTGAAATTCGTTACAAAGGAAAGTCGATTTCGGATGTATTGAACATGACGGTCGATGAAGCGGTTCCGTTTTTTGAACTGATTCCGAAAATATACCGAAAAGTAAAAACCATTCAGGAAGTAGGTTTGGGCTATATCACACTGGGCCAACAAAGCACGACACTCTCTGGCGGCGAGGCACAACGTATAAAATTGGCCGGAGAATTATCTAAAAAAGATACCGGAAACACTTTTTATATTTTAGACGAACCAACCACGGGTTTGCATTTCGAAGACATTCGGGTGTTGATGGATGTGATACAAAAGTTGGTTGACAAGGGAAATACAATTTTGATTATCGAACACAATATGGATGTTATAAAACTGGTCGATTACTTGATTGACATTGGTCCCGAAGGCGGAAAAGGCGGCGGAACAGTGGTTGCTAAAGGAACTCCAGAAGAAGTAGCTAAAAACAAAAAAAGTTATACGGCAGAATTTTTGAAAAAGGAGTTGGAGCATTAGATAAAAATAGGTTGTACATTGTCGAAACAGCTTGGCTGTTGATATTTTTGTATCTGCCAAACGCCAATTCTGCAATGCGCTAATTTTTAAAAATGTTTTTCGAAGTAATCCAAAAATATGCATAACTTCTTTTACAGGAACGTTAAATTTTTTACCAATAAACAACTATTGCTGCTGAGCAAATCCCTGATTATCGTATGATGCCGATGCTTTCCGGTTTCGAAGTCCAAATGATCTCTCGACCTTCAGATTCCGGATGCCATTTAATTGCTGATATTCTAGTAGCCTTCACCCGCCCCATACTTTACTTTGGATCAAGTGTCCCTTTTTGTTCAACTTGTTCATTCATAAATTTAAGCATCTGTGTCGAAAGTTTAACGAATTGTTTTGCAATTACCCAAATAAGCAGAAAAAACAGGTCGTCAATTCTAATAATCAATAACAATTAGGATTCTCCGTCACAAACAAACTCATTGTAGAAGGAGAAAGGTACGGAATTCCCAAGCCCAAACCTCGTAAGATAAAAAGGCATCCGATACAAACGGCTAGATAAGGAATAAAGGTTTGAATTCGATTTCGAAAAGTAGGCGTTATAAACGAGTGGACGTAAATAACCAAACTCATCAAAGGCAATGTTCCTAGTCCAAAAAGAAGCATGTACAAAACACCATACGTAACGCTTTGCATCGCAATCGCACCAAAAAGAGCCACGTAAACCATTCCGCAAGGTAAGAAACCATTGAGCAAGCCGATGGTGAAAAGCGAGGAGTAACTTTTGTTCGTGAACTGTTTTCCCAAAGCCGTTTTTACTTTCGAAATGACTTTATAAATCGGTTTTGAGAAGTTGTATTGCGCCAATTTTTGTTCGGGAACCAATATGAACACAATCATTAAAATACCGATGGCAATAGAAAGTTGTTGTTGTATACCGGCTAAGAAAAAACCTTTTCCTAATGCACCAAAGATAAGTCCGATGGTGGCGTAAGCTGTTAACCGACCAAAGTGATAAGTCATCACTTGAATGGCTTTTCGAGTTGCATTGGTTTGATCCACAGGCAACATCATTGCGATGGGACCGCACATCCCGACACAATGAAAACTGCTGATGAGACCAAATAGTAATGCAGTGTAAAGCATTTTACAACTAATTAATATAAATTGTTTCTTTTAATTTGTAGCTTTTAGAATCGTATTCCCAATCGATAAAAATGTCCCAACGACCGCCTACCAAATTCATTTTAGGTATGAGTAAAGATGGTTTTGACAATGAAATTGGAACTTGGAAGTCCAATTTTTTGTTAGACGGTCGATAAAAGGACACTGTACCTTTAACTTCTTGGAGCTGCATGGATGCAGGAAATTTAATTTCTATCGAATCCTTACTTTGAATCACGATTGGTTTTTTAACTAAATTTTCGGCATTTTGCATTTTGACGTAATCTTCGCCATAAAGTGCGTCTTTCTTGTAATACTCTTCTACTACAAGTTCATTATCGTACTTCGAATCCGATTGAACGGTAAAGACGAAAAACAATATAAAAGTGATAAACAGCGAAAACGCTATAACTATTGATGTTCCCCAACCTATTTTGAATTGCATAATTTTTTTTAATTAAATGTTCGTGGACCTAGAAAATTAGTCGTTGTGGTTTCCAATAATTTATCGCCATCATAAACGCCAATTTTTACCATTGTTTTATCGCCTTCCAGCAATGCCTGATTGATTTCAATAAATAATGTTCCTTGCGAGATGCCTTCTCGTTTCAGATTCATTCCTTCGGCACCCACATTTTTGATGGTTCCTTTGGGTTCCAGAATTTCAAAATGCACTTGATTGAACTCTTTACTGGTTTTATTGATGATTTTATAGGTGTACACATTGCTAATTTTATCGCCTTTGTGTTCAAAAAGTTGGCCTGGCAATCGCAATACCGTTGCTTCGACATCATTTCGCAAAAACAACATTCCTGTTAAAACACCTAGTAAAATAACCAAAACTGCTGTATAGCCTTTCATTCGAGCAGTAAAAACAAACGGCTCTTTTTTCTCAATTTCATCTTCCGAGGCATACCGAATCAATCCTTTAGGCAAGTTGACGCTTTCCATTATCGTATCACATTCGTCGATGCAAGCGGTACAGTTGGTACATTCCAATTGTGTTCCGTTTCGGATGTCAATTCCCATCGGACAAACGTTGACACATTGATGGCAATCGATACAATCGCCTTTTCCAGTAACCGCCCGGTCTTCGCCTTTTTTAAATTTGGCTCTTCCCTCCTCTTTTTCGCCTCGAACAAAATCATAGGCGACATTAATGGATTTATTGTCTAACAAAACGCCTTGTAACCGACCGTACGGACAAGCAATTATACATACCTGCTCTCTAAACCATACAAAAACAAAGTAAAAAACGCCTGTAAATATCAGTAAAGAAATAAAATTACTTAGATGTTGAGTAGGTCCTTCTTCGATCATCAAAAACAGTTTGTCGCTACCGATCAAGTAGGCGAGAAAAACATTGGCAATCAAAAACGAAATCACAAAAAAGATGATCCATTTGAGTACCCGTTTACGGATTTTCTCGGCATCCCATTTTTGTTTACTCAATCTAATTTGTGCTCCTCGATCTCCGTCTATCCAGTACTCAATTCGACGAAAAACCAGTTCTAAAAATATGGTTTGCGGACAAATCCATCCGCAAAATATGCGTCCAAAAACTACAGTAAACAGCAAAATAAAAGCAACGCCCACCAACATCGAAATCACAAACAAGTAAAAATCTTGTGGCCAAAAAGGGAAACCAAAAATATTAAACCTTCTTTCCAGAACGTTGAACATCATGAACTGGTTGCCGTTGATTTTTACAAACGGATTGGCGATTAGAATGGCCAACAAGAAATAACTTACATATTGTCTGTATGTATAAAAACGTCCGTGTGGTTTTTTTGGAAAAATAAATTTCCGTTTTCCTTCTGCATCAATGGTTCCTATCGTATCTCTAAAAGATTCATCTTCATACGGTTCCGACATGATATTTGTTTTTTAATTTATTTAGGCTTTAATCTAAAAATAATAGCATTACGCAAAATGCCGTAATAGATAGAACTAAAACATGTATTTATTTAGCAGCTACAATTGGAGTTGCTGTTGTATCTTTCACTACTTCTGGAGTTGCAGCAGGAGCGCCTTCTTCTTTCCATACATCTCCTTCAGCTGGTTTGGCGTCCGGTGGATTTGTACCTTGCAAGGACAATACATAACTGGCAACTTGCTGTATTTCGGTTGGTTTAAGCATTGTTTTCCAAGCTACCATTCCTTTTCCATCTCGACCGCCGTTTACTAAAGTATTGAATACATTTTTAATTCCACCACCTAAAATCCAGTGTTCATCGGTCAAGTTAGGTCCAATTTGTCCGCCGCCATCCGCTTTGTGGCACGCCACACAATTGGTCTCGTAAATGGCTTTACCTTTGGATAAATCGCTGGCGTCGGTTAGCAAGGTTACTTTATCCGCATTCATCAAATCTGGAGCAGTTTTCTTGTATTCTTCCAACGCAATTTTGGCTTCGGCAATTTCTTTTTGCAATTCCATTTCTTGGTTGTCTCCATTAAGCACTTCATAGTGAATGAAATAGGCAAAACCCCAAATTACAGATATAACAAATAGATATTTCCACCAAGGCGGTAAGTCGTTGTCAAGCTCTTTGATGCCATCATAGTCGTGGTCCAAAAGCAGTTCGCCTTCCATTGCCATTGGTTTGCTTCGGGTAAGCATTTGCATCATTTTTTTGTACCAAGCGCTTTCAGTAATGCTTAATTCTTCATCAGCGGCTTTCTTTTGTTTTTCTTCTTCAGAAAGTAAATGATAGGTTACATTATCAACCGCACTAATGGTAATTTCGACGGCTATCAATAAAAATAAGAAGAAAAACAAAAAGATAGACACCATTGGATATTCGATAAATGCAGGTTTACTACCTGAATCGATAATAAATTCCATTCCAAGTGCAACTATAAAAAACAGTAGTGGAACTCTTACATAAGCTGGAATAAGTTTTTTCATGACGCTGTGTTTTTAAAATTAATTAATCTTTTAATGGAATTTGACTCATTTCGTCTATTGCTTCTTTTTTGTAACCAAAAACCCAAATTCCCAGTGCCACGAAAAAAGTAAAGAAAATAATTAGGGAGAGGATGGGGTAGATTTCCACCCCAATTATAGTCTCCATATTGTGTTTTATTGCTTCAAACATTGTTTTAATTTTTTGCGTTATCTTTTACTTTAATATCTGTACCCAGTCTTTGCAAATAAGCAATCATTGCTACAATTTCGCGTTGGCTCATTGGCACAAATTCTTCTCCTTTAGCTGCGGCAACTTTCTTGCTGTTTTCGTAACTTTTTACAAAGTCGGGATCGGCTTTCAAATTGTCTTCAATACCTTGAGCTTGTTTCGCCATCGCTTTTCTGGCATTGGCTACTTCGGCATCTGTGTACGGAACACCTAAAGTTTGCATTACTTTCATTTTGGCTTCGATATCCGAAATATCCATGGCTTCATTATCAAACAACCATTTGTAACCTGGCATAATTGAACCTGCCGAAATACTTTGTGGGTCCCACATGTGGTTGAAATGCCAACTGTCGTTGTATTTTTGACCTACTCTTAACAAATCAGGACCTGTTCTTTTGGAACCCCATAAAAATGGGTGATCATACACATATTCTCCCGCTTTGGATTGTGGTCCATAACGTTCCACTTCGCTTCTAAATGGTCGAACCATTTGTGAGTGACAACCCACACAACCTTCACGAATGTAGATATCTCTTCCTTCTAACTCTAGTGGCGTATATGGTTTTACAGCTGCAATGGTAGGAATGTTAGAATCGACCATAATTGTGGGTACAATTTGAATAATTCCTCCAATCAAAATAGCTACAGTAGCCAAAATAGTCAACTGAATTGGACGTCTCTCCAACCAAGGGTGGAATTTTTCGCCGTTCAATCTTTTTTTGCTGATTTCCGGTAAAGCGGGTGCTTCGGCAAAATCATCTTCAATCGTTTGGTTGGC
>NZ_JBIPPD010000355.1:0-2669 GCF_044368625.1 Flavobacterium sp. | reverse complement strand
TTTTTCATCTTTGGCTGAACTATGGTTGACAGGCTCGGTTTAACTATGGTTCAATAGCTCCATCGCAAGCCAACAAGGGGCAGAGATGGAAACACCGTGCTACGTCAGCCAGGCCGAGAACAAGGCCATCGCCCGAATCGACGCGAACGACGCGCAGATTGAGCGGGCCGAAGAGTTCTTGCGGATGCTCGTTCTCGATGCCGTCGCTGGCGGTCTGGACATGAAGCTGCGCAACAGCTACGCGCCCAACAGCAGTGGCCGCATCTGCCCGGTAAGCGAGTACTTGGGCGAGTGCAGTGCCGAGGCTCAGATGCTGCTGTTTGCAGCCTGCCACCTCGCAAGCAAGGAAGGCCATCCGAATCAGGCCCGCGAGCGTGAAGCTGCTGCCGCTCACATGCTGCGCAACTTCGTCAAGCGTGTGGCTGACGACTACGCAGAACTGCGGGCCGCTGAGTTTGTCGGGGGTGAGGAATGAGCGACATCCTCATTCCAATGGCCGCTGACCGCCGCCTTGATGTGGGCTTTGATGCGATGGACTCGCAGATTGAATATGCCCGCACCTGCTGCGCCACGATGGGCTGTCTTGGCGACTGCGACCAAGGCCGCAAAGACTGCCGCCACCCGATGCCCGCTGAGGCCTGCACAGAAGTTGGCGCGGACGCTGATGAGCAGATGCGCAGCGCAGACAGCATTGGCTTTATCTACATCGCTGTCGGCGCTATCTGCTGGGCGTGCTTTCTGGTCTGGGCGATTGCAGGGGGTCCAAATGCGTGACGTTGACTGCGGATTCCCGCTTGAGCGCTATTTGCGCCGCCTCTCGCCTACAGCTGCGACCGTGCTGCTAGTGAGTTTCGTGCTCGGCGCATGGGCGCTGGGTGCGGCGATTGACGGGGTGCCGCTATGACCGATAGCTCTGATTCCTGGGCCGCAGCTTGGCACCGCTTCAACAGCAAGCCGCCTGCCGTCCGACTCCGATACATGCGCTTCGTCCAGTGGATCACGCGCAATCAACAGCCGCTTTTCTGAGGTGAACATGAACAACAAAGCACTGTGGGCGCGAGCCTTCACGACTGACCCGCGAGCCGTTAAGGCGATCACCGGCAAGCAATACAAAGGCAACAGCCCGAAGCCGTATTGGATCGTTGAGCGCCTGACTGATGAGTTTGGCCCGTGCGGGCACGGCTGGGGCTTCACGATCCTGAATGAGCGCTTTGAGCGCTTCGGAGACACCGAGTCTCTGCATATCGCTGTCGTGCGCTTCTGGTACGTGTTGGACGACAAGCGCGGCGAGTTTGAGCAAGTCGGTCAGACCCGATCCAGCTACGTCACATCCAAGGGCGTGTTCATGGTGGACGAGGACGCGCCTAAGAAGTCCGTGACTGACGCACTGGTGAAGTGCGCGAGCTATCTCGGATTCGCTGGCGACATCTTCTCCGGCATGTGGGACGACTCCAAGTATGTCCAGCAGGCCGACGCCGAATGGCGCGAGCGTGAAGCAGCCCAGCAGCGTGCGGAATGGCTGGAGGCGTCCGCGATGCGGCTGGAAAGCTGCGAATCCCTGGCGGGGCTTGGTGAAGCGTGGAAGGAGCTTTACCGCGCCATGCAGGCCGAGAAGGACACCGACGCAATCCAGACCCTTGAGCCCATCAAGGACCGCATGAAGGCGCAACTGACGCCAGCAAACCAAGGAGCAGAAGCATGACGACTCTCATCAAATCCGTTTACCTGTCTGTCGTTGATTACGGCCTAGACAAAGGCAAGCTTCAAGGAAGCATTGAGTTCATCAATAAGCACGGCGAAATCAAGGTCCGCATTGGCAACGACCAAGCCGCGGCAATCATCGCCATCCTTGCGGATCAGTTGGTGCAGACAGCACAAGAAACCGCAGCGCTGATGACGTCTCAAGTGCTTGAGCAGGCCGCTTCGCAGATGAACCCTGCACTGGAGGGCGCATGACCGCACTCTACGTACTCGCGCAAGACTACCGCGCCGCAGCCGCTCAACTGGCAAACCTCGACCTTGACGAGCAGACGATTGCCGACACGCTGGAGAGCCTGAGCGGCGATCTGGAAATCAAGGCGCAGAACGTCGCCATGATGGCCCGCCTGTTCGATGCCGATGCCGCTGCCGTCAAGCAGTGGGCCAAGGACGCAACCGAGCGAGCGAAGGCCATCGAAGCCCGCGCCGACCGGCTGCGCGCCTATCTGGCGGCGAACCTTGAAGCGGTTGGCATTGAGAAGGTGGAAGGCCCCGGCGTCTCGATCAGCTTCCGCAAGTCGTCGGCTGTCGTGATTGATGGCGAGGACTTGATCCCTGCCGCGTTCATGCGCCAGAAGCCAGCCCCAGCGCCAGAGCCTGACAAGACTGCGATTGCAGCTGCCATCAAGGCAGGCCAGGAAGTTCCCGGCGCTCACTTGGAGCCCCGCCGCAGCTTGCAGATCAAGTGATGAAGCTATCCGCCACCCTCCGAGACGCCCAGACCGGACACACGGCCTGGATGGCGCTGTGGACGCAGATCAAGCCGCATCTTTTCACTGGGCGCCGCTATGTCGTCGAGGTGCGGCCAGAGAAGCGCAGCGACGAGCAAAACCGCCGCATGTGGGCTCTGTTGTCTGACCTGTCAAAGCAAGTGGACTGGCACGGCTGCAAGCTCACTGCGGAAGAGTGGA
>NZ_JBIPPD010000319.1:0-2682 GCF_044368625.1 Flavobacterium sp. | reverse complement strand
TAACTTTAAATGGGATGTGACTAGAACAGATTTTACCAATGAAAGAAACATTTTATACCTTCTTTTTTCTTTAACAATTAATTGCGAAGTTTATAATTTTTCAAAAGTATACATTTCTATGAATTAAGTTACAATTGACGGCTGTTTTCTTAATTTAATGAACTGTGTGATTTCAATTTAGTATTGTCATTTTCTCAAGAAACTATTAAATAGAAAAAAAAGCGCCAAATCCGTTTTTTCGAAATTTTGTAAATGCGTGAAAAGCACAATTTAACAACAAAAATCCTGCTCCAAAATAGGCAATAGTGGTTACATTTTCAAAAGTGTTTTGGTTTCGAATTCCGATAGCGACCAAAGCCCAAGCTCCAACTAGTGCAAATTCGCGCAAATTACGACTGTAAATGGCCCAAATATTTACAAAAACGGCCACAATAATCATAATAATTGCCCAAGAATCAGGTGGTAGTCCAAAACCGTCCCAGCTGATTTTAAACAAATAGGCAGAAATGTTGGCAATACTCGCCACGGTAACCCATCCTGCATAAAAAACAAAGGGCCAAGCCACAAAAAGCATTTTAGAAAACGGTTCTAAATCCAGTTCGAGACGGCATCTAAAAATAATTTGAAGCAATGAAAACAGTAATAAAAGTATAAAAATGCAGGAGATCCCCGTTAGGCCGTACAGCCATAAAAATACCCAAGCACTATTGGCTATGCAAGAAATTACAAACCACCATCCAATTCGCAGTACTACATCGTCTGCATTGGGTTTGGCACTTGAAAATAAACCTCTTCCTTGATAAAAAATAAAACCGATAAGAAGTAAGTAAATGAATCCCCAAATGGCAAAAGCGTATGATGCTGGCGTAAAAAGATTTTGCAATCCTTTAGAAACTTCCCCAATCGTTGCATTATTTATTAGTCCGGTATTGGATAAATAATTAATAAAAATAGTTGAGACTAAAGCAATTCCGTTGGCAATTTGTAAAGTGCGTTTCATATTGTGAGAATTTTAGTCTAAAATTACATTTATTTCGAGAACTAAACTGCAAACTCCGAACGAATTGTGTACAAATAAGCAAACAATCAATTATTGAGATGCAACAAGCGCGACTGGAAACAAATTAGGGTGCAATAATCAACTCCAACTTACGGCTGAAATGATCCAAGTGTAAAATCGTTTTCGAATATTTTAAATATTTCGACTAATTACCTTGCAGTCTTTTCCATAATTTTTGAATTAAAAGTTTTCCATCACGCTTCTCTTTAGGAACTTCTGAAACTTTAAAAGTGCCGTTTTCAAGCGGAATAAAAACATAACTAAATGCAAATTGAGGATTATTTTCTCGATTGTGCAACAATCCAAAACGCAAGTCATTAAAGAAAATTTGGCCATCTTCCTGATTTATAATGTACCAACCTTCTGATATTTCGACTAATTTTTTGAAGTACTTTGACTGGCAGATTTTTTGTTCCAACTCAATATCAGTTTTGTATTTTGAAAATTCAATACTTTTTGTATCGAAAAGCGAATATTCGGCGAGCAAATACCCATCTGTAGTAGCCACATTGGCATTCCATAAAATCGTATTGAATGCCGTGGGTTTTACAATGATGGCGGTGTATTTAATATTTTGCTTTTGTAAGGCGTTTTCAAATTTTTGCAGCGCAAATAATTTCAGTCCACAGGAAAGAAGTAGGTAACAAGAACTAATCGCCAGGCCTCGCCAAACATATTTTCTCCGTAAGAAATATTCCTTATTTCGAAAAACATAAATAAGAGCAACTAGTAAAGGAATTGTGTACAAAGGATCGATTACGAAAATGGTTTTTAAAGCAAATCGCTGTGGTAAAGGCCAAAGAATTTGAGTGCCCCATGAAGTAAATGCATCAAGCAAAACGTGTGTAAAAAGTCCCAAAAAAACAAGTAGGATTGCTCGTTTCAGGGAAATTTTTAGTTTTTCTAATTTAAAAATTCCCCAGCCAAGAAGGGGTGAGAGAAAAAGAAAAAAAAGAACGGAGTGACTCAATCCACGATGAATGGCTATTCCGGCAACGGGCTCCATAAACATACCTACTGCAACATCTAAATCGGGTATTGTACCTAAAATAGCACCATATATAAATGTTTTATTTTTGAGTTGACGTCCCGCAATAACTTCTACAGTAGCTATTCCGAGTAAGACTTGCGAGAAAGAGTCCATATTTTTGAGTTTAGTTTGAAGTAGTTTTTGCAAACGTATTAAAAAACGTTGTACTAAAATATGGAATTAAGCTCAGTTGGTAACTTTTTATTTCAGATGTGTGAAAGTAATTTTTTAGAGGTCATGTATAGTATCGCTTTTATTTATTGGTGATTATCTCACAATTTTATGGTTTTCATCGGTGTTCGGTGACTCGAGCTTGCGGAACTGGCGAAGCATTTTCAATTGCTTGCGCAAACGTGTCGTTAATGGCTATTTTATAACTAAATTCTTTTTAAATCTAACATTTTAATTAAGTCAAGACTTACAAAAAATTGTCTACCTTCGTAAATAAATTTGTCTCCAAATGTAATGCTGTTTGTATTATATTAAATTTAATTGAATAAGATTTGTAGTTCTGAAACAGGTTTTAAAAATTGCATAAAAAATGCTGAGAATTGTAAAAAAGTAGTTGTTATTGAAAAGTGATTTTTTGCCT
>NZ_JBIPPD010000011.1:0-31698 GCF_044368625.1 Flavobacterium sp. | reverse complement strand
AGTCGCTTTTATGGTTGTAGTTTTATAAAATTTAAAGTGAAGGAGCTTATTGTGTTTTCTTAACACAACACAAGGTAAAAAAGTTACCAATCAGGATGTGAGTATTTTATTTTTTATGTATAAAATATTTTGTTTAAGCAAAGAGTAAAAAAAATACCAAACTTTCAATGACTATGAAGTTAAAAAAATTAAAACATTGTATTGAGGTAGTAAAAGCCAAAAAATGGACCATCGCATTTGCAGAAGGTGGCTCTGAAGGAAAAATCTGCCGCAAATTTGCTGCACTTCCAGACGCCGATGTTGTTGTGTTAGGGGGTATTGTAGCATTGAAAGACCATATGAAAGAATATTTTTTCGGAATTAAATCGGATGTTTTACGGAAATTCGGAAACGAATCGGCAGAAGTTGCACGTCAAATGGCACAACATTTATGCGAATATTTAGCTGCAGATATTCATATTTCAGTAACTGGAGATTTTGGGTTCAACGACATCCACAAACGAGAACACACACTGCAATCTGTTTTTATACACATTTTATTCCCCGACGAGGCCGTTTCTATAAAGTTGGAAGTCGATAAGGAACGAGGAGGTTGGGCAAACCAAACGGTTGATGCCATTTCCGAATTGATTACAGAGAAACTTTCAACTGATAAATAAGTATTTTAGTTTTTTTTAAATAACTATTTGGTGTATAAAGTGTTATAGTTGCTATCGAAAGTGTTTATGAAATCCGAGAATTAAAGACAATTACACCAAAATTTAATCTGAAAATTGTTGAATTAGGGATAAAAGAAATTTTCGATGGGAGTACACCCAACAAAGTAAGCTATCGATTTATTCCGAGCTTAGATTTTAAAAGTAAGCTAGAGAAGTGTGTAGAAGTCCTCTTTATTTACGTACCTTTATATCATTAAAATACAACAAAGCACCCAATCATAATACAGCGATAATTGCCTGAAAAAGGCTTTCTTCTTCGAATCGCCAAGCCCCAAAATGAATAGTGTTTTCCGCACTTTTAAAAGTGATGTCACAACTCGATGCCGTAAAATACGGTGTTTTTAATTTTATTTTTCAGCCATGTCCGTATCAAAAAAAAGCATTTCTGAGCCACCTGCCACTGTCCAGAATTTTCCAATAGTAGGCATTGGAGCAAGCGCTGGCGGACTTATCGCTTTCAAACAATTATTGCAAGCTATTCCTGAAATTTCAGGAATGGCCTACGTTCTAGTACAGCATCTTGATCCGAATCACGATAGCATTTTGCCCGAAATTTTACAAAAAGTCACAAAAATTCCGGTGCACGAAATTACGGACGAAATCCATTTGGCACCCGATCATATTTATATTATTCCCGAAAATAAAATGCTGACCTCCACTGACGGCATATTGCAACTTTCTCCTAGAAATAAAAAAACCTTAAATCTTGTCATTGATCTATTTTTTACTACCCTTGCCGAAGTGCATACCGAATGTGCCATTGGAGTGGTATTGTCCGGAACAGGTAAAGACGGAACAGATGGTTTAAAAGCAATAAAAAAATTTGGCGGTATTTGCATCGCACAGGATATTGCAACTGCAGCCTACTCCGGTATGCCACAAAGTGCAATTGATGCAGGAGCAGTTGATTTTGTTTTAGCGCCCGAAGCTATTCCTGAACAACTATTGAAAATAAATAAAACCCTAAAAACTTCTCACGTGTTCGACCGAGATGCCAAAGTTGACGACGACGAAGAACTGATTTTCAAACAAATTATCGGAATTCTTCAGCAACGAAAAGATGTAGATTTTTCGTATTACAAACGACCCACTCTTCAAAGACGCATTGCCCGAAGAATTGCATTGGTCAACAAAAATACAATTGCCGAATATTTAATTTTCCTTAAAGAAAATACCATTGAACAAGACGCATTATTTCAAGATGTACTTATTCCAGTAACCTCTTTTTTGCGCAACCCGAAAACTTTTCAAAATCTAAAAGATACTTTTTTTCCAATACTTTTCAAAAACAAGCCATTTTCTGAGCCTTTTCGGGTGTGGATTGCAGGATGTTCAACGGGAGAGGAAGCATATTCGATGGCGATTTGTCTGCATGAATTTTTAGAAGACAATTTTGAATCTGTAAAAATTCAAATATTTGCTTCTGATATTTCCGAAAAAGCGATAAAAAAAGCACGCTTAGGAGTATATACCAAAGAGCAGGTTGAAGGATTTTCAGCAGCACAATTAGAAAAGTATTTTATAAAAAACGACGACATTTACGAAGTACGCAAATTTATTCGGGAGATGTGTATCATCGCCGCTCATAATTTTTTGAAAGATCCTCCATTTGCCAAGATGGATCTCATCAGTTGCCGAAATGTGTTGATTTATATGAATAATTTTTTACAAAAAAAAGCCTTCGCCACATTCCATTATGCCTTAAAAGAAAACGGATATTTACTACTCGGAAAATCGGAGTCTGTGGGTGCTTTTTCTGAACTATTTGCTCAAGTCGATAAAAACGAAAAAATTTTTACTCGAAAGCCAAATCCAAATCGGTTTATCCGTTTTGCCACCGAACGAAAATCAAACAATAACAAAATGACCACCAAAAGCAAGATTCCCGAACTAAAAGATACCTCGCAAACCGATTTTAGAAAAAGTGCCGAAACAATTATGATTTCCAAGGCTCCTGCATGTGTTGTAGTCAATGAGCATTTGGATATTGTTCATATTCACGGTGATGTAACGCCTTTTCTTCAAGTGCCACAAGGAAAACCTACCCACAATTTGCTAAAAATGGCACGAGAAGGTCTGGGCTTTGAATTGCGAAATGCGGTTCACAAAGCTTCTAAAGAACAGCTCACAGTTATTAAAGAGCATATTCTACTGCAAATAAAATTGTTACCTAATTATCCAGAAAGAACAGCTGCCAACTCAGAAAGGCAGATACTAGTTTCTATCGAAATAATTCCGCTTTTGGATACGGTCGAACCCCATTATTTAATTCGTTTCGAAAAGCAAACTGTCTCCGTACATTTGGATGAAAGTTTGAGTGATTTGGGTTCGAAAAATCGAGAACTTGCCGCAAAGCGAATGGAACATTTGGAAAAAGAGTTGGCGTACCTTCGGGAAGACATGCGTTCTATAACCGAAGATATGGAGGCCGCCAATGAGGAATTGCAAAGTGCTAACGAAGAGTTGCAAAGCAGCAACGAAGAGATGCAAAGTTTAAATGAAGAATTGGAAACTTCCAAAGAAGAACTTCAATCTACCAATGAAGAATTGATCATAGTAAATCAAGAATTGATGGACAAGCAAGACCAGCTCCGGGCTTCCAGTTATTTTGCAGAAAGCATCGTTTCTACCATCCGTGAACCTTTGTTGGTTTTAGATAAATCATTGCGAATTAAAACGGCCAATGCCTCGTTTTATAAAACTTTTCAAGCGGAAGAACTTGAAATTGAGGGCGAGTTATTTTATCAAATACAAAATCACCAGTGGGACGATGAAGTGATGCGTTCCTTGCTCGAAAAAATACTTCCAGAGAAACTGAGATTGACCGATTTTGAAATCAGTATCCATTTTCCTGGAATTGGGTTGCGTATTTTGTTATTGAATGCCTTACAAATTGTGAATCATAAAAACGATGAAAAGCTCATTTTGCTCGCTATTGAGGATGTTACTGAACGAAAATTTGTGGAGCGAAGGCTTCAAAATTCAGCAGATGATTTAGAAAATCAAATTAAAGAACGTACGGCTTCGCTCAAAAAATCCAATGAAGAATTACGGCAAACCAACGTACAACTTGATCAATTTGCGTATGTTGCCAGCCACGATTTACAAGAACCCTTGCGGAAAATATCCATTTTTTCGAAGCGCTTGTATACTATGCCCACCGAAGAACTAAGTGCCGAAGTAAAATCGTATATTTCTAAAATTGATGGTGCAGCCGGACGTATGTCGCAACTCATTCAAGACTTACTGAACTATTCCCGGTTGCTTCAGCACGAAATTGCTTTTCCTAAAACTAATTTGAATGAAGTAATCGCCGATGTGCTCAACGATTTCGAAGTCCTTTTGCAAGAAAAAAATGCACGTATCCACTACGAAAAACTTCCTGTTATTGAAGCCATCCATTTGCAAATGAACCAATTGTTTTACAACTTGGTAAGCAATGCACTGAAGTTTTCAAAAATTGATGTGCCATCAGTAATTACCATTACTTCGCAGGAACTTTCGGTAGAAGAAGTTGCTAATTACCCCGATCTTAATGCTAAGCTTTCTTACGTTGAAATAATTTTCAAGGACAATGGTATAGGTTTTGAACAACAGTTTGCCAAAAAAATATTTACTATTTTTCAGCGATTACACGGCAAAGAACTGTATGTTGGAACTGGAATTGGATTGGCACTTTGTAAAAAAATTGTGGAAAACCACCATGGAAAAATTTTCTCATTTGCAGCAGAAGATGAAGGGGCGTCATTTCACCTTATTTTGCCGTTGGCGCAATCGTAGGTATTCAATTCAAACAAAAACTTTCGAATCTTTTCGGCATTTCCGTTTGGGACTAATTTTTAAAGGTAAATTTATTTTAGAAATGGTTTCACCCCATTTATCTGAGGTTGATGGTAGTTTATAAATTTCGAAAAATGGTTTCGTTTTAAAACTATACAAATTTAGCAAATGTACCTTTATCTATTTAAGTAAAAATTTTTTTAAAGTTTTCTTTTTCTTATTTTTACAATACTAAAAGCTACATATGGATCAAAGTTACCAACTCATCGTTAATAACAAGCAAGTTTACGACCGTAAAGCGTCCGAAAGTCTTGAATTAAATGCTATTGAAGTTTCCCCTTCCAATTTTCACGTCTTAAAAAACAGCAAAGCATTTACAGCTGAAATTACCTCCTCAGATTTTATTGCAAAATCCTATACGGTTCGAGTCAATGGAAATCCCTACACTGTTTTAATTAATAATACTCTTGATCAGTTGATTAAGGAGATGGCGTTTCTTATCGCAAGTTCTTCGCAAGTTAATTCTATTAAAGCTCCTATGCCTGGATTGATACTAGAAATGAGCGTTTCTGTGGGACAATCTGTAGAAAAAAACGAGTGCCTCTTTATTCTTGAAGCCATGAAAATGGAAAACAGTTTTCTTTCGCCAAGAGCGGGAATCATTAAATCGATTTCAGCCCATGCAGGCGATGCTGTGGAAAAAGGAAAATTGTTAGTTGAGTTTGAATAAAGAGGAAGTATCAGGTTTTAAGTTTATAGTTTAACCTCGCTTCGGGTCAGGTTTCCAGATTAAAGTTTAAAATAGGAAGATGCTTTCGCAAACCAGAAATCTTGAATTTAACATAGAGAATCTATAACCTAAAACCATCCTAAACAAAGAAATAAAATATGAAATCGCCATAAAAAAGAGGTTTTCTCAAGCAATTGAATAATCATCGAATAACGATGAAAAATATAAAATTGTGAGATAAACACCAATAAATAAAAGCGATACCATGTATTATGACCGAAAAAAAAGCACTTTTACATATATGAAAATAACAAAAATATTAGTTGCCAACCGGGGCGAAATTGCAGTCCGGGTGATGAAAACGGCAAAAAAAATGGGTATAAAAACAGTGGCTGTTTATTCGTCAGTAGATCGAAATGCTCCTCACGTCAAGTTTGCCGATGAAGCCTTTTGGATTGGCGAAAATCCTTCCAGTCAATCGTATTTGATGGGCAGCAAAATTATAGAAGTAGCCCAATCGCTTCAAGTAGACGCGATTCATCCAGGTTATGGTTTTTTAAGCGAAAATGCCGCTTTCGCAGATGCGGTTCGGGCCAGCGGAATCATTTTTATTGGTCCAGAATCAAAAGCGATTCACATTATGGGAAGTAAACTTGCCGCTAAAGATGCTGTAAAAGCCTACGGAATTCCCATGGTTCCAGGAATTGACGAGGCCATAACTGATGTAGCGAAAGCCAAAATAATTGCACTAGAAATAGGGTTCCCCGTTTTGATCAAAGCATCTGCCGGTGGTGGAGGGAAAGGAATGCGAGTGGTAGATAAAGTCGAAGATTTGGAATCTCAAATGACGCGTGCCATCAGCGAAGCGACTTCGGCTTTTGGAGACGGTTCGGTTTTTATTGAAAAATACGTGGCTTCACCCAGACATATTGAAATACAAGTTATGGCGGATAGCCACGGAAATACCTTGTATTTATTTGAACGCGAATGCAGCATTCAGCGACGACATCAAAAAGTTGTGGAGGAAGCACCATCGTCCGTTTTAACTCCAGAATTGCGAAAACAAATGGGTGAAGCGGCTGTAAAAGTAGCACAAGCATGTGATTATTTAGGAGCGGGAACGGTGGAATTTTTGCTAGACGAAAATTTAAATTTTTATTTCTTGGAAATGAATACACGTTTGCAGGTCGAACATCCTGTAACGGAACTGATTTGTGGCGTAGATTTAGTAGAATTGCAAATTCGTGTGGCTCGCGGAGAACAACTTCCTATGCGTCAAGAAGATTTAAAAATACTTGGTCATGCAATGGAATTGAGGGTGTATGCCGAGGATCCATTAAACGACTTTTTACCAAGCGTAGGTCGTCTTGACGTTTATACATTGCCCGAAGGCGAGGGTATTCGCGTCGATAATGGCTTCGAACAGGGTATGGATGTGCCCATATATTACGACCCTATGTTGGCTAAATTAATCACCTACGGAGCCACTCGAGAAGCCTCGATACAATTGATGATTCAGGCAATTTCGCAGTACAATGTGGAGGGCATCAGCACAACGTTGCCTTTTGGAAAATTTGTAATGGAGCATGAAGCGTTTCGTTCGGGCGAATTTGATACGCATTTCGTAAAAAAATTCTATGATGCAACACATCTAAAGTTTCAGCAAGACCAAGAAGCGGAGGTTGCTGCAATGATTGCACTTCAGCAATATTTAAAAGATCAAAACATCCTTCGGTTGCCACAATAATAATTTACAGATGAAAGATAAAATTAAAATTCTAGAAGATAAAATTGCCTTAGCTCATTTGGGTGGAGGTCAAAAACGGATTGACACACAGCATAGTAAAAAAAAATTAACTGCTCGAGAACGCATCAACTACTTACTTGATGAAGGCTCGTTTGAAGAAATCGGTATGCTTGTAACGCATAGAACCACTGAGTTTGGCATGCAAAATGAGATTTATTTTGGCGATGGAGTAGTTACCGGTTACGGAACCATTAACGGTCGAATGGTGTATATTTTTGCACAAGATTTTACCGTTTTTGGTGGAGCATTGTCAGAAACACACGCCGAGAAAATTTGTAAAGTAATGGATTTAGCCCTAAAAACGGGAGTTCCGATGATTGGTTTGAACGATTCGGGTGGTGCTCGAATTCAGGAAGGTGTTCGTTCCTTGGGTGGTTATGCAGATATTTTTTATAGAAATGTACGTTCTTCAGGAGTGATTCCGCAAATTTCTGCCATTATGGGACCTTGTGCTGGGGGAGCGGTTTATTCGCCTGCGATGACTGATTTTACGATGATGGTCGAAAACAGCAGTTACATGTTTGTAACCGGTCCGAATGTTGTAAAAACGGTTACCAATGAAACAGTTACATCCGAGGAATTGGGTGGCGCAAGTACGCATTCAACCAAATCTGGTGTGGCTCATATTACTTCTGCCAATGATGTAGCTTGTTTGGAAGATATCAAAACATTATTGCGTTATTTGCCGCAAAATAATACGGAAACGACACCAAAAGTAGCGTTTGATTTTGGTGATGAAATTCGTGAAGAACTGAATACTATTATCCCTGAAAACGCAAATAAACCTTATGACATGCATTCGGTCATTAAGGGAATTATTGACACAGATTCGTTTTACGAAATGCATAAAAATTTTGCAGAAAACATTATTGTTGGTTTTGCACGTTTAGGAGGAAGAAGTTTGGGAATTGTGGCCAACCAGCCGAATTTTTTAGCAGGTGTTTTGGACGTAAACAGTTCCATCAAAGCGGCAAGATTTACAAGGTTTTGTGATTGTTTTAATATCCCGCTTTTGGTGCTTGTGGACGTTCCTGGATTCTTACCGGGAACCGATCAAGAATGGAGCGGAATTATAACCCATGGCGCCAAATTATTGTATGCTTTGAGTGATGCTACTGTCCCTAGAGTCACGGTTATTACCCGAAAAGCCTATGGTGGAGCTTATGATGTGATGAATTCTAAACACATTGGAGCCGATATGAACTTTGCTTGGCCATCTGCCGAAATTGCAGTTATGGGTGCTAAAGGAGCGAGTGAAATTATTTTCAAAAAAGAAATCGCTGCTGCTGAAGACCCTGGTGCAAAACTGTTAGAAAAGGAAGCAGAATACGCTGAACAATTTGCCACACCTTATGGAGCCGCTCAGCGGGGTTTTATCGATGAGGTGATTTTGCCGCAAGATACAAGACGAAAATTGATTAAGGCGTTCAGTATGTTGGAAAACAAAGTTAGCGATTTACCTAAACGCAAACACGGTAACATTCCACTGTAAAGTGTGTACGGCAGTTTTTTTTTGGTTTTGATTTAGAACATCAAGAAAATTATTTTTTTTAATTTTGAATCGAATTTTTGTCCTACCAATCTTATTTATTTCCTAAAAAATAGATTGTTAGGTACAATAATTGTAATTTTAAAATAAAAAAGTGATTATGAAAAGTATAATTGTATTTATTGCAGTTATTGTAAGTCTTATTCCGCCTGAGAATCCCAAGCTGACGATTAAAATTTCGAATATTGAAAAGATGCAAGGAACAATTAAAGTGGGTGTTTTTAATACAGACAAAAATTTTTTGAAAGAAGGTGCAGCGATTAAAAATTATTCAATTATTGTGGAGAAAAGTACCGCCGCACTTACAATCACCGATTTGCCAAAAGGACACTATGCCGTTACCATGTACCACGACGAAAATTCGGATCATAAGATGAATACTAATTTTCTTGGGATTCCAAAGGAACCTTATGGATTTTCGAATAACGTAAAACCAAAAATGTCTGCTCCAAAATACGAAGATTGTAAGTTCAATCTTTCAGAAGATCAAACCTTACATATCAAATTGATCAATTAAGTTCTTTTTGATAGGTAAGGTATTTGAAAAATTGCTTTAAGTAATAGGAATTCTAAGCTGATTTTATTTTACGATAAGTTTCCTTACATTTCGCTCATTACCAGAATAAATATTTAATATGTAAATCCCTGCAGGCAATCGTGAAATGTCTATTTTATCAGAAATTTCAGTTGCAGTCAGCGCTAAAATACCCGTCATATTGTAAATTTCAATACGATCTATTGGTATTTCCGATTGAATTTCCAAAAAGTCTTTCGCAGGATTTATAAATGTCAAGTCGTTATCAAATTTTGTGGTCGGGGTTCCTAAATCACAGTTGTCTCCCACCACGTACGGAAAGTATTTGGTAACCGCCAGACCTCCAGCATACGCAAATTTAACCGCGTAATTTATGGTAGCACCAATAGTTTGACCCGTAATTGTTTTCGTGAATTTATTTCCCGAAACATTGGTCATTTGTGTTTCGGTAAACGGATTTTGATTCCATAAAATAGCAACAACGCCCACTAAATTAGGGTCTAAAATTTCAAAAGTTATTTTCACATCCGTTCCGATGGTTTCAAACTCATAGTTGTAACCTACCGTAAAACTACCTTGTTGAGCCTCGTTATTCGTGCCATTGCATTGTGAAGCAACGGCTGTTGTAGCATTTACAACAACCGGATTATTGACAAATGCATTTCCTGCTGCATCCGTTGCAGAAATGGTAAACGTATAATTAGTATTTGGTGTCAAACCCGGTATTACAGCCGATTTTTGAACACCAGAAAGACCAGCAAACGAAAGTGTAGTCGTTCCGTAAGTCACGTTATAGATCACGGAGCCCGAATTATCAGTAGCATTTACCAATAATTCGATGGAAGAGCTTCCAATAACCCCACTTGTTGCCGTAAAATTTGCGGGACTTTCCGTATCGGGAGTTGTATTTTGATATACCCGAACATAATCGATTTCCATAGCAGCGTTTGTAAATGAAGAAGGAATCGTTCCTGCTACGCCACCCATTGCAATATTTAAAAGCAAGTATTGCTCGGCATTAAAAGGCCACGTACTTGCGTTTTTAACCGCAGGATTATAGGTGTAAAAAGCCACTCCATCTAATAAAAATGTAATTTGAAAAGGCGACCAGTTCATCGAGTACACGTGGAAATCGTTCCCTAAATTTGACGCAATTGTTCCGCCGTGATTTACTGTATTTCCAAAAGAAGAAGGCGTGTGAATCGCACTTTGAACGTAACCAGCTGGTTGCGATTGCGTAATTCCATGTTCCATAATATCAATTTCACCGCAAGCCGGCCAACTTGTAGTTCCAAACTGCGAATCGAAAAAGCCCCCGTCTTCATTGACATTTTTTCCCAGTAACCAAATGGCAGGCCACGTACCCTGATTTGTGGGAATTTTGGCACGAACGTCTACGCGACCGTACATAAATGCAAATTTACTATTCAGTCGGGCAGAAGTGTATTGTTTGGTTACCCCTTGGTTGGTATAGGGTTCTTTAATGGCTTTTATGTTCAAAAAACCAGTATTTACAAACGAATTAGTAATTAAGTTGGTATAATGTTGCTGTTCGCCATTAAACCAACTTCCCCCTGCTGGAAGTTGCGTTTGATGGTGCCATTTGGTGCTATTTACCGCACCATTAGTTTCAAACTCATCGGACCATACCAAGTTGTTGTACACAACATCTACTTGAGCAAAACTATTTTGGACCACTAAAAAAAGGAATATGAAAAGGTGAAAACAAGTATTTTTTTTCATGAGATTGGGGTATTGCTATTTTATTATGTATTGAAAACTACGTCTTTGTGTCAGATTATTCCCTAGCTGTATATTTTAGATTTTCGTTTTTGTCCCAAAGTCCCCAGTAGGCTCCCACTTCGCCTTCGGCACCCACTTTCCATGATTCGTCAAACGACGAAAAGTAGAAAATATCGATATTCGCTTCTTTAGACCAAAGTTGAGAGTTGATAAAATATTTCATAGCATTTTCGTTTGAAGGGTGCGAGTCTCTAAAACTTTCGCCTTTACTAGGCCAACCCGTTTCGGTAATAATTACTTTTTTTCCACAACCTGATCCGCTAGCTTGGTAAAACATGTTTTTCATATGGGCCAACGAATATTCAATCGTACTTCCTTCCCAATACGGATAGCAGTTGGTTAAAATGACGTCGCAAGCTTCCGTAATTCTAGGTTTTATAGTAAACTCGTAGTAAGCATCGACATAACCTACGGGAATATGCGACGGAATTTCGCTTCTAACTTTTGCGATGAAATCTAAAAGTTCGTCTTCTGACAAATCTTTGCGGTACATGACTTCATTTCCAACAGCGGCAATGTCTACAAAACCTTCTTTTGCCAGTTGAATTAAAGCTACGATTTCTTTTTCGTTTTTTTCGGCATCGTCGCCCAACCAAGCACCTACAAGGGTTTTTATTCCAAATTCACGAGCAATTTTAGGAATAAATTCATTGCCTTCCGTACATGAAAACGACCGAACCCATTTGGTGTAAGGAGCGATTATTTTCATACGTCTTCGTACTTGTTCTTCCGATATGATATCGCCGGGTTTCTGACCGTCTTCATATAGACTGAAGCACAATCCGTGCATTCCGTTTTCTAAAACTTCCTGAAAAAGACTTTTGATTTCGACTGTCGTTTTTTCAGCAAAATCAAATCCGTTTTTGTAATCGGAAGAAGCATAATCTATTGATTCTGCGTATTTGAAGTAATCGTTTCTAAATGACATTTTGTTCTGCTTTAAATTTTAATTCTTCGTTTTCATCCCAAATTCCCCAAGAAGTCCCTATTGTGCCTTCTTGACTTTCTTTCCATGACTCATCAAAAGAAGAGAAATGGAACAGTTCAATGTTATTGTTGTTTGCCCATTCTTGGGTCGAAATGAAATATTTCATAGCATTAACTTCAGAAGGAATTGAATGACCTACCGCACCGCCTTTGCTTGGCCAGCCTGTTTCTGTTACAACGATTTTCTTTCCGTTGGCCACGGTTTGCGTAAGTTCTAACATATTTTCTAAACAAGCTGCAGCGTAATCGATGGTTGCACCTTCCCAAAAAGGATAAAAGTTGACCAAAAGTAGATCGCAATTTGAAATTAAATTGGGTTTATCTAAAAATTGATAATACGCATCTACGTATGCAACGGGAATATCAGGAAGTGCATCTTTTACTCTTTGGATGTATGAAATTAATTCTTTTTCAGAACTTTCGCCTCTATGCAATACTTCGTTTCCGACAGCTGCAATAGTAACTAAACCAGACCTGCCGAGCTTTATAAGAGCTTCAATTTCTCTCTCGTTTTTGGCTTTATCATTACTAATCCAAGCTCCAACGACTGTTTTTAGTCCGTTTTGATAAGCAATTTTTGGTATTAACTCGTTACCGTCGGTACAGGAAAATGATCGTATCCAATTAGTGTAGGGCGCGATAACAAGCATTCTTCTTGAAATTTGCTCAGCTGTTAAAATATCACCAATATTTTGACCTGCCTGATAGGGACTGAAGCATAAGCCATGCATACCGTTATGCAATGTTTTTGAAAACTCGAGTTTTAAATCATCTTGAGACAGTACATTTAAATCTCTTCCCACGAGTGTATTTATATTTTCTCTTTTTAATAAAGAAAGCAATTTACCCGAATGATATACGGACGATTGATTTTTAACAGTAGCTTTTCTTTTGGCAAGTTCGGCACTTATTTCTCTAGCTTTTTCTTCATTAACATCATAATCATACATTACCCAAATAGCAATTAAAGTTCCAATCATTGGGATTGCAGAGAAAAACAATCTCAATTCAAACATGGTTTCATAGGTTTGAGTAGGTGCGCCTGATTTAAAATCGATAATAGACAAAATCAATCCGCTTAATAAACCTGCTATCGCTAAACCGAATTTTACCATCCACCAGTAAATAGCTCCGAAAATACCTTCTCTTCGTTTTCCTGTATTTAATTCGTCAATATCAATCACGTCAGAAGTCATTGACATCATCAAAGTAAATAAACTACCAATTCCGAATGAAATAAATGGTAAAGCGAAAAGAAACAAGTAGGGTTTGCCGGGAACAAATAGGAACAACAGGGATACATACCCAATTATTGATATGCCTTGAGACCAGATAAATGCTTTCTTTTTTCCCATTACCTTAGACATTTTGGCAACAATAGGAATTATTAAAAATGTTGTAAATAATGCACCTACACAACCAAATAAAGTGGGCCAAATTCCTTGTCCATCACCATCGAACAAGTAGTATTTTATTATAAAAAAAGAGAAACCCGCAGTGGTATTGAACGCATTAAAAATGAAAAAAGTAGCAATACATAGTTTTCGAAATGGAACTATTTTTAAAGCTTCTTTAAATCCTTGGATAATCAAATCAAAACTTCTACCAACATTTTTTAGGTTTAAGGGCTCGTAATTTTCATTTAATGTAGACTTACTTTTAATAAATATTCCCGGAATTATAGCTAATAGCGTGCAAATTATAGCTGCATAAACGGCCAATGTTCGGGTTGCTTCCTCAGGAGAAGGAAAAAAGGAAACGTCATACATAATGACCCACAGCCAAGGTGCAAAAACCCAGGCCAGTTGACCAATCAATTGTGAGGTGGCCATAATGCTGGTTCTTTCATGAAAATCATCACTCATTTCGTAGCCCATTGCCACAAATGGAACGCTAAATATTGTTATCCCTAAATAAAAAATCAAGGAAACAAGCATGAAATAATAAAAATTAAAATTCACCGAATTCTCAGCATACAACTGCCACATGAATGCAAATGAAATACCGGTCAATATACCTCCAATAATGACATACTGCCTTCTTCGTCCCCACTTGGATTTGGTATTGTCTGTAATAAAACCCATAATTGGATCTGTAATTGCATCAAATAGTTTTGGCACAAAGTAAATTGCACTTAGCATCCAACCTGGAAATCCTAGTTTATCAATTAAAATGACAATAAAAATCCCCAACATCGCAGGAAACAGCTGATTGGCAAGCATACCGAGTCCGAAGGCAAGTTTTTGTCCGAATGCTACTTTATGATTCTCCATATTTTACAATTTAAAGTTATTTAATCACAACTGTTTGCAAGGCTTTTGCTGGAATTGTAATATTGGAAAGTTTGTTATTTAGTTTAAGTTCGATGGAATAAATTTCTTTTGTGGGATTAAAAATAGCAACTGCAATTGTACCATCTGGGTTTTTAACGGCTGTTGTCATTAATTCGGAGTTGCTGATGGTGCAACCAATTCGGATGGCTCCTGGACGCATAAATTTGCTAAAATGTGCCATCGTATAATACAGCGGTGTGAAATAGACTTCATCCTTTTCTGGATCTACAATGGTGGGTGCCACACACCAATTTTTAAACCAATTGGGACCACCTTGTCGGTCGAGAACCATATTCCAGTCAATCCAGCCATCAACCCAGTTGTTCAAACAACCAATGATGTCATTAGCATAACGATTTACGGGTGCATATTTGGGATGTAAGTATTTGTCTTTTTCACTTGCCCAATCCCAACCCCAGTCGGTAGCTTCTTTTTTCCAATACCAAGCATCGTCGTTCCAGTGCGGAATTTCTGAATCGACACATCCTTCGGTTTCAATGAGGTATTTATTGGGTGCTTTTTTGTGGGCATATTGCAATTCTTTTGCAAAATAATCATACGTACTTTCGTACCAATGAACGGCAGTTCCTGCAAAATACTTTGATGTTTCTTCGTTTTTGTACATCGCATCAACCCATTCTGGAAGGCCTGCCCTGTTTTGATCGTAACCAAAAATTTTCACATTTTCCCAGCCGTCTTTTTCCAACTTTGGCCCTAAATGGTTTTGAACAAAAAGCGTCATTTCTTCGGGAGAGAAATGTGTACTTTCCCAATTGTTTCCGTTGCCGTGCGGTTCATTGATCACGGTTACACCCCAAATCGGGATGCCTTCTTTTTTATAAGCTTCTAAATATTTTGAAAAATACAAAGCAAAAGAATCGTTGAATTCAGGTAGTAATTTTCCGCCTATGTACTTTTTATTATCTTTCATCCAAGGTGGGGCAGACCAAGGCGATGCTATGATATGGAAGCCGTCTTTAGAAATAGATTTTGCTTCCAAAATCATCGGAATCAAATCATTTTTGTCGTCTTCAATAGAAAAATTTTCGAGCAATAAATCGTTTTCAACTTTAGCGTAAGTATAGTTGGAAAGCGAAAAGTCGCAGGAAGCAATGTGTGTTCGTGTAAGGGAATAATTGGCTCCTTCTGGGCTAAAATAAGCATCGAGTATTTTTTTTCTGTTTTCTTTGCTCAAGCGATTGAGTAATGTGGCCGAAGCTTCCGTAAAAGACCCGCCAAAACCGGTAATAGTTTGAAATTTTTCGTTGGGGTTGATGCTTATGCTGACTTTTTCGTTCGTGTTATCATTCGAAAAATCGGTAATTTTTGTCAGTTTGTTTCCCGCTTCGGAAGTTTCATAAACCGTTAGTTCTATTGCGTCGTTTTTAGTTGCACAATGCGTCATTGTCAAGATTAAAAAGGTGAAAATTAGGTAGCGGGTGTGTCTCATAATTTAATGATTTGGTGGTGTTGAAACGGTTTTCATAATTTCATCCGGATTTTCTTTAAATGTTTTTGAGATTGTAACTCCGTTTCGACCCAAGCCAGTAAATATTTGTTGATCGACACTGCTCCAGAGTGCATATTTGGCTTTTCCATCTACGGTAAACAGTCCAAAATGATTTTCAGACCCCAATACATTTTCGCTGTCTTTCCAAGGTTCGTCGAAAGCTTCAAAATAAAAACATGAAATCCCTTCTTTATTGGTCCATTCCCGCATCGCATTGTAATACAGCGCTTGTTTGTATTCGTCTGAAGCTCTTGAACCTTCGTTTCCATAAAAACCATCCGAACTCGAAGCCCAACCTGTTTCGCCAATATGTACGGGTTTGCTTGGGTTGATACTTTTTACATAATTTTTTACAGTATTGTATTGCATTTGCGCAAATGCTACCGAGCGTTTCATTGCTGCATTTACTTTTTCAATTTCAGAAAGCGTTTGGTCCGTTTGTGGTGTTTTCCAAAAATGGGGATTATAATGCGAGTTGTGGTACGGATACGTGTGCATCGAAACATAATCCACGGCATTAATCAATGCCTCTAAATCTTTGGTTTTATAACTTTTTTCGGCACCGCCCCAAGAGGCAAAATCGTCGGAACAAGTGATCCACAAGTCTTTCGAAAGTTTGTTCTTCTTTTTTAATTCTTGCAAATGTGTAACCCATTTTAAAATTACGTTGGGTTGTACATAATAACTGGTTGCCCATTTGACCATTGCCTCATTTCCAACGGCGATAATTTTTACAATATCGGGATAGGCATTTGCCAGTCGGACAGCTTCTTTAATTTCGATGGCATTTCGGGCACTTTCCTCGTCGTGGTTGGGTTCTAGATCCGTCCAAGCATTTTTACAGTCCATCCAAGCACCGAGCATCATATACATTTCGAAATTTTTCCCGACGCTTCGGGATTCTTTTTTCAATTCTGAAATTGCAGTTAAAATTGAAGATGTTTCTGGCAAATGCACATTGTAAGTACGAATTACTTTGATATTCATTGCCGATAAAATCAGTAAATCTTCCTTTAGTTCTGCAATCGTGGGTTGAATGTCTCTCGAATTTTTGCGGTAACCGCCGAAACAAATGGCTTGATAATTCTTGTTTCCTAATAGGTCTTTAGCAGTCACTTCTGTTTTGTTTTTTGGATTTATAGTCACCTCTTTTTTACAAGAACTCCATATAAGCAGCATTGCAATTGACATACTCAATGCAACAATGTATTTTATACTGAAGACTTTTATAATAGGTTTTCTAATCATTTTATCTTAATTCATTTTCTAAAATAGAAACAATGATGTGTTTGATTTGATTGGTTCTTTCAAAAACCTTTTTGCTTGTTGCAACATCTATGGTCAAATCTTCGAAATGGCGTTTAGAAGCATCATTAAAAACGACTTCAACCCCCCTTTTAATCGCTGTTTTATACACTATTGGAATTTGGCAATAGGTAAAGCAAAGGGTATGCGTTTCCAATTCGATGGATTTGGGATTGAAATTTAGATCGATGTATGTAAATGTTTTTGTTTCATTCAAAAATTCCTCTTTTCGAAGTAAGCAAGGATTGAAAAATAACTGTCCGTTTTTGACAAATACACCGAGTTCGCCAAAACGGCTTAAAATATCTTCTTTAACTTGGCCGGTCATTCCTGGTTGCTGAGCGCCTTTTCCTGCTGGAGTGTGGGAATACGGATCGGTTGGAAAAGCACCGTATAAATGAGGTGATTTATGAACGCCGATTCCTTCATTAATTTCGTAATAGTGTTCCAATAATCGACCGATAGTTTCTGGTGATTCTTGGTTTTCAACTGCTTTGAGGCAACATTCCTGAACGGCTAATTGCAGTTTAGAAACCATGTGCCAATAAATCGAACCTAACCCTTCATATCCATAAAATGTTCCAGAGCGTCCGGTAAATGCTTTGTGATTAAAAACTTCTTCAAAAATGTGAAGCACTTGTTTTTTATCTTTTTCGGCAGCTGAGGCAAAAGTTGTTTTTGAAAGTGCATCCAACGCTTTTTCTAAATCGGCTGCATTTTTGAAATTTCCGTTGAAATGGTATTCGCCAAAACAATCTTTCTCGATTATTTGTGTATTATTTGCAGCAATTAATGTGGTAAACAATTCCGATTTTGAAACGGCTTCTGCTGGAACTGTATTTTTTTCGATAAAAGTGGGAAGTTCTTTATTTGGATATAAAATGTAGCTGTATTGGTCTTGTCTAAATAACTTGCTGCTTTTCAATGCATCCAATACTTCCAATGCTTCTTTAGAACTTAAATAACCCGAACTTAACACTGCAACTTGGCCCTCGAGCATTTCGCTTAAATAGGAAACCGAAACTTCACTTTCGCTTTCAATGGTCATTAGGTTATAGGCGTGGTAGAGATGATCAGCTCTTTTATTGGCGTCAATCGAATGATCAATAAATTTTAAGCTTACTTCAATAAAGCGCTTTAAACCGGCCATTGAGTGGGTTCTTTTATTCCCCCAAAAACCATTTTGGTAGACTTGATTTCGGTATTCTGAAGCGGCTTTTCCAAGTGTATCTAAGACCGTTTTTCTATCGGTATCGCTGACGTTTCCTTCCAGTAGAGGTTCGAATTTTATTAAATTTTCTCTAACAGTGTGGTAAAATTCGACCATTTCATTTGAAATCCGAATGTTTGTTACCTCGGTATTGGCGATTAAATTATGGAAGTAATTTAAAAATCTTCGTAAATAATACAACGTTACCATCGAAACCCCGTTGCCCACCAAAGCATTGTTGGCGTCGTTCCATTCCGGGCGTTGGGTATTGAGCCAAATACCGGCTTCGGGAATAAAGTTGGACATTTTTGCCAATACAGTTGCCAACATTTTTTCGATGAAATTCACTTTGTAAATTTCGCCGTTGGCATCTTTCAGTAACGCTCCATCGGCACCCATTGTCAATCGATTTTCACGAATTTTTAAATCCGATTCGTGATTGAATGCAATGGTATCTTTTGGGTTTAGAAGAATATCTTCGTACGACTTGATGATGTAAGGGACATTTGCGTAGACAAAAATTTCGCTGTTGAAGTATTCTTCCAACTTTTTAGGTTGGTGATTTTGTATAATTTCTAGAAATTTCAGTAAATAAATAATTTGGTGATCGCCCCAATAACCGATGTACGACCAGGGATTGTCTTCTTCAATGGTTTCCCAATCAAAGCCGTCCTTGGTTATACGATAAGGGTTGTAGCCGTCAAATGTGGTTGCATTTAGAAATTTGTGAATCATATTATCTATAAATTCTGGAAAAGAGTGGGCGAGCGCTTCCCAATTTTGGAAGATGTCTCTCCAGTTTCCTTCGTAATCCAGAATTTTAGAGCCGTCGGTTTCGCTTTGCGTATTGATTGAAAATTTATTCCAAGGACGACTTGGATCGCCGTGTCTTCGGCTGAATTTTAAAGGTAAATATTCTAAGCTCAGTCGTTCGAAATCAGAATCGTCTTGTTTTACAGCAAATTCCTTTAGCGTTTTTACCGAAAACAAATCGGGGAGTTGCTGGATGTTTTTTTCTAATTTTTCAAAAACCAGTGTGTTTCCTTTTTTGATATAATTGAGGAAATCTTGTTTTTCTATTTGGTAATTAAAATCAAAAATTCCGCCTCGCATAATGTTGAAAAGCGTGTTGGCAAAATGTCTTGTATCTCTTAGAGTGTCGTTGGTTAATTGTAAAGCGTCAGCCGAAGCATTTAGAGCAATCAAATTTTGGGTACCCAATTCGATATCTTGATGGATTCGGTCCAGAATTGCATGATCTGTTTGTATGGTTTTGATGATTTGGGCCACATCAGAATGATCCTGATTAACATTGGCCACAATCATCCATTCTTGTTTAGCATTTTTGTTGAGACCAATTTGTGCGTTTAAAAAATAAGCCCCTTTTTCGCCTTTTACATCATTTTCGGGACTAATTTTTTGTTTTTTTCGAAAGGCCGAAAGTTGCAATGAGGAGACCAAATAATTTGGGTTTTGCAAGCCTAAAGACCAAACGATGTTGGATTTCAAAGCTTCGCTTGGTTCAGCTTTGTCCACAATTATAGCACTAAGGGCATAAATTCCTAAACCGCTTTTTTGATGCAATTGGTTTCTTTTGTAGGCATCAACCAAGTTGCTTGACGCATTTTGCAAATCGCTACTTACGCCGTAGGGCATAATATTTTGAATTCCGTCAATAAATTCTATTTGATAATTGTGTTCAGAATGATTAATCAATTCCGATTTTCTAATGAAACCATAAATGCTACTCGAATTCCATTGGTAACGGTAGGTTAAATTTAAATTGTGGTTTATTTCTTCAAAAATAATTTTGTTGCCGTATCGATTTTTATATATATTTCGTGATATGGAGTATTGGTGTTTGGAAAAGCGTTCGGAAAAGGGCTCCCAAACCAACGTTTGATTATTAAAAATAATTTGAAACACAGATTTACTTCCGGTAATATCTGCAGATTCTGTAATTTTATCATCGGTATAATAGGGAAAAAGGGCAAACTCGGCATTTTTTCTACCGGCCGAAAGTCCGCCGTTGCTGGATATAAACATCCAATGATTGGAATCACTTACAATGCTCATAAAAAAGGGACGCATTGAATCGTGATTGACAATTTTAAAATATTCTTCGTTTCCTAAAGTAACTATTTCCATTAAAAAATTTATTCTGGTTGATTAAAACTTGTTTATTTTATGACATAAATAGGGCTTCTCGAATACATTATTTGTAAAAAAACATACGAAAAACCAACTATTTATGTCATTAAGTTGAATTTTAGTTGGCCCTTATGGTAATTCAATTAGTTTTACATTGTCGATATTTACAATACCCACTGCAGCTCCCATATCAAAAATTACGCGCGAGTTTGTATTGCTAAAATTAGCCACTAAATCTTTAGTATAAGTTTGAACGCTTGTTGTAATATTTTGCGTTACCGATTGATTGGTCCACGGATCATTGCTCAATCCTATTCCAATGATCATACTTCGATTGACACTTGCCCAAGCATCAAAAGTTAATCGGTAGGTTTTACCTTGAACCATGTTAATTCCTTTTTGAGAAAGGTTTACATCAAAGGGATTGCCTGCCGCAGTTACATTAATTGAGAAATAGGTGTTTCCATTTTCGGTAACTAAAAGATTTGCAGGAATGGGATTAATGGTACCTAAAGTCCAAGGTGAAATGCCTCCTCCAAAATTTCCGTTAGTAATTAGTCCGCCTTCAAAAACGAAAATAGAAACAGTACTACTAAACGTTTTTAAAGTACCTTTAGCAGTGTTTTTTGCAGTAAGTGTAACAGTGTATTCTCCTGTTTGAGCATATGTTTTTACTGGGTTTTGAGTTGCTGATGTTGTGTTATCACCAAAATCCCAAAGATAGCTGTCGGCATTTTCAGACGTATTTATAAAAGTCACTTTGCCTTGTGCAGATTCTAAAACATAAGTATATCTAGCATCAAGTTCGGGCTTTGTAACGGTGTCATCTTCGGTAGTACAGGCAGTTAAATTTAATAAAACTACTACCATTAAGCTGAAGAATTTAATTGATTTTATCATGATTTTTGTTTTTTTATTGATATACTTTTACATAATCCACGATCATTCTTTGAGGAAAAGTAGTGGTTGAATTGGGGCTTCCTGGTAAATTTCCGCCAACAGCTAAATTTAATAGCATATAGAATGATTGATCAAAAACCCATTCTCCGCCTCGTTCTTCCACATCAGATTTTGTAATTTGATTATATAAAACATCATCTACATACCAGTTGATATGATTTTCAGTCCATTCGATTCCAAATACATGAAAACCGTTATCAAATCTATCTTGAGTCAAATTATATTTTTTTGAAATACTATTTCCGCCAGAAAATCCGGGACCGTGAATAGTGCCAAAGACTTCAGTAGGTTTGTTTCCTAAATATTCCATAATGTCTATTTCACCACATTGTGGCCAAAGAACGTTTCCTTCTTCATAATTAGGCAATGAACTATCGCAAATGACATTATTGGCGGTAAAAGTTTGAGCCTCACAGAAATTTTGCCCTAGCAACCAAAAAGCTGGAAACATGCCTTTACCTTGGGGTAGTTTGATACGCGCTTCAAAACGCCCGTATTTTTGTTCAAATTTATTACGACTTTTGATTCGTGCAGAAGTGTAATTAACCCCACCAACAGATTCTGTTTTCGCGGTAATAATTAAATAACCATTTTGTACAACCGCATTTTCTGATTTATAAAATTGTTGTTCGTTATTTCCCCAACCATCATTCAGTGGCCCTCGACCGATGTCAAACGTCCATTTTTCGGGATCTGGAGCGCCATTTATGTCAAATTCATCTTCAAAAACCAAATTAAATTTAGTGGTAACTGTTTGTTTTTCGTCAGTTGAACAACCCGATACGACAAAAAAACCTGTAAGGAGAAGTGCAATTTTTATATATATTTTGTTCATTTTAAGAATTTTAGTAGTTACTTTTTTTAATTTTTAAAGAAATAAACATTATCAATGTAAAAGTTTCTTAAGGACGATCCATTAATGTTTTCGTAAATAATCAATCCTATATTGTTTCGGTTTGCAAGCAATAATGGCGCTTCGATAGTAATCCATGTATCAGCAGGGACTTGATTTGTATTTACAAAAATTTGTTGCCTGGTATCATCGCCACCATTATCTATCTGATTAGGTCCCCAATCTTCAATTGAAATCAGGAAGTCGAAATTAGCTGGTTTTGGACTTGGCACATACATATTGAAGTGAACGTGTGTCATTGTACTAGCATTAAGCGTTGGATTGGTAAATGCAGTTCCTACGTAATTAAAATTGATATAATTTAAAATATTGTCGCCGTTTACCGAAAAATCAGCAGAACCAGTGGTTGACCCAGGTGTCCAAAAACCATTATAATAGGTAACTGGAACATTGGTATATGCGTCACTAAAAACGGAAAGCACATTGTTTGGACTTCTAGTTGGTACAGGTGCTAATGAAAATTGTCCGAGGGAGTTGATTGTAATTGAATCTACAGAATCGATTCCTCCTACAAATTCATTCGTAACAGGGTCTAATGTTCCGCCAATATTTCCGGTAATTACCGCCACACCAGCGCTAATAATTGAAATTTGTCCATTTGCATTTACTGTAGCAACGTTTGGATTCGAAGATCTAAAAGTATAATAACCTACCGCAGGAAAAACATCGATGTCGGTACCATTTTCCAAATTGAACGTTTCTTTTAAATCTGCAATTTGGATAGTAACACCTATAAAAGAGTTTACAGTTCTAGAAACGCCATTTGAAATAGCGGGTCTTGGGTGAGCAATAGTTCCTAATTTTTCAAATTTTAATTCGTCGATCCAAAGTTTGTATCCCAAACCATTTGTGCCTTGCGTTCCAGCAGCAAAACGGAACATACCACGTTCTTGAATTAATTTAGCCGCATCAGGAATTGGAATAACATATTTTGTCCAAGCGGTTCCAACACTTACGTTTCTGATGGTTGTAATGTATTTATTTGGAAAAAAATCTTCTCCAAAACCAAATTCGCCTACAATAACACCTTGTGAAGATTTAGCCCAAAAAGTTAGTGCATCGTATTTAGACAAGTTACGTCCGTCGCCATCAATTCTGAAAATTCCACCTGCATAATTTCCAAGTGGATCTACAGCATTTGGCACATCAATAAGAATAGATGCATTACTGTTGTAACCTTCGGTGCGATCTACTGAAAATGCAGTAAATTTTGAATCGCCGTACGGAAAGTAAAAGTTACTTCCAAGTCCAACGAAATCATCCGTAAATATTTCTCCTACGGATGAGAATTCTAAAGGCGATTTGTCGTCTGATAATTCGCGTTCGCAACTAATACTTGTAAAAAGTACTACAAAAAGCACTACAATGCTTTTGAAATAATTAATTGTTTTATTTTTCATTTTTATAATTTTTTAGTGAACTATTTTCCGATATTTATGTGAATGTATGTTCGTATTTCCCATTCAGATCCATTTCCAAATCCAACAGGGCTTGTAGGAGGTACGGCAGGAAATGTATTTGGAGGAATTGCACTAGGTGCATATCTTGGGGAGAATTCATTTAAAGATCTCCAGATTCCCATGATTCCGATTTTGGTATTTGGCAAAATAAACCAATCTGGTTTTCCAACTGAAGTTGAAATGTCTAAAGCAGTTTGTAAGGGATAGGTTAAGTTAAAATCTCTGTGGTAATCAAAAGGTCCCCAATCGTTTAATTTTAAAGAACTTACTACTTTTACTTTGCGGTACACTACACGAAGATCTCCTCCGAGTCTGTTAATGGTTCTTTGAGAATCGCCATTTGCTTGACCATTACCAAAATAAATGTTGGCAATAAGTCCTAAATCAGGCGAAACTTTTGAAACAATACGGGTGTTTGATTCCCATAAATCTTCAGCTGGGGCTGATCTTTCAAATTTTAAAAAGTTACGATTGGCAAGGAATCCGATGGCTGCATCTTGTGCTGTAGGTAAATGTCGGTAAACAAAACCTGTGCTTATAGCAAATTTAGCATCTTCGGCCATATCATTATCCCATTCGTACATCCAAGTAGCAGGAGTAGGGTCATAGGTTAGCAATAATTCTCCACCAACCGTTTCTCTGTTCGCTCTAACCACAAACGGATCATCTAAAATATTACGCAATCTTCCAGGACCTGTAAAATCATTTGGAATTGCATCTATAATTGGTTTTTGCCAAAGGAAATTAGGAGCAATTTGTAAATTGGCGTTTACATTATATGTAAATCCTGTTAAAAAATTGGTTTGGTTTCCGCTTCCGCTGTCTTTCAGTCTCCAGCCTGTAAATGTTTGCGTGTTATCTGCACCTGCATTGGCAACTAGACCCATAATTGCACCTTGGGTATACACATTGAAACGGCCGCTTGAGAACGTAATTTTGGCTTTACCACCCCAATTGTCTCTTCCGCTAATTTTATTGTTGTCATTGATAACACCATTTTCAGACACTAAGAAAGAACTTCCGTTTAAAGGTTTGCCCGACCAAATTCCTCCTAAAACAAATCCAAATTCACCAACCGATTTTTCTACCACAATAGTCGCTCTTTCAGTAGCCCAGGGTGGAATAATACCACTTCTAACTTGCTCTGGTGAGAAAGTACGGCTTCCGTTTTCATCGACATTGAGAGAAGTATCAAGGTCTCGATGGTAAATACCTGTAAAGTTCCAAGTACCGATTTTTTTACCGTATTTAAGTAATGCAGTTGGATTGGCTCCCCACCACAATTGCGGTCCGAAGGCGGCTTTAAATCCATTCAAACTTCCTTTGCCATCAAATTCAAAACCTAAAGTTTCACCATTGTAAATGTCAAGGTTAGGTCCATAATTTGCTTCTGGATACAATGCAAAAAAGTCGCCTTCATATCCCCAGTGGTAATGACCGGTTCTGTAGAAACCTCTTAAATCAAAATCTTTGGCATTCCAAGTGTACGATGCATTGTACACTTGTACTCTATTAACATCATTTAAAACAACAGGACCGTCTGGTGTAGTAACTGTTTGTGGACGGCCTCTATTTTCGTAGAAAATCTCGTTTATTGGATTTAAAGCAACGTTTCCTAAGATATTTACGTTTACATTGGCTCTCATGTTTGGTGCTGGATTTCCTTCCACACCTATGAAATATGATTCCATACGGTCGAAACCTGTTTTATTTGGATAAACTGGATTATCAGGATTTGCAGTTTCGGGGGTAGTTAGTAATGTTCCCCCTGTATTAAATGTGGTAAATTCGGCTCTTAAATTACTTATTCTCAATACATCACCAGTAGTGCCTCCCATGGCTGCTTTATCGCCTCTTGCTCTTAAAACAGCATCCATAATATTGATTGCATCAAAAGAGCTTTTTAGCGTTTGTGCGTTAACTCCTTCTTCATACGGATTTATTTTGTGTACTTCTTGCAAAGCATAATAGGCGGCTCTTGGATATAACTCGTATAAACCTCTTGCATTTACAGGGCCTTTGGCACAAATTCCAAACCATTCTTCATTCATGTTGTTTTGCTCGGGAATCAAGTCGTTGGGATAACCTCCGTTGGACCATGAAGCATTGGTATCATGAATATCTAAATTTTTAGTTTGGCCAAATTTCCACCATCCATCGCTAAATTGAAAAGTAAAACCTCCAATGGAGTTTCCGGCTTTGCCCATTCCCGCAGCATTGGCGTATATGTCTTTCCAATTTTCTACATCATAATAGGCTTGTGACTTTTGATCTTCTTGATTGTCCATCGTGTTGAATGCATCCGCTCCAAATTCGGTAAAAAGTAAGGGCTTGTTCAATTCCTTTTTAACGCGGTCAAAAGCATCTGTAAATGTAGCTCCTCTGTACATATTTACACCTAGAATATCAATATCCTTACATTCTTTAGCTATTAAATCTAAAAATAGTAAGTCGCCGTTACAAATAGCCATCGGATGTGATTTATCAATAGCTTTCATAGCAACAATTGCTTTGTTGAAAATTTTATACATCGCTTCCGCTCTAACAGTCGATTTTCGGTCTTCCATTGGTATGTCTTCTGTTTCGGCACCGTCCCAAAAAAGCCCGTAATTGTTTTCATTTCCTAATAAGAAAATCAAAACACCGGGGGTGTTTTTATATTCTTGTACCATAGCAGTGGTTTCGGCTAAGAGTAATTCTTGCGTTTTTGAATCCGAATATTCAGTATTCGCTACCCATTTGCCGCCTACATTGAGACCATATCGACCAAACGAATGATTGAGCATGGTGTAAATGCCGTATTTTTCGTAGATATATTGTATCCATCTTGGAGGTACACCCGTGTATTGACGAATCGCATTGACGCCCATGTTTCGTAAAAGAGACATCTCAGTATCAAGTGCCGCTTTAATTACGTCATCAGATTGTTTCCATAAACTGTAATTGTAATTGGTTCCAATAGGGAAGTAGTCCCAGTTCATTCCATTAATCATAAAGTCTTTTCCGTTGACTTTAAGTTTCATTTGAGAATTTGTCGTTTCTACATAAATTCTGTCCGCTTGGGAAAAAATCGATTGCGAAGAACACCAAAAAATGAGTAGTAAAATTAATTTTTTCATTTGGTAGTTTTAAATAATGGTTTATGAAATTCACAAAAATTGTTTCAAATAATTTTTGATTTTATAAAATTAAGAATGTTAAATTAGATTAACAGTAATTTAACCCCTACAAAAAATATACAGTTGGTATATTTGATGTAAAAGCGGAATTAGGTACAATAAAAGCTACAACTGATTGGTATTTTAGCTTTAGATAATCAGTACATTAATTCATAGAAAACAATGACTACAGCGTTGTTGTTGTAGTGATGTATAGGTGAAATTAGGTAAACTTTTGACTTAGATATACAAAATATACTCTACCAAACCTTGTTCATGCGACAAATCCATTTTTTTTCGCAAACGATATCGTTTGATTTCGACACTTCGCACCGAGATATTGAGTAAAGGAGCAATTTCTTTGGAGGATAAATTTAGTCTTAAATAAGCACAAAGACGTAAATCATTTGGAGTCAATGAGGGATGGGCTTGTTTTACTTTCTTTAAAAAATCAGTATCGGCGTTGTCAAAAGCTTCTTTGAATACAGTCCAACTGTCTTCTTGCGTAATGTTTTTTGTAATGGTTGAAATGACAGATTTAATATTTTTTGTCGATCCTTCTGTGGAGGATTGTTTTAAATCATTTTTTATTAATGATAATAACTCGTCCTTTTTAATTAAACTCATAGTTGAAACGGCCAGTTCACGGTTCTTACTGTCCATATCGCTCGACAGCTGTTCGTTTTTCAGTTTCATTAACTGCTGTTCGTTTTCTAAAGCCGCGATTTCCAATAACAAATTATTTTCTTCGATGAGTTTTAGTTCTTTTTGTTGGTAATATTTGGTGTAGGTTTTATGGGTGTAAATAACAAGTAAAAAGCCCAAAACACAATAAATGAATACAGCTAAAGTAGTGGCATACCAAGGCTTATTAATTGTAAAACTGTAGGTTGCAATATTTTCGGCGGTCGAGTTTGCTATTCTAGCTCTAACTTTAAAAACATAATCACCAGGTGGTAAATTTTTGTAGTAAGTCGTTGTTTTTGAAGACCATGTACTCCATTTTTCTTGTAGGCCTTCTAATAAAAACTGGTATTCAGTATAAATGTATTTGTTGTATTCTGGAACTGTATAATTAAAAGTAACATTATTTTCTGAATGTTTAAAATCGCCATTTAGTTTTACGGGTGTATTGAATGCTTTGTAATCTAATTTATTGAAGCTTATATTTGATATGGAAACTTTATTGTTTTTAAACTTTAAATCTTCGGTGTTGATGGTGTAATAACTGTCCGTGGTTCCTATTAAATAAGTCGAATTGGTCAAATGTGTAATATTTTCATATCCAAGCATCGAATTACTTAGGGAAGACGAAATGGGTAAAGAATGTATTTTCAGTTGATCACTCAGTTTGCTACTTGTAAAATAATGGATGTAATTTTTTGAAAATAACCACATTCTATCGGAATCGTCTACAATTAATTTGCCAGAGGTGTATTCATCTTTTTCAAAAACAGTACTCAGT
The DNA here is from genome assembly GCF_044368625.1 of Flavobacterium sp. GTDB lineage: Bacteria > Bacteroidota > Bacteroidia > Flavobacteriales > Flavobacteriaceae > Flavobacterium. The sequence continues at coordinate 3,323 of NZ_JBIPPD010000011.1, read as the reverse complement.
TGTTTGTCTTTTTTAAAAAGTTTTACTTTTTCGGCCAATTTATAAATTCCTGATTTGTTTGCATAGTAAATATTGTTTTTGAATTTTATTAAACTGGCATTTTTACCTTTTGTAGGCGTTTGAAATGTTTTAAAGTCAGTGGCTTTTGTAAAAGAATTGTCGAGATGAAAAGTAAATACCCCTTTGTATTCATGGCTAATGTAGATATCGTTGTTTTTCGTAATCTCAAAGTATTTTGATGAATAATCGAATCCTGAAATTTTATTTCTAAACGTCCATTGGTTATTTTTTTTCTCGAGCACTGATATACCCGAGTAGTTTCCTTGCAACAATAAATCGTTTCGACCCGGAATTGCTTCAAATTTCCACGTTCCCGATGCGGAATAGATTGGTTTGGCTGTTTCGTTTTCAATAATAAATGTTCCCGAATCATGACCACAAAAGAGTGTGCCTTGATTTTCAAAAATAGTCCAAACTTGTCCCTTAGTTCCTTTTACCAATTGAAATGACTCGGTTGAGGAATTGTAATTTTTATAAAAAAGTCCTTGATTTGTTCCTATAAACAACTTTCCATTATGCAAAAGCGATGTGTAAACTGTTCCAAGAAAACCAGTAATGTCAAAATAACTTCGGATGGGCGATCTCAGGTTGATACAGTTGATGCCATTATCCAATCCGATCCAAATATTTTTGTCAATATCTTCAAAAATGGATAAAATGGTGTTATTACTAATGCCGTTTTTTTGCGTGATGTGGTATTTGATTTCACCTGATTCGGACACAATCAGAATCCCGTCAGAAACCGTTCCTATTGCATAGCCATTATCGGATAATTGGATACAACTGTACACGCTTCCGTTGGCAATTTGATTGTTAATTTCTGAAAAATGAGGCGTAATTTTTTGTTCTATTAATGTGAAAAAGCCGTTGTTTTGGGTTTCAATTAATAATCCATTATTTATTGAAAAAATGGCTACAATTTTGTTAGAACTGATTATCGGATTATTGGAAACAAGTTTACTTCTGCCATTTTCAATTTCGAATAAGCCCTCATTTGCAACTTGAAAATAGAGCGAATTGTTGGCTTCAAAGGCTTTTAAAATTTTATTTTTTGGTTTGATTATCGAAAAACCTGTTGTTTTGGTATCGTAAATGTATATCTGATCTAAAGATTGAAAAATAATCCATTGATCGTATTTTAGAATATTCCAAAATTGTTCGTCATCGACCATCTTGGATTTTATCTTTTTACTCAGCGAAAAATATTTTAGTAAATTATCGGGTTCTCTAGTCCAATAGCCAAATTCCATATAACAACCCGTATATACACGGTTATCTACAACTTTCACCGATCGCATAATCGTTTCGTTAGGCGAGGGGTAAAGCGTCCAAACGGCGCCGTTAAACTCTAATAAGCCTTCGTTATTTGCAAAGAATAAAAAGTTATTTTTATCTTGCGTAACCATCCAGTTTTGATTTCCAGCAGCATAAATGTTTTGTGTATATTTTACTATGGGAGGTAATTCTTGAGCATAGTTTACGGCAGTAAATGCCATATATACAATCATGAACTTTAATAGGCTTTTACAAATGTGCATTTTTGGGCTGTTTTATTTTTAATTAGAATTTAAAGATATAGTTTATTTGCGTTATTCGAATGTAGAATATAAAAAAGTTTGCAGTTGAAAAAAAAAATGATTATGAAAGTCTTTAATGTAAAAAGGGCACGAAATTGCTTTCGTGCCCTTTGTAGGAAGTTGAAAAATTTATTCTTTGATAAACTGTTTTCTAATCATTTCGCCACCAATTTGAGCAGATAAAATATATACTCCGTTTGGCAAGCCGCTTACATTAATGGATTCTTTATTGTTTTCAGCTGTTTGCGTTGAAACCAATTGACCTAAAGTATTGTAAATTGTAATGTTTTCGATTGTTTCTTCACTAGAAATGTTCAAGATTCCGTTTGAAGGATTTGGATACATTTTCAAAGAATTTTTTACAAATTCATTTGTACTTAAAGTGTTTTTGTGCAAATACAAGTTGTCATAATATACAGTTCCCAAATCGGAAGTAATTACAAACTGCACTAAGTCATTTCTGTTTGCATTGGTAATAGGAGCAAAAGTTGATAACGGAATATCAATAGAGTACCAAGTGCCAGGATTTGGACTAGTTAACAGGTTTGCATTTGTCATAGAAAATTCAATTGCATTCGCTTCTCCTGGACCATTATTCCAATTCGAAAATTTTATATTAAAGCTTTTGTCTGCCGTTGGTGTTGCAGTCCAAAAATCAATGTGGAAATGTGTAAAAGTAGTTGCGTCAAATCGTCCAGCAAGAAAAGTGACTCCTTCGCAACCAAGACCCGCAACTTTGTTTGTGTCGTTACCAGCTATTGAAACCAATGTTGTTGTAGCGCCACACCAAGAGTTGTTGAAAGTATTATCGTCTCCAGTATATCCAATTACAGAAATTGGCGTGTAAGCATTACTGAAAATTGATCTAACATCTGCTGCAGGTCTTGAGGGTGGTGTTGGAGCAGCTACCGTTGGTGCTGGATCTACAGGAGGTGTTCCAAGTGGACCTTTAATATTATCTACATAAAAAGTTCTTGCGGGAGTCGGAACTGTTGGATTGAAAAACATTGTTGCTCCAGGAGCCCAATATGTATGAATTACAAAACCAGTATATATACCATTTGCTGGTGCTGGTTGACCGTCTAATACTGTGTCAAAAGTAAAAGAAATGGTTTGCCATGTACTTCCACCTGGATGCGTGGCAGATGCTGCAACGATGGCTGGACCTCCTGTACCGCCAGTTACTTTAACTAAGAATGTAACAGCAGTAGCCGAAAAAACATCCATAGTCATTGTTTTTGTAGTAGTCAAGTTTACAGGAGACGACAAATTTAAGTTTACACCTTGCCATGGTGCGCCAGCTGTGTTACCAACTATTTTAAGTACTTGAGTGGTATTTGTTCCTGTTCCAGCCTCTACAACTGGTGCAGGAGCATCACCAAATGGAGCTCCAACAGCATTTGTTTCAGTGGCTTCGAAACCTAACAATAAATCTTGGGAATATCCAGAGGATGCAACCAACATAACACACAACAAAGCTGCGTGTTTGATTTTTGAAGTAATTTTTTTCATAATTTTTAATTTAAGTTAATATCCAAATTTAAATATTTTACTGATAAACATTGCTATCCGAAAGTTTTGACGATTTTAGAAATAAGCATTGTAACTGCCTATAAACAGGTCAATATTTCAACTTTATGCTGAAAATAAGTCAGAACTGAATTCTAATTGCGGTTGAGATCTTAT
>NZ_JBIPPD010000318.1:0-2708 GCF_044368625.1 Flavobacterium sp. | reverse complement strand
GAATTAGAATTACTAATTCAAAACAAAACCAATGAAATTTCAGACAAAGAAAAAGAGCTTAATAAAGTTATTTCAGACAAAGAAATTGAATTAAATTCAACTATTGAAAATAAAAAAAATGAATTAGAATTACTAATTCAAAACAAAACCAATGAAATTTCAGAAAAAGAAAAAGAGCTTAATAAAGTTATTTCAGACAAAGAAATTGAATTAAATTCAACTATTGATAACAAAAAACAATCAATAAATTATATACAAAAAGATTTTGACGAATTAAAACTAAATTATCAAACTTCGCTCGAAACTTATACTCGACTTCGAAAAGATGTCAGTTTATATGAATCAAAATTAGATTTAATAGAATTTGGTATTTATGAACCTGTTTACGATTTTGAGAAATCAGAAGATTATCGAGCTGAACAAAATAGAATTATTGAAAAGCAAAAATCAATGATTCAATTAGAAACTGCCGCAACTTGCAACACAAATTGGACAATCGATGGAAGTCTTGCAAAAGGTAAAGCTTCGACAAAAAAGTTCATTAAATTAATTCTTCGTGCTTTTAATGGTGAATGTAATGCTCAAATTGGAAAAGTGAAATGGAATAACGTCAATCAAATGAAAGAACGTATTCATAAATCTTATGAAACTTTAAATAAACTTGGAGAAGGAAGTGCGGTTGTAATATCGTATGAATATCTTGAATTAAAAATAAAAGAAATCACTCTTGAATATGAGTTCCAAGTAAAACGCCAAGAAGAGAAAGAAGAAATGCGAGCTATTCAAGAAGAATTGCGAGAAGAAGAAAAAGCAAGACGCGAATTTGAGCAAGCTCAAAAACAAGCGGAAAAAGAAGAGGAAACTTATCAAAAAGCTTTGCTCAAAGCAAGAAAAGAAGTTGAAAAAGCGACAGGCGAATTACAAGAAGAACTTAATTCTAAAATTCTAATTCTTGAACAAGAATTATTATTAGCACAAGAAAAGAAAGAACGTGCAATGTCAATGGCTCAACAAACAAAACGTGGACACGTTTATATAATTTCTAATATTGGTTCGTTTGGTGAAAACGTATACAAAATAGGTATGACAAGAAGACTTGAACCAATTGATAGGGTTAAAGAACTTGGAGATGCTTCTGTTCCATTTCAATTTGATGTTCACGCTATGATTTATTCAGACGAAGCGAGAACTTTAGAAAATGAACTTCATAAAGCATTTTCGAATAAAAAAGTAAATATGTTAAACTACAGAAAAGAATTTTTCAATGTTAGTTTAGAAGAAATTGAGAAAAAAATAGACGAATTAGGATTTGAAGCTGAATTTACAATTTTACCAGAAGCAATGCAATATAGAGAAACATTAGCTTTATTAGAAAAAATGAATTCTACAGAAGAAATTAAAACAATTGAAGACCTTATAGCCGAAGAATATCCAACTAGCTTAAATTAAGCACTGCCTACAACAGGCGTTTGGCAAGATTGGGGTTTTAGGCTTAATTTAAAGTTGGTTTTGTACTTGCAAAGTTCAGTCTTTAACCGAAAATTAAGGCTTCCCAAATCCCCAACCTCGCCAAGCGCCGAGACGTTAACCGCAACTACCTAAAAAAATGACGCTTAAACATATTTAAAGCAAAAAATGAATCTAAGTATATATTAATTAATCACCTAAAATAAAAAAACCTCATATTTCTATGAGGCTCCTTATTATTGAGACTGACCAGATTTAAACCCTACCTTCTTCAGGCTGTCCAGATTTTAACCCTATCTCTTTATATATAACGTCCCGAAGGGTTGTTATCGTATTTAATTATACAAATGTACATACAAGAGTATAATCATCTACCATTTTATCTATATTATTATCTTATAGTATTGCATATCTAAATAAGTTTTATCTATCTATATAAGTTTCTTACTCTTCTGCATTATAACTATCAACTTCAACTACTTTAAAATTAACATATCTATAAAGAGTAGAATCATCACCATCAAACTCTATCGCATATTGATTATCACCTAAATAAAAATCATCTTTACTCATTGCTGTTACAATAGTTGCTTCAACTTTGTTTAAACTAATAAAGTGATATTCAACTACTACGTTTAATGTCGCTTTATCATTAAATGCTTGTCTTAATACAACTCTTAAAGTTCTATTTCTTTCTTTAGGTGGCGGATGATTAACAAATAATAAATCTTTATGTTTTAAAGAATAGTATAATAGATATTTATATGACTTAATAACTAATGGTTCAACAAATTCAAATTCTATACCTACTCTTTCACCATCATCATCACCTTGGTGCAATCTATCCCAATAATGTTTATCATACCAAAATTCTATCTGAAACGTCTCTGCAAACGTGGTATGGTGTCTTACATTATTGGAAGAGCAATTCTCGTGCCAAGAATCCGCATCAACTATTACTTCTCCTTGAGGTACAGGATTAAAGATTCTTTTTCTTCTTTCTCTTCTATTCATTAGTATTGGCTTTTAATAGATTGCAAATATAGACAACTAAACAATCTTCTTCATAATAGATTAAAACAATCTTCAAATAAAATTGAACAAAAATTAAATAAGTAGCAGCGGTTAACAGCAGTAGCTGTTGCACAACACTTCAAAAAAACAAACTTTTCAAAATAATCATAAAAACCAACCTCTTTAGAAGTGATTTTAAAGAGGTTGTTTTTTTAGTTGTAACTTAA
>NZ_JBIPPD010000120.1:0-10135 GCF_044368625.1 Flavobacterium sp. | reverse complement strand
CTCGCTGCACTTCCTAACGAGTTGGGATTGCTTCTAAAAATCCCTAATTCCAAGTAATTGGATTCATTGAAAATAGCCAATCGTTGCCCGTCATAGGTTTGACTCGAAAAATCGTCGTTGTTAAGAATATCGGCGTATTTGGCGTAAATAGTCTTAATCGGATTTTTGAGTTTATGATTATTTTTAGCAATAAAAAGAATCTCGTAAGGACGGTTTTGACCCACTTCCAAAAAGATTTTCTTTGAAATATTGGTCACCACATTGCCAAAATGATCAATGTAAATAACATTGCCTTTTATGGCTGCATTATTTTCAACACGCGGAATCAACTGCGTCATTTGTCGTAAGGCAGCAATTTCTTTTCCAATAACGTTGGGCAAGCCGCCTTTAGCCAAATGTGTTGCAACGGTAATCAAGACATCCATATCTGTAGCTTCATTGTACAAACGGTCGTGAATGTTGATGGCATATATTTTTTCAGGCGTTATTTTTTGTGTCAAAATACTTAAAATGCCGTTGTCTGCTGCAATAAAATAATGGTCGTTCCACAGCATCGCAATGTGCTGGTTTTCATTATTCATTTCGGCTTCCACGCCAATTAAGTGTACCGTTCCTTTCGGAAAACTACCGTAAGCCGATTCGATTATATAACTGGCTTGTGCCACATTAAAAGGGTCTACATCGTGCGAAATATCAATAATTAAAGCGTTTGGTAATTGCGAAACGATTTTTCCCTTCAAAGCACCCACAAAGTGGTCTTTCAGTCCGTAGTCGGTCGTTAGGGTAATAATTGACATAAAATTATTAAATATTATAAATTTTGTTTCTCAAAAAATACTAAATTTGAGAATCGCAAAGCTAATAATTCTCGGCGACTATTTTTAATTAAATACTATCCCATTTGAACGAAAGAACTATTGAACTCGTAGACATTGCTCCAAAAGATTTTTGGGGAACTCAGGATGTACATCTTGAGACAATAAAAAAATACTATCCGAAATTGAAAATTGTCGCCCGCGGCACTACCCTCAAAGCATTTGGCGAAAAAGAAGTTTTAGACGAATTTGAAAAGCGTTTCAATCGCCTGTTAGTTCATTTTTCGCGCTACAATCGAATTGACAGTAACGTAATCGAACGTGTGATTGAAGGCGAAAACCAACAATCAGAGCGAATGGCCGATATGGATAAAATTCTAGTGCATGGCGTTGCCGGAAAAATAATCAAAGCAATGACCCCTAACCAGCAACTGCTTGTAGACACGATGAACAAAAACGATATGGTTTTTGCCGTTGGTCCAGCCGGAACAGGAAAAACCTACACAGGAGTTGCCATGGCCGTTAAAGCATTAAAAGAAAAACAAGTCAAACGAATTATCCTAACACGTCCTGCCGTAGAAGCGGGTGAGAATCTTGGTTTTTTACCAGGCGATATGAAAGAGAAACTGGATCCGTACATGCAACCTTTATACGATGCTTTGCGCGACATGTTGCCCAACGAAAAACTGGAAGATTACATTTTGAAGGGAATAATCCAAATCGCTCCATTGGCGTTTATGCGTGGCAGAACGCTGGATAATGCCTTTGTAATTTTAGACGAAGCACAAAATACTACGCATTCTCAAATGAAAATGTTTTTAACCCGAATGGGTAAAAGTGCCAAATTCATGATTACAGGCGATCCCGGACAAGTCGATTTGCCAAGACGCACGATTTCAGGATTGAAAGAAGCACTTTTGGTTTTAAAAGATATCGAAGGTATCGGAATCATTTATTTGGACGACAAAGATATCGTTCGACACCGTTTGGTAAAAAAGGTAATCGATGCCTACAAACAAATTGAGAATCACGATTAATTTTAATTTTTTGGAGCGAAAGGCTTTGTCAAAGAATAATCCATGTTCCCGCTTTCCATTGCAATAAATAACCCCCAAACACTGGGGTTTATTTATTTCCATTTCAATCGGGGCTATTTGGGTTTTGTAATTTACGAAAGCGTTATTAACCTCACTTTTGCGTAAGCAATTGAATAATAATCGAACACCGATGAAAATTATACTATTGTGAGATAAACACCAATAAATAAAAGCGATACCAAAATATGAACGCTTAAAAATCACTTTTACATAGATGAAAAAACTACTTTTTTTATTTATTTTTAGTACAGGATTAGCACTATTGATTGTTGTAACCAATTTTGATTTTTTCATGTCCATCGTTCCAGGTTGGCATACTACTATTTATCCACTTTGGGCAGTCGTTGCCATAATTTTATTAGCATTCATTTTTATATTATCGATTGTTAAAATATTAAAATTATTTTTTACAAAAAGTGAAACCACACAGTGAATCTCTGGCAAAAAGACTTTAAAAACAATCTCTGAGAGAAACGTTGCAATACTCTTTGAAATAGTTTTAAATTTACCCTCTTAAAACAACAACTATAACTACTAACAATTATGAGTACTACAATAACGGCAACCGACTTCAATTTTCCCAACCAAAAAAGTGTGTACCACGGCAAAGTGCGTGATGTATACAATATCAATGACGAATTTTTGGTTATGATTGCCACCGACCGGCTTTCGGCTTTTGATGTGGTTTTACCCAAAGGAATTCCCTACAAAGGGCAAATACTGAATCAAATTGCTACAAAAATGATGGATTTGACGCACGATGTGGTGCCCAACTGGCTGATCGCTACTCCAGACCCCAATGTGGCTGTAGGACATTTGTGCGAACCTTTTAAAGTGGAAATGGTAATTCGGGGTTACCTTTCTGGACATGCCGCACGCGAATATGCTTTAGGAAAACGCAGTATTTGTGGCGTATACATGCAAGAAAACCTTAAAGAAAATGACCCATTCCCAGAACCGATAATCACACCATCAACCAAAGCAGATAATGGTTCGCACGACGAAGATATTTCTCGTGAAGAAATCATTTCAAAAGGCATTGTTTCTGAAGAAGATTATTTGATTTTGGAACATTACACCCGGTCTCTATTTCAACGCGGAACTGCAATTGCTGCGGCAAGTGGTTTGATTTTAGTAGATACAAAATATGAATTTGGTAAAACCAAAGAAGGAAAAATAGTATTGATTGACGAAATCCACACACCCGATTCTTCCCGTTATTTTTATGCCGAAGGTTATAAAGAACGACAAGAAAAAGGCGTTGAGCAAAAACAATTGTCCAAAGAGTTTGTACGTCAATGGTTGATTTCGAAAGGTTTTCAAGGTAAAGAAGGACAAGCAATTCCTGAAATGACCGAGGACTACGTGCATTCTGTTTCCGAAAGATACATCGAATTGTTTGAAAAAATTGCAGGTCAAGAATTTGTAAAAGCCGACATTTCAGATATTCACAACCGAATTGAACAAAATGTTTTAGATTATCTAAGAAAATAATAGTAAGAAAATTGATGATTAAGCCACTGAAAAGTGGCTTTTTTTGTGGCTAAAAGTCAAATTTTGATTTGTAGGTTTCCAAAAGACTTATTTTCAAAAAATTGCTAAACGTTAAATTTTTATTAAAGTAAAATGAACGTGTAACGAAATAAAGATTGTGAAGTCTAATTCATTAATCACAATATAATTATCAATCATTTAAATCAATCAATCATCATGAAAAAATCAATCATGTTTTTAGCACTGGCTCTTGCCTTATCGACTAACGCAATGGCATCAATCAATGGATTTGTAAAAACCTACGATCCACTTTGCATCGCAATCAGTAAAAACGACAACGATACGGCCAAAAAAATTATCGAGTACGGTGCCGATTTCAACGAACGCTACAATGGAATGACTCCTTTAATGTATGCGGCCCGATACAACAATGTAGAAATGATCAAGATGCTTTTGGACAAAGGAGCAAATCCATCAGAAAAAGACAGCAAAGGCATTTCAGCGCTCAAATATGCCGAAATGTCGAATGCCAAAGAAGCACTTCAACTTTTAAATGAAGTTAAAAAGTAAAGTTTGAAGAGTTAATTACAGAGAATTGAAAGGATAAAATTTATTTTTTATCCTTTCTTTTTTTTGCTTGGGTCTTAAGCATGTTTCTATTTACCGATCCGTGTGTTTTTTTCTTCGTTTTTGAAGGTCCACCCAAATTGACTTTTTTGTTTTTCTTGGTTTTTTCGTGAAAAGCGCCCTCACCTTCCAACTTCACTTTTTTCATCAAAAACTTGATCGGTTGCTTGTCTTTTTCCGGACCAATAAGTAGGTTAGAAATTTCGACCGTTTCTGGAAAGGGTACTACTTGAATTTCCTGGTTCATTAACAATTCGGATTCAATTTTAAATTCCTGTTCTCTTTGAGTGACAAAACTCAAAGCCGTTCCCGTAGCATCAGCACGGCCTGTTCGACCAATTCGGTGCATGTACAATTCGGGAAGTTCGGGCATTTCAAAATTGATTACGTGCGTAATGTCCGAAATATCAAGTCCGCGCGCCATAATATCTGTTGTGATAATCCCTCGTAGCAAACTGTTTTGAAAATTAGCCATTGTAGTCAAACGGTAATTTTGCGATTTATTAGAATGAATCACCCCAAATTGCCCTTCAAAATGCGTATCAATACGTTCGTGCAACATGTCGGCAATTTTTTTATTATTAACAAAAACCAAAACCCGTTGCATCGTTTCGTCCGTTTCTAAAAGATGCTTCAGTAAATTAATTTTGGTGTTGAAATTGACCACATCATAGGAAAGTTGGCGAATGTTTTCCAACGGCGTTCCCGATGCGGCAAGGGTAACTTCTTCGGGATAGTCAAAATAATCTTCCAAAATAGCATCGACTTCGTCGGTCATTGTTGCCGAAAACAAGATGTTTTGGCGTTTCTTGTTCATCATTGCAAGTATGGCCGTCAACTGTCCTTTGAAACCCAAATTCAACATTTCGTCAAATTCATCGATGACCAATTTTTGGGTTTCATCAAATCGGATAACGCTATCAAGAGCCAAATCCATTACGCGACCTGGCGTTCCTACTAAAATGTCGATTCCTTCGTTGACTAATTTTTTTTGTGAATTGATATTTACTCCACCAAAAATTCCTAAAGTTTTAACCGACATGTATTGGGTCAGTTTTTCAATTTCGGCGGCAACTTGCACCACCAATTCTCGTGTAGGAACAAGAATTACAATTTTTGGTGTATTGGTAGGTGTAAATTTATACAACTTTAACAATGGCAAAAGATAGGCGAAAGTTTTACCCGTACCCGTTTGCGCAATTCCCATCATGTCGCGACCCGACATAATTACCGCGAAAGATTTTTCCTGAATTGGCGTGGGTGTTGTAAAACCCAACTCATCTATGGCTTTCTGTACGGATTTTGGAAGATTGAATTGTTCAAAAGTTGTCATCGCTATTTTTTTGCAAAGATACACTTTTAGATTTTAAATAAAATTACAAATAAAGGCTTGAAAATTAGACACGTGTGATCATACTACTTTAATTTTAAAGTATTTTACATCGAGATGGAAGTTGGTAAGAATTTAAAAAAGCATCAAAATTTTATTTCAGATTTCTTATTATACCTATTTTTGTTTAGAAATTTAGCATAAATTGCGATAGTAAAAACAAATGAAAATAACATGAGAACAAAATCAACTTTAAATCTATTTATGACTAACATAGGTCAGATTTTATTATTTATCGTATCCATTAATTTTTTAAATTTGATTTTTGAGCTAATGCATGTAGAAGATTTTGAAAATTTTGATTTCGTTTTTAATTATGGCTATTTTATTTTAAACGGCGAAAAAATAGGTTATAATATATTTGCTAATCTATTTACACTAATCGTTTTAGCCTTCATTATTACGTTATTACGCTCTAGAAAGCAGGCAGATTAGCAAAATTCTTTTTCAAAAAATTAAATTGAAACAATATTGCAATCAAATAACCAAATGTTCCCGTAACAACTGCATTCCTTTCGAAGCACCTTCGGCAAAAACAACCAGTTCGTTTCTTAGATTGGGAATTTTGATTGGTTTGGGATCAATGTAATAAATTGTCGATTGTTTCGGAACAAAATCCACCAACCCAGCGGCGGGATAGACTTGCAACGAGGTTCCGATGACCAAAAATAAATCGGCATGTGCAGTCAACTCGACAGCTTCATCCAAAGCGGGAACTTCTTCACCAAACCATACAATGTGTGGTCGTAAATTGAATCCGTCATCGTCTTTATCCGAAGCCAGCAAGTCGGTTTTCCAGTCTAAAATGTGGTTGTGGTTTTTGGTACTTCGCACTTTTAGAAGTTCGCCGTGCAAATGCAAAACGTTCGAACTTCCGGCTCTTTCGTGTAAATCATCTACGTTTTGTGTAATTATATGTACATCAAATTCCTTTTCCAATTCGGCAAGGATAAAATGCGCTTTATTGGGTTGGACAGTTAATAATTGTTGGCGTCTTTTGTTGTAAAAATCCAAAACCAATGCGGGATTTTTCCGATAGCCTTCAGGGGTTGCAACATCCATAACATTGTGACCTTCCCAAAGTCCGTCGCTGTCGCGAAATGTTTGAATCCCACTTTCGGCACTTATTCCAGCTCCGGATAGCACTACGAGTTTCTTTTTCATATTTGTAAAATTTGATTTGTTAGCGGTCATGTATGGTACCGCTTTTATTTATTGGTGTTTATCTCACAATAGTATAGTTTTCATCGGTGTTCAATGACCCGAGCTTGCGAACTGGCGAAGCATTTTCAATTGCTTGTGCAAACGTGCGGTTAATGGCGATTTCATACTAATTTTACAATCTATAAAGTTAGTTAATTTCCCTATTTTTGCCAAAATTAAACAGTAATGATTGACCTGAATTACCTCGAATTTTTAGAAAACATTTTAACAGACAACCGAAAAGAGCGCTTCGAAAAAGTCTTGGCCAACAGAACCAATCATTTTACGGTGGCGATGGAAGATGTTTTTCAGTTGCATAACACAAGTGCGGTGATGCGAAGTTGTGAGGTTTTTGGGGTTCAGGAATTGAATGTAGTAGAGGAGAAGTTCGGAAAAAGTATCGACAAAGAAATTGCCATGGGAGCTCAAAAATGGGTCGATGTCAACCGATTCGAATCGATCTCGCATTGTATTGAAAGTCTGAAAACAAAAGGATATCAAATTATTGCTACTACACCTCATGAAAATGATTGTATGTTGGAAGATTTTGATATTACTAAAAAATCGGCTTTCTTTTTTGGTACCGAACGCGACGGACTATCGGAAGAAGTCTTAAAAAACGCCGATGGTTTTTTGAAAATTCCGATGGTGGGATTTACGGAGAGTTTGAACATTTCGGTTTCGGCTGCGATATTGTTGCAAAATTTAACCACTCGATTGCGAAAATCAGACCTGCAATGGCAACTTTCGGAAGAAGAAATTTTAGTAAAGCGACTGCAATGGGCTCGAAATTCGATTAAAGATATCAAGCGAATTGAAGCCAGATATTATGAAGAAAATCCGAAAATTTGATGTTTAAAGTTTTGCGTTAAGGATGGAAGTGGAGCTCTCCCGATTTTTCATCGGGAAGCGGGAACGTACAGCCTGACCCGAAGGGTAACGCCCAAAAAAATAAAGTTTTTACCTTTTCAAGATTTTATACTCCTCATAGCATGCATTTATTGCGTCCATAATTTGCAAATCGTTGGCGCTTTTTACAAACGCTTCGGAATAATTGCAACGCTCTAAAATTTCTGCAATTTCAGATTTGGAAACGCCTAAAAGTGCTGAAATGGTTTCGCGATCGAACTTGGAAGCCAACAGATTTTTGACGGTATCGTCTTTTTTCATTTCCTTTAAACGGCGAAGTTCTTTGGGTTTTTTACCAAAAAAGTTGTACAACATATCGGCAGGATTGAAAATTGAGCCTAGTACCCGGCCAAAAGCACTGGGCGAATATTCGCCTGCTTCATAACCCTCTGAAAGACCAGAAATGCTGTAACGGTAATTTTCGCGGGTAGGAATTAATTTGGCGTCAATTTCTAAATAACCAGTCAAAACATACGGACGGACTACTACTTCTTCCAAGGCGTAGGCTTTTTGTGTAAGTTGAATGGTAGTTGTTTTGTTTTTGATCCAGTCGTTGGTCACTTTTACTTTGATGGATTTGTAACCCAAAAGCGAAATATGCAGCGTATCATTTGCGAAAGCTTCTAGGGAGAATGCACCTTTTTCGTCGGTAATTACACCTTTTACTGTATTGACATTGATGACGTTAACTGCTGGAAGCACCAACCCTGAATTGTCGTCTTTTATGATACCTTGAATAGTTGCGCTGTTTTCCTTTTCTTGTGCGAAAACGAATATGGGAAGTAAGATAAAAAAGAAAACTGCAAAATATTTCATGACTTATTTTAAGACTCTAAAAGTACTAAAACAGTTGAAACAATTTTGCAGTTTGCCTATAATTATAAGAAAATTAACTAAAAAGTTTAGCTTTTTCTGGTTCGTTTTGGTCTTGGAGCATCTCCGAAACTTTCTGAACGTCTAGGAGCTCTTTCGGAACTTTCGTTTCGAGGCGCTCGGTCAGAAAATCCTTCTCTTTTTGGAGCTGCACTTCTTCTGCCAAAGCCACTTTCTGATGATCCACCAGAACGTTCTGATCTAAAACCGCCTTCGCGTTTTGGGCCAAAACCTCCAGAACCTTCACGTCTTGGAGCGAATCCGCCTGATCTTCCACCAGAATTTCTTCCGCCAAAGCTTCTTTCACCACCAGAACTTCTACCGTTGTGGTCGCGTCTTCCGCCACCGTCGTTTTTAGAAATTTCAACGTTGATTCGACGACCTTCAATCTGGGTATTGTTCAGAATTTCCATTACCTTATCCGAATGTTCTGCATTGGTATTAAAGAACGAGAAGCCTTCTTTTACATCTACTTTATATACATCATCCCGACCCAAATCTAATGTTTCTTTTAAGAAATCTTTCAATTGCATCCAGTCGAAATTGTCTCTCGAACCAATGTTTACGAAGTAACGTACTGCATCTGAATTACTTACGGGACGTTCGCCACGGTCTTCGCGACGCTCATTTCCAGCTGATTGAGATGATAAATCACGGTTTTTCTTGTAGTAGTTAATGAATCGGTTAAATTCAACCGAAACCATTTTCTTGATCAACTCTTCTTTTGTCAAGTCTTCCAATACATTATTGATAGCAGGCAAGTAGGTATCAATTTCGTGATCGACCTCTGTATCTTTAATTTTGGTAGCCAAGTGCAACAGCTGAATTTCGCAGATTTCAATTCCAGAAGGAATCGTTTTTTCTTCGAATTTTTGTTTGATAATTCGTTCGATTGACGAAATTTTACGCAACTCACTTTTAGTTACAATAACGATTGAAGTTCCTAGCTTTCCAGCACGACCTGTACGGCCAGAACGGTGGTTGTAGGTTTCAATTTCGTCAGGAAGTTGGTAGTTTACAACGTGCGTAATATTGTCCACGTCAATTCCACGAGCAGCTACGTCTGTAGCCACAAGCATCTGGATTTGACGGCCTCTAAACGATTTCATAACGCCATCTCGTTGTGCTTGAGACAAATCGCCGTGCAATGCTGCAGCACTGTATCCGTCTTCAATCAATCGTTCGGCTACGGCTTGTGTATCGCGTTTTGTACGACAAAAAACGACAGAGAAAATATCTGGATTTGCATCGGCCAATCGTTTCAAAGCTTCGTAACGGTCACGAGCGTTTACCAAGTAAAATTCGTGTGAAACGGTTGCTGAACCTGAATTTTTAGCTCCAACGGTAATTTCTAATGGATCGTGCATGAATTGTTTTGCAATCCGCGCCACTTCTTGCGGCATGGTAGCCGAAAACAACCATGTGCTTTTTTCGTCAGGCGAAGTCGAAAGGATGTTTACGATATCTTCGTAGAATCCCATGTTCAACATTTCATCTGCCTCATCAAGAATACAGTAGTTGATTTGTGAAATGTTCACCAATCCACGGTTGATCATGTCTTGCATTCTACCGGGTGTTGCCACAATAATTTGTGCACCTCTTTTAATGTCTCGGGCTTGTTCTGTAATACTTGCACCACCATAAACGGCTACAACATTGATACCTTTTTCGTATTTTGAGTAGTTTTTAATTTCGTTGGTAATTTGCAAGCAAAGTTCACGTGTTGG
>NZ_JBIPPD010000317.1:0-2716 GCF_044368625.1 Flavobacterium sp. | reverse complement strand
CAATGCATTGCCCTTGCAATCGATCAAAATAAAATAAAAGAAACCATTTGTTTTTTAAACGAACGCTATCCAAAAGAAGGTGAAAATCAGTTGTGGCAATTGGATTATCAAAACTATTTTTTTTATAACAATGTTGACTTGGCTACTACTATCAATAAATTAGTAAAGGAGTGCATGAGTACATCGATCACCAAAGACGCAATTGCCGATTTAACTTTGCAAGAATTATTGATTCGAATCATTCAATCTCAAACGCTTCGGTCTATTGATGATACTAAGGTACTAGATGCCAATAATCCTATTCATTACATTGTAGAATATATCCGAAAGAATTTAAAAGAAAATATCAATTTAAAGAATTTGAGTGAAAAAGCAAGTATGAGTACGACTTCTTTCTACCGTTTTTTCAAAAAAGAATTAGGCATGAGTCCAATAGAATTTATAATTCATGAAAAAATAAAATGTGCCAAAAAATTACTTCAAAATCCAACTATTAAGATTAACGAAGTATGCTATTTATCCGGTTTTGAAGACGCCAATTATTTTGCAAGATTATTTAAAAAATACGAAGGCATTACTCCAAAACAGTACCAACTCTTGCACGTGAACTAAAATTTATTGGATGTGGTAAACAGGTTCAAGATTTTTTTCTTCCTCTTCGGTAAAAATTCTGTAAACAATTTTGAATGTTTTTTTTAAAGGTGTTTCCAAAGAAAAACCTCCTGCCCCAAATCCATCTAGTACATCCAAGGTAAAATGAGCATGTTTCCAGTATTCGAACAAATCTTTATCGACCCAAAATTCTGAATCCTCAATTTTTCCGATACAAACATCTCCCATTCGCTGGTAAAATCCCCCTTTCTCGAAGCATTGTGGTTGAGTACCTTCGCAACAGCCTCCAGCTTGATAGAACATCAAATCGCCGTGTTTTTCTTTTAAGATACTAATCAATTCTATCGCTTTTTCAGTAGCTTCAACTCTTTTTATCATAACAAATAGTTTAAAAAAAACAGTCATAAATATAAGGTGTTACGACTGTTTTTTGAATTAAATTTAAAAAATTAAATTATCCGTTGATCTCAACTAAAATTTTAACTTGGGATGGATTCGAAACCAAAGCTTCAAATCCTTCGGTAACAATTTCATCCAGCTTGATTCGTTTAGTAACTAATTTTTCAACAGGCATTCTGCCAAGATTAATCAAATCAATCACTTGCGGAAAAATATTTCTGTATGCGATAATTCCTTTTACAGTGATTTCCCTAATTACTTGATCAAAAGCATCGTGAGTAACGGTTTTACCAAACAAGGCAACCAAAACGGCCGTCCCTCCATTTTTCAAGCTTGCGATTCCGCCGTCAAAAGAAACTTGTACTCCAGCGGCGTCTAGAAAAACATCTACACCGCCATTTGTAAGTTCCTTGATTTGTTTAGGAATGTCTTTCTCTTTTCCGTTGATGATAGTAGTAGCTCCAATCTCTTTCGCTTTTTCCAAACGTTTTTCGGCAATATCAACCACAATTACTTCGGTTGCTCCGGCAGCAATTGCAGCTTGAACGCATAAAAGTCCGATTGGTCCTGCTCCATAAATCAAACAGCTTTGTCCGATTTTCAAACCACTTTGCAAAACAGAATATACTGCTACAGCAGCTGGCTCAACTAAGGCACCTTGCTCAAAACTCATCGAATCTGGAATTTTATGCACCATGTAATCTTCTACAACGGTATATTTTGCAAATCCGCCATTAGATGTTAGCCCTACAAAACCAAGTGGCTCTGAGAGATTGTATTGTCCATTTGTGATAAAAGGACTGTCTGGATTTTTAAAAAGAGGCTCGACCACTACACGATCTCCAATTTTTAAATGTTTTACTTCCTCACCAATTTCACAAATAATTCCAGCAAATTCATGCCCTAAAGTAGTTGTACCTTGATGTCCGTTTAAAGGATACGGTTTTTCCACAGGAATTAACATTGGTCCGTGGGTATATTCATGTAAATCTGACCCGCAAATTCCTGCAAATTGCACTTCAATTTTAACCTGTTTTGAACCAGTTGTAGGAATTTCAGTTTCTTCTACCCTAATGTCTTTTACTGCATGCCAACGAGCGGCTTTCATTTTTTCCATTTCATTTTATTTTAAAATTAAAAAAGCACTGCAGATTTACAGTGCCTTTTCCAACAATTAGATTTAAAAAAATCCTAATTTCTTTTTATCGTATGAAATTAGCATATTCTTAGTTTGGCGATAATGACCCAACATCATTTTATGATTTTCCCTTCCAATACCCGACTGTTTATAACCGCCAAAAGGAGCCCCAGCTGGATAAGAGTGGTATTGATTAATCCAAACGCGACCTGCTTGAATAGCCCTCGGAACTTGATATATTTCATGTGCATCACGTGTCCAAACTCCAGCACCTAAACCATACATTGTGTCGTTTGCAATTTCAATTGCCTCTTCTGTAGTTTTAAAAGTAGTAACAACCAAAACAGGACCGAAAATTTCCTCTTGAAAAATTCTCATCTTGTTGTGCCCTTTAAAAATAGTAGGTTGAATATAATATCCACCTTCAAGATCACCTCCAAGATGATTAGCATCTCCACCTGTTAACAATTCTGCACCCTCTTCTTTTCCTAGTTTAAGATAAGACATGATTTTTTCTTTTTGAACCAAGGAAGCTTGAGCACCAATCATAGTAGATTTATCTAACGG
>NZ_JBIPPD010000368.1:0-2728 GCF_044368625.1 Flavobacterium sp. | reverse complement strand
AAACACAGGAGAGAAGCTCTTAAAGGTAAAGAATGCTGATTCTGCATCAGGTGCAGCTTCTATATCACAAGTGGAGGCAGGTGATTGGGTGATGACAGTATGTAATCATCTAACATCCTCACATCCACTAGATAACATTAACCATTCTTATTATATTGAACAAGCTGAGAAGATTGTTAACAAGATTAATTATAAGGGAAAGAAAGCACCAGTGATCATTCCTAATCAACTTAATTTATTCTAACATGGGAAATACGATTGTAACTTTTTCTTGTAGTAGTTCTATTCATGTTTATTATCCAGATTGTGAATTAAATCCAATGTATCCTTATAGAATACATAGCACTATTGAAGATGCTAGAAAACATTTAGATCATTTAGGCAAGGAAAATATAACTATAACAAACTATTATGGCAGGAACAGAGAAACAACGTGAAGAGATTAACAGGAAGTTAGTCTCTATGCAAATGGAGATGATAGGTCTCACGTATGAAGATGCTGTAAATACACCAGAGTTCTGGCGTGTGTACACATTAACAACAGCACAAACAGAAGAATGGCGTAAGAAAGCTCTACCATTGATCAAGAAGACATTCAAGATCAATAAGCATAGAGCAGAATTAACTATGGCTATGTTTGAGCTTAACTTAGGATTACGTATAGATGATAACTATTACGAACAAGTTACCAATCCCACAACTAGCACAACCACTACATTGGTGTTTAAACCAATTGTAGAGAAGTTTAAGCCTACGTGGAGACAGAAACTTAGGAAGTTTTTTACAGGATTCTATAACTAATTACACCTTAAAGGGTATAATGTTGCACTATCGTACAACTTTTATACCTTGAAGGGTATAAATTCGACTGTTTGTCGAATTAGTTAATAAACTGTTACAATATGTAACGCTTTGAGCCTCAGAGATATCTGGGGCTTTTCTTTTTCACAGTTAAATAAAAACATAATTATGGGAGCACAAGAATTTATTATTAGACAAACAGGTAGAAACGAACAAGTTGCGTTCGAAACAGCATTAGAGAATGCTATTGAAGAGCATGGTGGTGATATCTACAATGGTACTATCAGTACATGTAATAGTTATCAAGATGTTACAGCTGAGTTTAAACGTTCTGGTTTAGACAAAATGAGTTTCATCAACAAGAAACTAGAAACTGCTAACAAGCGTGAATGTTTTGCTATTGAAGAGAGTACACCTATTAACAACGTTAATAAGATTAGATCTGTTGTTGAGCATAATATTATTAAAGGCACCAGTAAATGGGAGCTAAGATATAATGTGTATGCAGGATGGGAAGATCGTATGACTCAATCATTCAAGACTAAGGCTGATGCTGTTAAGTTTGCACGTCAATATACAGAAGGCACCAAAGAAACTACATTCGTTAGAATGGAGAAATGGTTGATCAATCAAGATCCTAATGTAGCTTGTATTAGATACAAGCAATCACCTACCGAGCGTGAAGGAAGTTACATATTCTTTGGACTAGCAGCATGTTAACGTTATTCGCATTTTTGATGGGTATAGTTATAGGTATGAGAATTCACAGCTTACTAGATAAAGGTGATGAATAAACTATGCTTGTTATTGATGTTGGGAGTAGCATCATGTACACCAAAAGAGGTTAAGGTATTACCATATGAACCATTCAAGAAGTTTTCAATGGAAGTTGATCACGAAGAGTGGCATGGTAAATTAGAACCAGGTAGATACACAAAGAATGGTATATTAATTATTAATCAAAATGGAAAATAAAAATCAAGTTATAAGTTGATTTATTTAAAATAATTTAAAGTTATAACCTGATTTTTTAAAAAAACTTTAAGGGTATACCCTTATTAAACAACAAGACAATGGCTGATATCTCAATGTGCATGGACATGAAGTGTCCTATGAAGTTTAGCTGTTATAGACACACAGCACCATGGAATCCGTTTAGACAAGCTATGTTAACGGAATCACCTCGTGAAGAGGGTAAGTTCTATTGTCCACAGTTCTGGGACAATGCAGGACGCACATTAGATGTAAAGTTTAGAGAATACGAAAAAGAAAAATCATGATACATTATGAAGACTACGAGCGTGAAGCTCAGAAAGATTTAGTATATTTACAAGAAGATATGCATGCATTTTACCACTCATTAAATGATCCTGGTAAAGCTCAAATTGATGTTTTCATGAGCGATAAGATTGATCTTATTGATCTACAAATTCTACAAGAGCACGCTAGAATCAATGTATGTATACCAGAGAGTTTAGTTAAGAAGATAGATCGTAGAATACAGAGACATTATGAACGTAAAGTTAACGCTCTACCATTTTAAAGAGATACAAAAGTCTGGCTTTACACTTGACATGGTCTTCCTCCTAAAACTATTGGAGGAAGGTCATGATATCAAGGAAGCTTGTAATGGTAACACCAAGATGGAGATGATCTATCAAGGTGTCTATCGTAAAGGATTAGTATCTGAATCAGGTAAACTTACGTTATCAGGCAAGAACGTTCTTAAGTTCTTAAAAGAAGAAGCACCCAAAGACAAGATTATTAAAACGAAACCAGCTAGTGAAGACTTTGCTAAGTGGTGGAAAGCATTCCCAGGAACTGATACCTTTGAACACAAGGGTAGCAAGTTTGCAGGCACTAGATCCCTACGTAGAGAGATAGAGAATTGTAAGCTTAAGTTCAATGCAATCTTGTCAGAAGGTGA
>NZ_JBIPPD010000331.1:0-2736 GCF_044368625.1 Flavobacterium sp. | reverse complement strand
ACGTTTGTATTGACAGTGCAACTAACAACTGTTATAGTGCTACCAGCAGATTGAGTGTATGTTACAGCAGAGATATTATCTTCTACAGCACGAATGAATACGTAGTCTAACTTTTCACTCGCGTCTTTCGTAATGTAGATCATACCAATCCTTAAATGTCGAACAACCCATTAGTTGTGTTAACAGCGAACGTAGAGTTGGTAGAGCTAACAGTAGCTGAAGTATTGGTGTCATTCAAATCACCATAACCGATGTACTGGTCAGTACCAGTCAATGAACCACCGGCACGTTTGAAGAAAGCCACATACTTAGCTGTGAGCGATACGTTAGTACCGAAGCTCACATCAGCACAATCCCACAGAATCTTACCTGCCGATAACACTGAAGTTTTACCAGTCAGTACTACAGGAGCATAGCCAGCGTCAGCAATGACGTTAGCTGATACATCAGAATATTGTGTGTGTGCTAAAGAAGGAGTATAACCAGCACCAAGCAATACAGCAACGATTGTGTCTGAAGCCCAGTTGATTTGGTTAGCGTTATCTGTCAACAGAGCTTCTTTACCTGTGTTGACTAAAGTGAAATTGCCTACGGCCATATTAATTCCTTAATTGTTCATTACATAAATGTTGGTGGTTTGTTTGAACACGTATGTTCTGTTATTTTTATCTGTAAAAGTGAATACTCGTTCAACTGGAACGATAGGATACACTGTATCACCCATACTAAGCTGCTTAGAAACGATTTGCAGCGCTTGTTTCTGTAGAGTTAATACAGTACCAGCTACATTACTTAAAGTCTTTCCAGACAAGTTGTAGCTCGTTTTAGCGAGGGTTCCATTGAACGATAGAGATGTTCCTGCTGTAACACCTAACTGTTTAGGTGTTAGAATCAGAGAAGATTTGTTTAAAGTAACTTCTAACGGAACAGCAGTACCTGTCAGTACGCTCAACTGCTTAGGTGATAAGTTGAGAGCTGTTTTATTTAGTTCACCTAAGAATGATACCGAAGTACCAGTAACCAGTTGAAGCTGTTTATTTTGTATGGTAAGATGTTGTTCGTTGATTGACAACAAGTGACCAATAGAAACACCCTCTTGTTTACCGGAGAGAGTTAGCTGTTGTTTCTGTACACCGGCGTTCCATCCTGCACTAACTGTCAGAGGTTTTGGTGTTACCGAAAGTGCTCGTTTACCTAACGATAATGAAGCACCTGCGTTAACACTAAGCTGCTTATTACCGACAAGGTAGTTTGTCTTACCAAGCAATCCGGTGAACGATACGTTGGCACCAACAGTCACTGACAGTTGTTTCAATGCTACATTGTAGGCGTTTTTAGATAATACGTTTACGGCACCTAAAGTAACAACTAACTGGTCTAAGGAAACTATTGCGTTAGACTTAACTATTGCGCTTTGGAATCCTGCCGAAACAGCTAAGGCTTTTGCTGCTGGGGTTAAACTTGTCTTACCTAGTGTACCTTCAAAAGCAACACCGGTTGAGAAGAATATCCAACAATCAGGTACTGTAAAGTTGTTCAGGGTTCCTTGGTTTGTACCAGAGACCGTAGGTAGTGTTGTACCTGCACCATTAGACAAACTAGCTTCCCAGTCTTGAGCGTTAGCTAGACCTGTAACTTCAATAACCTCTATGTCGCCATTTAAGAAGCCTGCATTATTACTACTAGACCTACCGAATTGGTTTAAACCATTAGTACCTGCTACCCAACTCGTTGACGTAGTGAATGTACCACTCTCTCCTGTAGCACTACCTGTCAGATTATTGAATATGTTCCATGTACCGTTAGCGTTGTGGGTTAGGGTGTAATCGAAAGGTACTCCAGTAAAGATCAACTGAGATGTAGAACCGTAACGGTTAGTACCTGCTGTATACACCCTCAACTGTCCTGATGAGTTTACTATTAAACCACTACTTGCGGTATTCTGGGACGTACCTATAAAAGCGGTAAGCGTTGTTGGTAGTGTAATACCAGCAGGCCCAGACTTCACTCTAAACGAGTGTGCGCCCGTACCGGCGTTACCTGTCATACCAGCAGGTATACTGACAGTATCGTTGACACCATCAAATCTTAAAGCGTA
Source organism: Flavobacterium sp. (assembly GCF_044368625.1). Lineage (GTDB taxonomy): Bacteria > Bacteroidota > Bacteroidia > Flavobacteriales > Flavobacteriaceae > Flavobacterium. Next base: position 638 of record NZ_JBIPPD010000331.1, on the reverse strand, counting down.
TGGCATGTTACACCGCCTGAGCGGTAGCGCTCATATTAAATGTTTCGTTCTTCATTCTCATTTCAACATAAGGTAAATAAGACCCTTGCCACTGACAATGATATAATCCTGATTCTTTTACGTTGTAAATATGATTCACACGTTGCCACTTAGTCCAAAGAACACCATCATAAGATTCTCTTACTTCAATCTTAATCTGAGATTCAGTAGGGAGAGAGTTAATCACATTGACTAATACAGTTCTACCTTTACCATCAATGTTCAAATAAGAACCATCAGATAATAATTCAGGATTACGAATTTTAATTACATCAATTAGAGTGACATCTGGGAAACTATAGTATTCTTTAGTGGCTAACTGTAATATGAAATCATATTCAGCTTGTGTGCATACACCAGCGGCTTTACCTTGGTCAAGCATCCCTTTAATTTCAGGAAGTGCTACGTTGATTGAATACGCAGTAGAGGATAAATACTCTGGGCGTAACGCTTCAACCCAAGCAGATTTTAATTGAGTGTTGATACAATTATTGATTCTATCGCGTAATCCACGAGCCAGCATTGAAACTAAGTGTAACGTTTCACCGTATGCAATCTTACCTAGCTGTGTGTATTTCTTATTCTTTACAATCTCAAAC
>NZ_JBIPPD010000316.1:0-2738 GCF_044368625.1 Flavobacterium sp. | reverse complement strand
AACTGTATCTGAACGAGTTTGTTTATAAGCTAAATCGCAGATATTTTGGTGAGAAAATCTTCGATAGACTAGTGATAGCAAGTATTACAGGAGTATGATTAAAAACGGATATGCATAATTTTTTACCTATATTGATAAGAAAGTAGCATAATTTGTATTTTAGTTTAACATTTCGAGTTGAAAAATGTTTTTTGTTTAGTGTTATATTGTTGAATGAAGCGGAGAAATAAGCCGAACAGGAACCGTTCAAAAAATAGTAGGCAAAACTTAAAAAATGAAAAAAAATGAAACATTTAAAATTAGCGCTTTTCTCTTTTATCGCACTTTTTGTTAGTGCATGCATTTTAGTAAGTTGTTCAAATGATAGTGATACAACTAATAGTGAAACATCAGGTAAAAATGTTGAAACATTTTTAAAATCTTTTTACAAGCAAAACTCTGAACTAGGTAACCCTAAAGAGATAAAATCTAGAAACGAAACGAATACTTTAAATAGAACGGTAGAAATGCAAAGCTATTTAATTACAGAAGTATTTGTTGGTGATGATACAAGAGCAAGAGGTTATATAATTACTGAAAAATCATCAAATGATTTTGTTTTCTTTTTAGATGTAAACAGATTAAGCTACAAGTTAACTGCCGTTAAAATTGAAACTAATGAAACAAAGCATTTTAATGAAATTAATGAGTTAGAAAAATATTTATCAACTGATGAATTTGATTTCATAAAAGTAATTGAAGACCCAGAATTTGAAGACCCAGTTGTAACTGACCCAGAACCAGTTGCTTTAAGAATTAGATATTCTTATGGTTCATGTGTAAATGGTGTTCGTGGCGTTTATCAAGCAAGTTATTTTTTAGGTATAAGGCTATCTAAAGTAACTGCTACAATGGAAACAAATGAAAATGGAAATTATGTTCATGCAACTGTTGGTTGCAATGAAGAGTACAATCCAAATTAACAAAAATAAGCTATTAACCTTCACAGGTTAATAGCTTTTTAATTTATTTATCATGAAAAAAAATATTTTCCCGATAATATTTACTTTAATAATAAATATTTCAAATTCTCAGGTTTTCATACCGTTGGATTTAGACACTCATGAATTTATAGATGAAGTTCAATATTCACTTTTTCTAAATAAAAAGTTAATTTTCAACGCATTATCAGAAAATAAGAATATTACAAAAATTGACAGTAAAATTAATTACGACTCGATTAGTTTTTCAAGATTAGATTACAAACCATTTGGAATAAATAGAAATAAACTTGACACAATTATTTTTTTGGAAAAAAAAATAATTTATTTAGATGAAGTAGTTGTTGTTGCGAAAAATAATCTTTTAACAATTGGAGAAACAAATCGGTTTGTAAAAAAGCAAAGCAAGTCCATAGCTAAAGATTTATATTTTGGTATAGTGCATAATAACAAATTTAAAAATAACATAATAATAGACAAAATAGCTTTTTTTACAGAAAAAATATTTTATAAAACACTATATAAAATAAATTTCTACGAAGTTGAAGAAACTTCACCAATTAAAGGTAATCAATTTGCAAATTTGGGTAATTTACTATACTCGACAGATATACTGTCAATTGATAAAAAAGACAAAAATAAAGTAGAAGTCGAAATTAATCAAAACTTAATATTAATTCCAAATAAAAGTGTATTTATTTCAATTCAACTAATAGATTATTTAGACGAAGAAAATAACATAATTAAACCTCCAAATGAAAAATTCACAAAAATAAAATTTCAATTATCAGATGAAATAAATTATTATTCTAAAACTATTGATTTAATTACAAAAGAATCAAGTGTAAGTTTGATGAACATTAATCGTATGATAAATTATGATTTTGCTAAACAATTTTTTTTAAAACCCCACAAAAGCATACTGGTTACTCCAGCAATAATATTATATGCTAAAGAATGGTAAAAAGGCTTCCTGTAACCGTCGTTTGGCAATATGGCGGGTTTTGGCTTAATTTAAAGATAGTTTTGTACTTGCAAAGTCAGTTTTTATCCGAAAGTTTAGGCTTCCTTAATCCGCCACATCGCCAAGCTGCAAAACGTTAGCAGGCATATTAGAAAAAACGTAGAGAAAATCAAGAAAAAATTGAATCCGAAATTTAAATTATGAAAGCAAATTATCTAATATTTATTCTTGCATTTTTATCTTGTAATAATTCAAAAAAGGAAAATTCAGAAAATAAAGTTGAAACTAAAATAGAAATGACAAACCAAAATGACGAAATATTTCTCGGTAAAGTTGTTATAATATTATCCGAAGAATTAAACGACAATTCGAGCGTAATAAATATTCAAGATTATATTGAAAACGGAAAGTCATTTATTCCGTTTTTTTCCTCAATTGAGAAGTTTAATGAATCTACAAAAGGAAATATTAAAAATCAGAAAATAGAAATTGATGGAATATTTTTATTGTCAATATTAAACGGAAATGAAACGCTGAAATTAAATCCAGGTTTAGAAGATGAAACAGTTTTTAAATCAGAATCATTAATGAAAAAATATTCTGAAAAAATTGAAAAGTTGAAAATAAAAATGGAAAGCTTAAACAACAATAAATAAAAAAAAACTGCACACAACAGCTAGGGGTTCCTATGTAAAGCAATTAAAGTTATTAACAACTTTTTATATGGCCGATTTGTAGGTGATTTTCGAGTATAAAGTGCCGGTCCAACGGCTTGTTGGAAAAGTTGGGAACAA
>NZ_JBIPPD010000315.1:0-2747 GCF_044368625.1 Flavobacterium sp. | reverse complement strand
AAAGTACCCATAAAACAAAAAATTATGCCCTAAATGTTGTTTCAAGCTACTAAAGTGATTTCTATTTAATAAAAACGTGTTGAATGGTGCATTTTTAGCCACATGCAAATACAAATCGTAAATAACTGCTTCCAATTTTGAAATTTCTTCAAATTCCAATTTTCGCTTTTCAATGTCCTGGCCCTTTTTTCGAACTCGTTTGTATTGATCGCGGTATTTTTTGTTCAAATTGGCTACATAATCATCTATGGAATGCCAATGTGGTTTTATTTCTAAAACCATATTGGGCTGAATTTGAAATTGATAAAAGTTCGAGAAATCAGCTTCTTTAAAATTAGAAACTTGTGCGGATGTAAAATCCTTTAAACTAAGTAGATGGACTTTTTTGCCTTGACTTTTTAATTGCTTTTCAATAGTTTGTGCCGCTTTTTTTATTTCTTTCAAAAGGGTAATGGCATTTATTTCGGCTAAAAACGAAAATGCATTTTGCCCCGTCAACATGTTATTTCCAATGAAAAGGATTTGACTGCTAAAATTTTTAAAGACAAAATTTCGTACAAAAGTTTTTAAACACTTATCGCGATCTCCAAAAGTTTCCAACCTAGTTCCATCTATAAATTGTGCAACGGCGATACCCACAATCGTTTCATCCTGAAATACAGCAATAAAAAAACACTGCATATTTTCAGGAGCGGAAGCTTCTAAAACGGTAAGATATCTTCTGGTTAAAAAAATATTTCCCGTAGCCAATGCATCCCAATTGTTAGGAAGTTCGGAAGTTTTTTCGAAAATTGTATGATAAAATGTGTTTTTCAATAGCAATGAAAGTTATGCAAAAGTAGGTTTTTTTAGTAGAGTTTAAATGACATGCTATTTCTTATTTATGTATTTTAGCTTTTCATTGATAAAAAAAAATCAAAATGCAAAAATTGACGGATAATGAGATTAAAGCACAGATGGAAAATGATTTGCTAAATTGGAGCTGGAAATCCCATCAACTCCTACAGACCTTCAAATTCAAAGATTTTATCGAAGCTTTTGGTTTTATGACGCAAGTAGCACTTTTAGCCCAACAAGCCAATCATCATCCCGAATGGTCGAATGTGTACAATAAAGTTACCATTGGTTTAACCACGCACGATGCTGGTGGAATTTCCCAAAAAGATATCGACTTAGCACTTCAAATTGAAGGTTTAATAAAGTAACGCAATTGAATAGGAACTGTTTTGAATTTTTTCCCTCCTTTTTACAATCGCTTTTTTTAATGGAACTGGAGTTCTTGACAAAAATTTGCATTTCTTTTCTTAAAAAAAAAATTCCTGCAAATCTCAAATTTATAGTTTAGTTTATTGATTGTTATAGTTTTACAGGATTTAGATGCTCCGTGTTTTAGTAAATAGTGGTATTAAAAATATTTTTTGATAAAAACACTTGCTTTATATGATATTCGTTGTATATTTGCACTCGAAACAAACAGGGAGTTACACCTTAAATGTTTCAACCAAATTGAAATCATGATTAGATAAACATATATCGCGGGATAGAGCAGTAGGTAGCTCGTCGGGCTCATAACCCGAAGGTCATTGGTTCGAGTCCAATTCCCGCTACTAGAAAAACCATTAACGAAAGTTAGTGGTTTTTTTGTTTTAACGCATTTCGGTGGAACAGGAAATAGTGGTTTATCGCACACCATTTCATTGATATGATTACCTTTGCATTCTAAAATAAATTGTAGATGTCACACAAAGCAGGTTTTGTAAATATTATTGGAAATCCCAACGTCGGAAAATCAACGTTAATGAATGCTTTCGTGGGCGAACGCTTGTCGATTATCACTTCCAAAGCACAAACTACACGCCACAGAATTCTTGGAATTGTAAACGGCGATGACTTCCAAGTGATTTTATCAGATACGCCTGGAATCATCAAACCGGCTTATGAAATGCAAGAGTCGATGATGAATTTTGTGAAATCTGCATTTGAAGACGCTGATATTTTGATTTATATGGTCGAAATTGGCGAACAAGATTTGAAAGATGAAGCATTTTTTAATAAAATCATTCATGCTCAAATTCCGATTTTATTGCTGTTGAATAAAATTGATACTTCCGATCAACTTCAATTGGAAGAACAAGTAGCCTATTGGACTGCAAAAGTGCCCAATGCAGAAATTTTCCCGATTTCGGCCTTGCAAAATTTTAATGTGAAAGAAGTTTTCAATCGGATTTTGGATTTACTTCCCGAATCTCCCGCATATTATCCAAAAGATCAATTGACCGACAAACCCGAACGATTTTTTGTAAACGAAACCATTCGTGAGAAAATATTGTTGCATTACAAAAAAGAAATTCCCTATTCGGTAGAAATCGAAACGGAAGAATTTTTTGAAGACGAAAATATTATTCGCATTCGTGCCTTAATTATGGTCGAACGCGATACCCAGAAGGGAATCATCATTGGTCACAAAGGCGAAGCATTGAAACGAGTAGGAGTAGAAGCCCGAGCGGATTTAGAAAAGTTTTTTGGCAAACAAATTCACATTGAAATGTACGTGAAAGTTAACAAAAACTGGAGAAGTAATACCAATATGCTGAAAAGGTTTGGGTATAATCAGTAGGGACAAGTTGCGGTTTGTTCGGATAATTATCAATAGGTTTTTTGTTTATATATCGACCTGATTGATGTTTTTCCAATTCGTGATTAACGTTCCATCACTTCGCTTTTGTTCTTGATTTCAAGCATATAAT
>NZ_JBIPPD010000334.1:0-2754 GCF_044368625.1 Flavobacterium sp. | reverse complement strand
AATAATTAATAAATTGTATTAAAGATATTTAAGGTAATTAGTCTAAATAAAAAATAAATAAATTATAATTATAATTATTATATACTATAATAAATAGGACTATTATAAAGTATATAAAATATTTAAATACTATTCGAATCATTTTAAACTAATCAATTATATACTCTATACTATATATTATAAATTATATAAATTTAATTTCATCATTGAGAAACACATGCTACTTGTGTGGCTCTAAAGCTATTTGGATTGTTGGCAAAGCCTTTTATAGCAATAACATCTCCAACTGATGGAACATAGTTTGGTTTGTTAGATAATCCGATCGCACAATCCGCAAAAGTGACTTAAATGGCTCCACCATCGTTGAGTATCCTGTAAGAATTGGGATTGACTCTCGCAATGAATCCAGATACTGCCCTAAGGTTCCTGGTGGAATTGCATTAGTTGTTTTAACGTACAGCAGTAGCATTTCCTGTTGTTGTGTTATTAGTAACACTATTAAGATTTGTAGTTCCAGTTGTCTGATTATTGCTCGAAGCAGAGCTTGGTAATTTGAATGAGTATAAAGTCTTGAGATCTCCTACAAAAAGAGGCTTAATTCCAATACCATATGAGTTAAGTATAAAGTCAGACCAACTCTTAATTTGATAGTTACCAGTAGTAGAATCTAGCGTAAAACCAGTATTACTAGCACTTGGAGCAGCAGCTGCATAAGGGAGAACCCCAGTTCCATCTCTCAGAAGAGCTTAAACTGCTTGATCAGCTTGATCTTTCTCTGTTCTTGCAAGTTAGATATTATAAGTAGCTGTTTATATAATTTTTTGCTCGTCAGTGAAACGTTTGCTAGCAGCATCAAGGCTTTATTTAGCAGCTCTGACAAGATCATTAACAGTGTTACCAGCAACATATGCGTCATTCAGAATTCGAGAGAAAATAGGAAGTTGATTACGTAAGAAATTTATATTCTTATTGGCTTGAGCTAATTGAGCATTAAGATCTGCTACTTGAGGTGGGTAGCTGTTGATTTATGTTGTTAATCCTGCAATTTTATCAGTAAGAGCTTTAATCTAACTTTAAATCTTTGCTTTTTTTTGGTTAAATTCGTTAGTTTTAGCTCTAAGTGTAATTATTCTTGAGCCAATATCATTTAAGTCTAAGACACATTTTCCTTTTCTATCTTGCAAATCTTTTATTCTATTAGTTATATCATCGATTGATCTTTTAAGGGAATTTTGTTGAAAAACTAAATCATTGAATGCTTTCTCAGAAGCAGCAGCTTTTACTTGGGCAGCAGCTAATTGTTTTTGTAATTATTGGACTCTTTGATTGTCTGCGTCTAGTTGAGCTTAAGCAGAAGCTTGCCTAAAAGAAACACTGGCAGCTTGGCCCGCTTTGTTATCTCTATCATTCTTTGCATTATTGATTTCATTATCTAAATTATTGCACTGAGATTATTTTGATTTTTGAGAATCATAAGCATTTTCTAAATCATTTTTGTTTGCACTTATTTAGGCTAAAACATTATTAAGTTGAGTTTGAGCAACAAAAGCACCTTGTCTTGCTGCTTCTCTTTGAGCTTTCTTATCTTTATCCAATGCATCCAAATCGTTGAGTCTTTTTTGAATTTGGTTGATATTTTCAGTTAGCTGAGTTATGGCTTGTCTAATTCTTGCAACATCGCTCTCTGCTTTAGTAATGGCAGCTTGAGTTTCTCTTTGTCTACCAATTGCTTGGTTGTAAAGTTACTGTCTCTTGGTAGTTTCTTCTTGAGCTGCATTCTTGTTAGCAGTGGCTTGCCTTACTATCGACAGCAAATTAGCTAAGGCCTTGGCTGAATTGATTTGTCTTTCGAAAATGGCTTTTTTTTTAACATCATCGACAGTGATTGTATTTCTATTAGCATTACTAGGACTGGCTTGTTACTTAGAAATCAAAGTAGGAGTAAAATTAGGAGCAGCATTAACACTACCACCTGTTGGGAAGTTTATAGTTGGAAAATTACCAGTATTAATTGTATTGGTTGATGAAGAGGAAGATGAAGTAGTCCCTGAAGCATATGAAGTTGGTACATTGAGGGAATCAAGGAGAGCATTGATTCCTGCATCTGGTTGAAGTTGTTAAACGGGAGTTGGATTAGGAGTTAAAGTATTTGAAGATGAGGCGGCATTTACATCTGAAAAAGCACTTGATCTAATATTGTTGGCAGTAGTTGGACTAATTCTCACAGTTTTGACAGTTTGCTGATTTACGAAGAGACTGCCAGTGTTAATTGACACTGTGTTGCCTCCTCTGATAATTAAAACAATAAGACGCTCATCAACGGTACCTGCAGAATCTTGTGCTCTGATTTTAACTGGATAGTATCCAGTAGCATGATTATTGTCATATATTTATATTTTGTCGTTGTTGAGTCTGACTCCTTGAGGAAGATTGTAAGCTTGATATGTAACCTGACCCCGAGCTCCAGAACAAGCAAGAGCATATGATTTGTCTAGGTCAAGTTGACTGGCTACTTGCAACTCTAAACCAAAACTGGCTGTAAGAAGCAAGATTGTAAAGATAGTTACTTAAATTTTATACATTAACAAATATTCGATTATAACTTATTTTAGGTTAATCAAACTAAATAAATACTGCGGGTGTTTATTCTAGATTCCAATATTAATTAAATAAAATGGAACCTTAAATTAGACATTATTTATTTAAAAACATTAGCAACTACCAAAATCCCATAAAATTTGAAATTAATTACAT
>NZ_JBIPPD010000119.1:0-10287 GCF_044368625.1 Flavobacterium sp. | reverse complement strand
CTTATCCGGTAGCCCGTTTTCGGTTCGTGCCGAAGATGCACCCCATCCCGATTTGTCGCAAATACGTGGTAAAATGCCACTTCTGGCTGTGTGTTATGGAGCTCAATATTTGGCCCATTTCAGCGGTGGCGAAGTCGCTCCGTCCAATACCAGAGAATACGGAAGAGCAAATTTGTCTTTCATCAAAGAAGGAGAAGTTTTCTTTGAAGGCGTTTCTGAAAATTCACAAGTATGGATGAGTCATTCGGATACGGTAAAAACACTTCCCACAAACGGCATAAAACTAGCCAGCACCCACGATGTAGAAAATGCGGCGTATCGAATTGAAGGCGAAACGACCTATGCAATTCAATTTCACCCAGAAGTGTATCATTCTACGGATGGTAAACAAATATTAGAAAACTTCTTGGTAAAAATTGCTGAAGTTCCTCAAAACTTTACACCAAATGCTTTCGTGGAAGAAATGGTGGCAGAATTAAAGGAGAAAGTGGGTAATGATAAAGTAGTTTTAGGACTTTCTGGCGGTGTAGATTCTACTGTTGCCGCGGTTTTATTGCACCAAGCCATTGGCGCCAACTTGCATTGCATCTTCGTGAACAACGGTCTTTTACGCAAAAACGAATTCGAAAGTGTCTTGGAACAATACAAAGGAATGGGTTTAAATGTAAAAGGAGTCGATGCTACGGAACGCTTTTTGAGTGAATTGGCTGGAATCAGCGACCCTGAAACCAAACGTAAGACCATCGGACGTGTTTTTATTGAAGTTTTTGACGACGAATCTAAAATCAGCGACGAGGTAAAATGGCTGGCTCAAGGAACGATTTATCCTGATGTGATTGAGTCGGTTTCTGTAAAAGGACCTTCGGCAACGATTAAATCGCATCATAACGTAGGAGGTTTGCCTGATTTTATGAAATTGAAAATCGTTGAACCGCTTCGCATGTTATTCAAAGACGAAGTTAGAAGAGTAGGAGCGACTTTAGGAATTGACGCAGCATTATTAGGTCGTCATCCGTTTCCAGGACCGGGGCTTTCGATTCGTATTTTAGGGGATATTACACCAGAGAAAGTACAGATTTTACAAGATGTGGACGCTGTTTTTATCGACGGATTGAAATCTTGGGGATTGTACGACAAAGTTTGGCAAGCCGGAGCGATTTTGCTTCCTGTAAATAGTGTAGGAGTGATGGGGGACGAACGGACGTACGAGAAAGTAGTTGCGTTAAGAGCCGTAGAATCAACCGACGGAATGACAGCGGATTGGGTACATTTGCCTTACGATTTCTTGATGAAAGTGTCAAACGATATTATCAATAAAGTAAAAGGAGTGAATAGAGTAGTGTACGATATTAGCTCCAAACCACCTGCAACGATTGAGTGGGAATAAATAATTGATTATAGCGTTTCTATTTTTAGTAAATTTAGAAACGCTAATTTTTTAAAAATAGATGGATTATGAAGAAGTTATTGCTGTTTTTAGTATGTCTTGGAATGAGTGTTGGCGTTTTTGCACAGCAAAATTTTATTAAACATAAAGTGGAAGCGGGCGAAACGGTTACTAAAATCGCACAGAAATATCAGATAACGCCTGCAATTATTTTCAAACTCAATCCCGATGCTCAAAACGGTTTGAAACCTGATATGTTGTTACTTATTCCCAAAGGTAACGGTATTATTATTCGGGAAACAGAACCAACTATTTCCGAAAAAAAGACGCATGTAGTTTCTGCCAAAGAGACCATTTATAGCTTGACCAAACTTTATAACGTAACCGAAGACGAACTCGAAAAATCGAATCCTGGAATTCTTGCTAATGGTTTGAAAATTGGCGACCCCATCGTGATTCCGTCAAAAAAAGCGATTGTAACTACTTCCAAAATACAAAATACCAGTTCGACAAGTGCTCAAACCCATGTGGTAGAACCTAAGGAAACCTTGTATTCTATTTCGAAATTATATAATGTAGCCATTGAAGATTTGCAACAGTTGAATCCCGAAATTAAAGACGGTTTGCAAATTGGATTTTCGCTAAAAATTCCAAAGGAAAAGACCGAAAAAGCCAATAGCATTGATGTCAAGCCAAATGTGGCAATCATTTCCGTTCCCACAAAACCGAATATGATTTCGTATCAAGTAAAACCCAAGGAAACACTGTACGGAATTGCAACTTCTTCGGGTTTTTCGCAAGAAGAATTAATTGCTTTAAATCCGGTGTTAAAAGAGGGCGTCAAAGAGGGAATGATTTTGTATTTTCCAGCCAAATCAAAAAGCAGTTTGCTTTCCGGTCCTAAACGATATACCGATTTGACACAATCATTAAAAACTTCGAAACGAAAAAATTTAGTATTGCTTTTGCCGTTTAACATTTCAAAAATTGAAAGCGATACGAGTTCGGTTCGAAATCGGATTAGAAACGATAAGTTTTTGAACATGACTCTTGACTTTTATTCAGGAGCTTTGATAGCGATAGATTCAGCCAAAGCATTGGGATTGAACGTGGATGTTAAAATATTTGACTCTCAAGAAACCAAAAATTCTTCGAATATTGCTTCTATTTTTAAACAAAGTAATTTTATTGGAACCGATCTTGTGATAGGACCGTTTTATCAAAGCAATGTAGAAAGCGCGGCTCAAATATTGATGAAAGACAGCATCAGTATTATTTCGCCATTATCAAAAGAAACTTCCATAGTGCTGCCGAACGTGATTCAAACCATTCCTTCTGATGATTTTATGAAGGATAAAATGTTTGAGTTTATGAAAACCGATACTACTAATATAATCGGCGTCATTGATACAAAAAAATTGTCAACCCGAAAATATTTATCTGAAAATCAGCCTTCCGTGAAGTTGGTTAATTTTGAAACCATCGAAACTACCAACAACGGCATCAAATCGCTTTTAGTGAAAGGGAAGAAGAATTATGTAGTAATGGATACTGAAAATACGTATCGTATAAAAATGATTATCACCACTTTGCTTTCAATGCAGGTTGAATATGACGTGCAGTTGGTAATTTTAGATCCCAATCCTAAACTGGATTCGGATGAAATTAAAATCGAAAGTTTGGCACAATTGCATTTGATGTATCCATCCGTTGGAAAACAAGTAACGCAAAACGAGAAATCGTATTTTACACAAAAATACCGACAACTCAATATGATTTCGCCTAATCCTTATGCCGTTCGTGGTTTTGATATTATGTTTGATGCCTTACTCCGTTTGTCTCAGGAAATGGAATTTAAAAAAACCTTGACGGCAGTAAACACTGAACAGTTTGAGAACAGATTTGCTTATGCAAAAAGAACGGACAAAGGTTTTAAAAATACTGGATTTTACATTTTATATTACGACAACGATTTGTCTATAAAAACTGCTAATTAATATGACTTCAAAAGTAACTTACCTCGGCGAATTGCGAACTTCGTCGACACATATTCAATCAGGAACCGAAATTATTTCGGACGCTCCTACAGACAATAACGGTAAAGGCGAAGCTTTTTCGCCAACTGATACCGTTGCGAATGGTTTAGCGAGTTGCATGATGACGGTTATGGGAATTAAAGCCAGAGATTTACACGTTGAATTAAAAAATTCGACTGCAGAGGTTACCAAAATTATGGGAACAGAACCTCGAAGAATCACCGAAATACATGTGAAATTTGAAATGTCTGTTGCTGCGGATCAACGCACTCGACTAATTTTAGAGCGAACCGCGATGACTTGTCCGGTTTTGAATAGTTTGCATCCCGATATTAAAAAAGAAGTCACTTTTAAATGGAACTAAATTGACCGACCAAGAAAAGCTCATCAAACTAGCCCATACTAAAATGCCCTTCGGAAAATACGAAGGGCGTTTTCTTATTGACCTACCCGAATATTATGTGGTTTGGTACAGCAACAAAGGTTTTCCAAAAGGCGAATTGGGTTTGCAATTGCAATTGATTTATGAATTAAAACTCAACGGTCTGGAAGATTTGATTCGGAATATCAAGAAAAAATATCCCAAACCGTAGTAAATACGTTGTTTCATAAGTAATGCTTTGTATTTAAAACACTACTAAAATCGTATAACATTTGTACTAAATAGAATAACTTTTATTGGATGTTTGAGCATCACCTTTGACGAGAGTAAATAACAATTACGTTATTTTATATCCAATAAAATGAAAACAAAATTACCCAAAATCGCAACACTTTTACTATCTACCCTACTGAGTATTTGTGCGAGCGCTCAGGCGCCAACATTGGGATCTGCAGCAAACTTTGTTCTATTTTCTTCAAATGGCGCGGTTACCTCAAATGCAACAAACAGTTTATTGACACACCTAACAGGAAACGTTGGGACCAACACTTCTGGCGGAACTTCAACCGGTTTTGGAAATGTAAACGGAAACATCGAAGATAATAATAGTGTCAGTCAATTAGCAGTAGCCGATTTATTGATTGCTTATAATCAATTAAATGCATTGATTCCGAATTATTTTCCAGCAGCTCTTTTAGGAAATGGAGCTTCTCTTAATCCAAGGTGTTTATTTCATCAACAGTCAAGCCGTATTAAACGGGAATCTTACTTTAAATGGTCAAGGTGATCCCAACGCACTTTTTGTGTTTAAAATTTAAGGTGCGTTTTCTACAAATGCTTTATCCGAAATCATTTTGATCAATGGAGCAAAGGCATGTAACGTTTTCTGGAAAGTCGAAGGTTTAGTAGACATGGCAACTGGAACTAAAATGCGAGGTACCGTCGTAGCCAACAATGCTGCAATTTTAATGGATATTAATGCTACACTCGAAGGGCGATTGTTGACCACTACAGGTGCCGTGACTGTAAACGGAATTGATGCCAAACTGCCTCTAGGTTGTGGAAGTCCAGTTTTAACAGGTCCATTGGCTCCTGATTTAGGAACAACGATTTGTTATGCTGTTTTTTCAGGAATTGATAGTGTAACCAATTCAGGAATTACAAATTTGATGGGTGATGTAGGTACAAACTCAGGTTTAACAGCTGGTTTTAACAGTGCAAATGTGGATGGTACAATTCACCCCATTCCAGACGCATCAACTGCAGCTTGTGCCGAAGATTTATTAGAAGTTAGAACGTACTTAAATACACTTCCGGAAGATATTGAATTGTTATATCCAGCTCAATTTGGAAACGATTTGCTTTTAACACCCCACACGTATTTATTAAATGGTTCCACTGTATTAACGAATAATTTGTTTTTGGATGCTCAAGGAAATTCGGATGCGGTTTTTGTTATCAAAATTTTTGGAGCATTATCAACAAGTACGTATGCTAAAGTCATGCTGGTAAATGGAACCCAAGCTAAAAACATCTATTGGATTGTAAACGGTGCAATCGCCATCAATGACTATTCAGAATTTAAAGGCACAATGATTGCCAATAATGGAGCGGTAAACATAGGTACAGGTGCTCAAGTTGACGGTAGAGTAATGACTACAAATGGTGCTGTAACTACATTTTCTACTACGGTTAATATGACTTCAGGATGTGAAACATTAAGTGTTGGCGATGTAGAACCAATCAAAAATAATATTTTGATTTATCCAAATCCATTCAAAAATACATTTACTGTTCAAGCTAATGAAAACAACATCAATAGTGACTTTAGTGTTTATGACATGCTAGGTAAATTGATTATCCAGAAAAAAATTAATCAAAGTGCAACGCTTATCGACATAAACGTTGTACCTGGAATCTACATCTATCATTACAAGAACGACGCTGGTGTACTTCAAACAGGCAAGTTGATTGCAAACTAATCAACTTTCAATATTTTAAAAAGCCCTCTCGTGATTCAGTTCACCAGAGGGTTTTTCATTTATAAATACTTGAGTAAAATGAACGTTATCATAAACCATCAAATTATCACATTTACAAATTAGATAATTTACCAATTGTCTAATTCACAAATTATCTAATTATCTAATTCACAAATTATCTAATTGACTAATAAAATTCGTACTTTTGCCACGTTTTTTACACAACTGCAACTACAAACAATAACACAATGAATCAAACAAAATATATTTTTGTAACCGGTGGAGTGACCTCTTCGTTAGGAAAAGGAATTATCGCTGCATCATTAGCAAAATTATTACAAGCGAGAGGATACCGAGCCACCATTCAAAAATTTGATCCGTACATTAATGTTGATCCAGGGACGCTGAACCCTTATGAACACGGCGAATGTTACGTGACCGACGACGGAGCGGAAACCGATTTGGATTTGGGTCATTACGAGCGTTTTTTGAATTTCCCTACTTCACAAGCCAATAACGTTACTACTGGAAGAGTCTATCTATCGGTTATAGAAAAAGAGCGAAGAGGCGAATTTTTAGGCAAAACGGTACAAGTCGTTCCACACATTACCAACGAAATTAAAGAGCGTATGCAGTTGCTTGGCAATACCGGTGATTACGATATTGTGATTACCGAAATTGGAGGAACTGTTGGTGATATCGAAAGTTTGCCTTACATCGAATCGGTACGTCAATTGCTTTGGGAATTAGGGGAAAACAACGGGATTGTGATTCACCTGACTTTAGTCCCGTATTTGGCCGCTGCCGGAGAATTGAAAACCAAACCCACACAACATTCCGTAAAAACTTTAATGGAAAGCGGAATCAAAGCCGATATTTTAGTGTGTCGTACCGAACATGAAATTTCAGATGAGCTTCGTCAAAAGTTGGCCTTGTTTTGCAATGTAAAACGCGAAGCGGTAATTCAATCCATCGATGCTTCTACCATCTATGAAGTACCCAATTTGATGTTAGAAGAAGGTTTGGATGTGGTAGCATTAAAAAAATTAAACTTACCAAAAAAAGCTACTCCGGATTTAAAAAATTGGAATGTTTTTTTACACCGATTGAAAAACCCAAAACACGTGGTAAACATCGGATTAATAGGCAAATATGTCGAGTTGCAAGATTCGTATAAGTCGATATTAGAAGCATTTATTCATGCAGGAGCGGCAAATGAAACCAAAGTAAACGTAGTTTCGGTTCATTCGGAATACATTGATGCTGCAAATGTTGCCGAAAAATTTAAGGAATTGGACGGGATATTAGTCGCACCTGGTTTTGGAGAACGCGGGATTGAAGGAAAAATTGAAGCTGTTCGTTATGCCCGCGAAAATAACATCCCATTTTTAGGAATTTGTTTGGGAATGCAAATGGCTGTTATCGAGTATGCACGAAATGTTCTTGGTTACAAAGATGCCAATTCAACTGAAATGAATGGCGGAACTTCTCATCCAGTTATCGACTTGATGGAAGAACAAAAAACCATTACCGATAAAGGCGGAACGATGCGTTTGGGCGCCTGGAAATGCGACATCAAAGAAAATACATTGGCACATAAAATTTACAACAGTTCTAGTATTTTAGAACGTCACCGTCACCGATATGAATTCAACGGCGACTATCTTTCTGAATTGGAAAAAGCAGGTCTACAAGCCTCTGGTGTAAATCCAGATACGGGTTTGGTGGAAATTGTCGAAATCGAAAAGCATCCGTTTTTCATTGGCGTGCAATACCATCCCGAATATAAAAGTACGGTGGCCAATCCGCATCCTTTGTTTGTGAATTTTGTTGCCGCAACCGTGAAAGCAAAACAAAAATAATTTAAATAAGTACAATTGATAGCCAAACTATCGTAAAGAAGCACAATGGAAGAAAAAAAATTTGACCTCAATTCCATCATCGGGTTTGCCCTGATTTTTGGAATTTTAATGTGGATAATGTATCAAAATCAGCCAACTGAACAAGAAGTGGCTGCCGAGAAAGCAAAGAAAGAACAAGTAGAAAAAGCAGCTAAAACACCAACTCCAGTTGCTTTGCCAATTGCTGCAATTGCTGATACTACAAAAACCGATTCACTTCAACTGGAAAAGCTGAAAGGCGCTTTAGGAAATTTTGCATACTCTGCGACATTGCCTTCTGCAAAAAACAATTTTACTACCATAGAAAACAATTTGCTTTCGCTAAAAATAGCTAACAAAGGTGGTTATATAGTCGATGCAACTCTCAAAAAGTTTGAGCAATTTGAGAAAGGTTCTGGAAGTTTGGTAAAAATCATTCAAGAAAACAACGCAAGTTTAAACTTGAAATTACAAACCAAAGACAACCGTTCTTTAGACACGAAAGACTTGTATTTTGAACCTACTTTAACCAAAGAAGGAGCCAATCAAGTGTTGACGATGCGTTTGAAATCGGCTGCTGATGCATATATGGAATACCGATACGTCTTGAAACCAGACGAATACATGCTCGATTTTTCGATTCGCTCACAAGGAATGAATTCGGTGTTAAATGCTTCGAAACCAATGGATTTGGAGTGGGACTTGCAAACCTACCGCAATGAAAAAAGTGTCACCTATGAAAACCGTTATGCCGAAATCGTTTACGAATACGAAGACGGTAAAGATTCCTATACAAGCCAAAGTGAAGTAACTACAGACGATGCTGAAAAAGTAACCTACATTGCTTACAAACAGCACTTTTTTACCTCAATTTTATTAACCGATACGCCTTTTGCTACCGCAAAAATGACTTCGGAAAATTTGGTTAAAGACGAAGAAATAGATACCACTTTTACCAAAAAATTCAGTTCAATTGTTCCACTTGCATTTACAGGTGGCGAAATAAACTACAAAATGAACTGGTATTACGGCCCAGCCGATTACCGAATTTTAAACAATTACGAGCGTAATTTAGATGAAATTATTCCATTAGGTTGGGGAATTTTTGGGTGGATCAATCGCTATGTGTTTATTCCAACCTATGATTTGTTGAGTTCATTTATCGGTTCTTTCGGTATTGTAATCATCGTGTTTACTATTTTAGTGCGATTGGTAATGTCGCCTATCACTTACAAATCGTATTTGTCTCAAGCAAAAATGAAAGTCTTACGACCAGAAATTGCCGAATTGAATGAAAAGTACAAAAATGATGCTATGAAAAAGCAACAGGAAACCATGAAATTGTACGGAAAAGCAGGAGTGAATCCAATGGCGGGTTGTATTCCAGCTTTGTTGCAAATCCCGGTATTTTATGCTTTGTTTCAATTTTTTCCTTCCGCGATTGACTTGCGTCAAAAGAGTTTCCTTTGGGCCAACGATTTGTCATCATTTGATGCGGTCTTGCATTTGCCATTTTACATTCCATTTTATGGGAATCACGTGAGTTTGTTCCCAATTTTAGCTTCGGTCGCTATTTTCTTTTACATGAAAATGACAACAGGTGACCAACAAATGGCAGCTCCAACTCAAGAAGGAATGCCTGATATGGGAAAAATCATGAAAATTATGATTTACATTTCGCCATTAATGATGTTGTTTTTCTTTAACAATTATGCGTCTGGACTGAGTTTGTATTACTTTGTTTCCAATACCATCACTATCGGAATTATGTTGGTAATTAAAAACTATATTGTAGATAATGACAAGATTCATGCTAAAATTCAAGAGAATAAAGCAAAGCCTAAAGCAGAAGGAAAGTTTCAACGTAAAATGCGTGAAATGATGGAACAAGCCGAAGCTCAAAAAGCAGAACAGAAGAAAGGGAAGAAATAAAATAGAGTTAGTTTTGCATCACTCTTTCAAGGGTAGTAACAGCACTTTTTTTTTATTTTAGGGCGTGCCACCAAAAAATCCAGATTGAAATCCGTCTTTTAAGAGCCGGTTTCAATCTGGATTTTTCGCTGTCGGGCAGTCCGTTCCCGCTTTTTTTGCTTTGCAGAAAGCAGTCTCAGGCAAGAGATTGCTTTCTACAAAGCAAAAAAGAGCTCCACTTCCTTCCCTCACGCAAAAAAAAACGGCACTTCATCACGTCACAATTTTACCAACTAATTGTTTTAATCTCTAGTGTTTAGTTTTGCAAATCTTTAAACAAGCAGCACGTTTAATTAATCGGTAGGTGTGTAGTTGAGGTAAAATTGTTTCTGTTTTATAACTGTATCTAATCAAAATTAAAACACTTTAAAAAACAGTGTACTGGTAAAACGATCATCTTTTAAACAGACTATTTATATAAGCTATTATCATCTCCAACAATAGTGGTTTTCTATTCAATAAATTCAGTGTCATATTGGCTAAACTCAAAAAAATAGCGCATATTGCTTGAAGCAGTTTTTGGATAAATCGTAATTAAAAATCAAAAAAAACTTTCAAAAAAGGCAACTCGAATTTATAAGTAGATTTCTCAAAATTGTATTAGTTGTATGCCTTAGTTGATTCCTTACGCAATCTTTCTGGTGGTTTA
>NZ_JBIPPD010000366.1:0-2779 GCF_044368625.1 Flavobacterium sp. | reverse complement strand
ATCAGATCCCCCGCGGCGTGCCCGTGGAAGTGCCTGATGAAGTCGTGCAGATCCTCAAGAACGCCAAGCAGGAGCTCATGTCGTTCGGCAAAGGCGGCGAAGTCATTACCCGCGAAACCCAGCGTTTCCCATTCTCCGTCGAGTAAGTAAGAAAGCGAGCCTCGAATGGCATCTTCCATCCTTGTGAAAGACGTGCTCTACCGCGTCTCCGCGCAGCTGCACGACATCACGCCGCAGTTCACGCGTTGGACTCAGCGCGAGCTGGTCTCCTGGCTCAATGACGGCCAGAAAGCCATCGCCAAGTACCTGCCGTCGTCTTGCGCGAGGGTGGATGCCGTGAAGCTGGTTCCCGGCACCAAGCAGTCGATTGAATCGATTGCGTCCAACAGCATCATCCCGGGTGATGGCTCCTCGCCAAGCCTGGTGATGGGCCACTACATCCAGTCCGTGGTGCGCAACATGGGCACCAACGGTTCAACGCCTGGCCGCGCCATCCGCCTGGCTGATCGCGAGATCCTCGATGTGAACTCGCCCGACTGGCACACGCAGACCGCGTCGGCCGTGTCTCAGTTCACCTTCGACCCACGCACGCCAAAGCTGTTCTACGTGTCGCCAGGTGTGCCCGCAACGCCAGCCGTGTGGGTGGAGATCTCTTTTCTGGCCAACCCTGTTGAGATCACGGTCTCGGGCAGCTACGGCATGGACGGGAGCGACACCACGAAGATCTCGGTCGACGACAAGTATGTCGATGACCTGGTCAACTACATCCTGGCCCGCGCCTACATGAAGGACGCCGAGTTCGCCAGCAACGGCAACCAGGCCTCTGCGCACTCGCAGATGTTCACGGGCTCGATCAACGCCCAGGTGGTCGCACTCACCGGTGTGAACCCGAACCTGCGCTCGCTCCCGCTGAACCCCAACTTGCCCGGCGTGCAAACACCCACGGCGTAACACATGAACCTCGACGACTTCCTGCCACACCTGCTGCCGGACTTGCCTGGCTGCCCGGACTCCATCGTCAAGCAGCAGCTGCTTTTTGCGGTCATCGAGTTCTGCCAAGAAACACACGCCTGGAACGAGATTCAAGATCCGATCCTGGTGCGCGAGCGTGTCAACGAGATCGACGTGGACACGCCCACCGGTGCGCGCATCGTGGCCGTGAAGGATGTCTGGGCATCCAATCGCAAGCTGCGCCCCGTCACCATGCCTCAGCTCTTTGAGCTCATCCCCAACTGGCAAACCGCCGAGGGGTCTGAGGCCACCTACTACAACGCCTCGACCGACTACCGGACGATTCGGATCTTCCCGATCCCGATTGACGTCAATGGCAACACCCTGACCCTGCGCGTGGCCTACGCGCCAAAGATGGACGCAACGTCGATTCCCGATGAGCTGGCCATCAAGTACTGGGACGCTCTGATCGGTGGCGCCAAGGCCCGCCTGATGGTCATCCCGGGCAAGGCCTGGACCAACTCTCAGATGTCTGCCTACAACCGCAACGTCTTTGATGGCGGCGTCCTCAAGGCAAAGATCAGCGCCCTGCACGACAGGGTCGAGGGCAGCCTGTCCGTCCGTCCACACCCATTTGCGTAAGAGGCACCATGCCAGCAGCAACCTACAACTTTGAGATCGAGCAGGGTGCAACCCTCGCCAGGCCAATCGTCTGGAAGGACGGCAACGGCGTGCCCGTGAACCTGACCGGCTACTCGGCCAAGATGCAGGTGCGCCAGAACACGTCCTCGCAAGAAGTCCTGCTTGAGCTGTCCACGGCCAACGGGAAAATCACGATCACGCCGCTCACCGGCACGATCACGCTGATCTTCGGCGCAGCAACGACGGCCGCCATCACCTGGAAGCGAGGCAAGTACGACCTGGAGCTCACGTCGGGCGACGGAACGGTCACACGCCTCATTGAGGGCGATATCAATGTTTCCAGGGAGATCACGCGATGACCGATATTGTCGTTATTGAAGAGCAGGGCGTAACCGTTGTTGAGGTGACGACGCCTGGCCCTCAAGGGGCAAGCGGCGTGATGCGCGTGGGCTCTGTGACCACCGCCCCGGCGGGCAGCCAGGCCAACGTCACCAACAGCGGCACCACGTCCGATGCCGTCTTCAACTTCGTCATCCCGCGCGGTGATGTGGGTGACGTGACGCCCGCGGCCACCGCCGCAAAAAACGCTGCAGAGGCCGCCGCCGCTGCTGCCCTGGCTTCTCAGAATGCCGCCTCTGGGTCTGCAACTGCTGCCACCGCATCCCAGGCAGGTGCCGCTGGCTCGGCCACGGCTGCCAGTGCAAGCGCCGCCACAGCCACCACCAAGGCAGGCGAAGCCTCCACTTCTGCCATTGCTGCGGCCGCAAGCCAGGCCTCCGCCACCAGCTCCGCAACGCTATCCACCAGCAAGGCCGCAGAAGCTGCCTCGAGTGCGACGGCTGCCGCCACGAGCGCATCTAATGCAACCCAGTCGGCCAACGCAGCTGCTGGCTCTGCCAGCTCAGCAAGCGCCTCGAGTGTGACTGCCACTGCCAACGCAGCCAGCTCGACCGCCAGCGCAAGCAAGGCCCAGGAATGGGCCACCAAGACCACCAGCGAGGTCGAGACAGGGCAGGGGTTCGGTGCCAAGAAATATGCGCAGGACGCATCGTCCTTGGCCACCTCTGCTGAGATCGCTGCCGCAGGCTCCCTGGCGCACTCGCAGGCATCAGCGCTGCACGCCCTGGAAGCCTCGAACAGCGCTGACAGCGCCAATCAATTCGCCGTTGTTACAGCGGTCTTGAGC
>NZ_JBIPPD010000314.1:0-2780 GCF_044368625.1 Flavobacterium sp. | reverse complement strand
CAGAGAAACGGTTATTTATTTACCCCTATTAATTTATTTAGAAATTACTATAAAAGTAAAGCATTCAAAATTTTAATAAGCTATTGGAAAGCAAAAATTATCTACTTTTCTAATCAAAAATTAAGCAAACTAAAACATGACGTTTGAAAAAGAATATGTCAGTAAAATTTTGGATCAGGCTAAGAAATTTAGCCCGTCGTATTCAGTTATTGCCGACAATGAAATGCAATACTCAAATTTCTATAAAGTTTTCGTGTCCGTTAAAGATGTTGTTAGCCTTATTTTTCGACTGATTTTCAACCGCTTTACAAAATTCAGTTTTATCTACACTGGCATAGGTTTGTATAAACAAGTTGGCGACCAGTTTCATGACCGTATTCTAGACACCAGTTCGATAGAAAATGTAATTTATATAAATAGGAGTAAGGATACAATTATGGATCAAGTGAGCGGATTTAAAGTGTACAATATTGGTGGAATGGTAAAGGGACTTAGCGGTTTGCTAAAATTTACAGGAAGAAAGGAGTTCAATGTATATTTCAGTTATAAATTAATCAATGACTTCATCCTTGGTTTTGCAAACAAGCCGGATATCTATTCACCTCTTTTTTACAATTTAAATGGCTTGTCGTTGGTTTTTTCAAAACATAGAAAAAATTTCAAACTCATTGAAGTACAGCACGGAAGTATGATAAATTTTCCAACATACAGTACGCCTTCAACCTTAAAAATTGCGGATGTTTTTTTTGTAAAAAACCAAGAAACAATAGCGTACTTAAAACAGCATTTGAACCAAAATTTTAGCGATATCCAATACGAATTATTGGCTTATCCAAAATCAAATACCGTTTTTAAAGAGGGCAAATACATTTTATATGCTTCGACAGTAGAGTTCAGTGGCATTCATCCTGTTTTTTTAGATTATTTAACTCAAATACGTAAGACTGAAAATGTAACTGTTTTTATAAGATTGCATCCTCGAGAAAAAAACAAAATCGATTTTTTTAAAAATCAAGTAAAAAATGTTGAAGCAAAAATTATTTTTGACGAATCAAAAAACTGGTTGGAATCCAATACAATTAAAAACTTAATCGTAGTTTCACCTTGGAGTTCGGTTATTGAGGATGCTGCCGACAATAAGTATAAAGCAATTATTATAGACGAATTGGGCAAAAAACGTTTCGAGTATCTTATTGATCATAAAAATGTAATTTACGCAAATGATGTCACCCAACTTTTAGAAGCAATACATCATGATATTTAACCATCTAAAATACATCAGACCCATTTGGTATTACAACTTAAAACCAAAAAAAGATGATGGTTATTTTCCAACAGAAGAACAGTTGAACCAAGCAGGTATTTTTTTAGAAAAAGACCTGAATTATAAAAGTCCCAAAGCCCAACTACACGATTTAAGTTGGACAGCGTTCCAATCGGGATTTATTTCCAATAAAGAACAAAACGGAATTGATGTTTGGCAAAAAAACACATTTCCACCTCAAGACGAATACCGATTTTTACGAAAAAACATCCACCAAGCTTGGGTTTTTTATGTATTGCTGCTTCGAATCATGACGTTTAATAATCCGTTTAAAGAAATTTACGCCTATTTAAAAACCAGTACAGTAAAACGGGTAGATTATTCCAAACAAGTGATTCAACCTGTAGGTTACGAAAAATTTGAGAGTCAATTGGTTGCTTCAAATCCGTTGGTTTCCGTAATAATTCCAACGCTAAACCGGTACCCGTATTTAACAGCCGTCTTGAAGGATTTAGAATTGCAAACCTATAAAAATTTTGAAGTCATCATTGTCGATCAATCTGAAGACTTCAACCCTCAATTTTATGAAGGCTGGAATCTGGATATCAAGTTTTGGTTTCAAGAAGAAAAAGCATTGTGTAAAGCCAGAAACGAAGCGATTCAATCGGCAAAGGGCAATTATATACTTATGTCTGAAGATGACATTAGAGTTCCAACTGATTTAATTCACAATCATTTAAAAGCAGTTGATTTTTTCAAAGCAGATGCCTCTTGTGGCGTGTTTTTCCCAGAAGGAAGTACCATTCCAAGAGCACGAAACTATTTTAAGTACAGCGAACAATTTGCCACAGGAAACGCTTTACTCAAAAAAGAACTTTTCGCTCAAGTAGGCTTGTTCGATCGTCAATTTGAACGACAACGAGGTGAAGATGGAGAGTTTGGACTACGACTTTATATAAACGGCTTTAAATTAATTTCCAATCCTTTGGCGTATTGTCTTGACATAAAAGCACCCGAAGGTGGATTGAGAATTGCAGGTGGGAGTTGGGATTCCATAAGGCCTAAAAAGTTTTTTGCTCCAAGACCTGTTCCAAGTATGTTGTATTTTTATAGAAAATATTTTAGTCCTAAAAAAGCATTATATGAAGGAATTCGTACTGCTTTTTTTTCTTATATTCCTTATAAATATAAGCAAAATAACAAAATAAGAGTTTGTTATTTAATTGTTACAACCTTATTTTTTATTCCATTTTTGTTGTTTTCTTTTTTGAAAAGTTGGAGAGCAGCGAGTGCAATGCTAAAATATGATTCTAAAATTGAATATTTATAGAAATCAGTTATGTCTTACTTAATTACTACTAGAGCCCTAGAAAAAGTTGATTTTAAAATCAATAATTTTTTTGTTAGAAACAATTCTGAGCATATTGTTATTGATTTTGAACCAAATCAACTGATTTTGATTGACGGGTTTGTTTATGATTTAATCTTAAAGAAAAAGTTATCGACTTTAGAGATA
>NZ_JBIPPD010000118.1:0-10430 GCF_044368625.1 Flavobacterium sp. | reverse complement strand
AAGTAAGGTTTAACCAAATCAAAGTACAGCTCGTGATCTGGCTAGAATTTTTAATGTTTATTTTTACAAATGTATTTTTCAAAATAAATTTAAAAACTCAAAAAGTGAGTTTTTAAGGAGTGACTAAGTATCTTTATTTTCATCCCGACGAAAGAGAAATTTCATTAGTAGCTAATTTTTTGTGAAGTTTCTCTTTCATCGGAAATACAAAATAGGTACTCCTATTTATGATAGTGCAATTGTATTTCGACTTGTTTCAGAATCGTAACAAACCACTTTTTAAATAGTGTAAGTGTAGGCTATTCCGTCGGTTTCTTACCAATATGCTTCCATCTTTTGTGCGTCCAAAAATAATATTCTGGCGCTTCCAAAATTAATTTTTCAACTTCTCGGAGAAATATAGAACTTATTTCGTAATCAGGATAATCACGCGGATTTTCGACAAGCGGTACAAGTGTTGCTTCATAAAAACCGCGTTTTATTTTTTTTACGCGAATAAAAACAATATTCATATCGAGCTTTTTAGCCAACATTTCGGCTCCTGTGTACACTGGAACTTCATGTCCCATAAATGTATCCCAATATTTAGCACGAGACAATTGAGGAGATTGGTCGCTTGCAAAGCCATAAAATGCTTTAATTCCCATTTTTTCGTTGTACTCCATTAATTCAACGGTCTTTTTCGTTTCAACCAATTCTGCTTTTAAACGCGAACGGATGTCTCTAATTAACTTGTCAAAATATTTATTATTGATTTTTTTGTAAATTCCAATACTGCTGAAATTGATTTTTTTGGCAATATTTATCAGCCATTCCCAACTAGCATAATGGGCACACATAAGTATGACACTCTTGCCTTTTTGTTCATACTCTTTAATCAATTCAATATTGGTTATTACAAATCGTCGGTTAATTTCAGTATCCGAAATGTTCATTGTCTTGATCATTTCCATGAACATGTCACACATGTGGATGTAAAATTTTTGTTCTACAACCAATCGTTCTTGACTATTTAAATGCGGTAAAGCCAATGCTAAATTTTTTCTAACCGTCGATTTTCTGTAACCAAAAACCTTGTAAACCCAAAAACAAACAAAATCAGATAACAAATACAATATGCGAAATGGTAAAATTGATATAACCCATAAAATGGGAAAAACCAAGATATAAACTAATAACTGCATGAAGAAAAATAATTTTTTGCAAAGATACTTTTATTCTTTGGATTTAGTGTATTTATAACATCTCATCAACTGTATTTGCTTAAATTTGTCGTTCAAAATAATATATTCATGAGTACTACTTTAATCGTAATCATTTTGGCGAACGTCCTTATTAGTTATAAAGGTTTTAATGACATGTTTTTTTTTAGAAAATACGATTTTCACATTGGTAGTATTCGTGCAGGCGAACAAGTTCGGATGTTTTCATCGGCATTTTTGCATGCGGATATGAGTCATTTGTTTTTTAATATGCTAACTTTATTTTTCTTTGCACCAATAGTGGTGGGATATTTGGGCGAAGTGTCTTTTGTATTGATTTATTTTTCCAGCTTAATTTTTGGTAATTTACTCACGCTTTCTTTACACAAAAACGATTTAAGTTACCGTGCAATTGGTGCTTCTGGTGCAGTTACTGGTATTGTGTATTCTGCCATTTTGCTTGAACCTACAATGACGATTAACTTTTTTATTCCGGGTTATTTATTTGGAATTCTATATTTGCTGTATTCCATTTACGGTATGAGGGCAAAAAACGATAACATTGGTCACACGGCACATTTTGGTGGAGCCATTGGAGGTTACGTATTTACCATTATCAAGCAACCCGAAATGTTAACGGATAACTTATTTACAGTCGTTGTGCTTGCCATCCCCATCGTAGTTTTATTCGTAATGGCGAAAATGGGAAAGTTATAGTGGCACAAATTTTGACTTCTACAAAAATAACTAATCCTAAATACCAATAAAAATGAAAAAGAATTTAGTAATTGCAATGACTTTTTTTATGGCTTTAAGCCAAATTCATGCACAAGAATCCAAACCAATGATTACAGTAAACGGTGAAGGCAAAGTGAAAGTAGCCCCAGATCAAGTGAGTATAACCGTTGCAGTGGAATCCAAAGGAGTCAAGGCGGCCGATGTCAAAAAAGCAAATGATTCAAAAGTTGACGGTGTTTTAAAATATATCAAAAAAATGGGTATTTCCAGCTTAGATTTTCAAACAACCCGCGTTTCGTTAAACGACCAATATGATTACGATAAGAAAAAACACAATTACGTTGCCGTTCAATCGATTCAAATTTTAATAAAAGATTTAGGTAAGTACGATGAGTTGATGGAAGGTCTTGTAGATTCTGGGATAAACACCATCGGAAATATCAATTTCCAGTCCTCAAAAGTAGAACAACACAAATCGGAGGCCAGAAAATTAGCGATTTTAAATGCAAAAGCGAAAGCCCAAGATTACGTTAGTGCCTTGGGTCAAAATATTGGAGTTGCTTATACCATTGTCGATAATTCGCAAGAGCATTTTCCACAACCACGGTATGAAATGATGGCAATGAAAATGGTCGATAGCGTTTTTGGCGGAGGAAACGAGACCTTAGCTACTGGTGAAATTGAAATCTCTGCAAATGTCTCAGTTGGTTTTCTGCTTGTAAACTAAAAGTATATTTATCTGGGCGTTTCCCTACGGGTCGGGCTATTCACTTCAATCTTTTTCGTGGCAGAAAAAGCCACGAAAAAGGATTTCCGTTGCTATCCCTAACGCGAGAAATAGTTTCGCAGAACTATCAAGGAAGACCACAATTTTTCATAGATAAAAAAAACCTCTCAAACTCAGTTTTGAAAGGCTTTTTTTGTGCTTACTTTTTAAAATCAACAGATAACGAATTTACGCAGTAACGTTGCCTTGTTTCTGTAGGTCCGTCGTCAAAAACGTGACCCAAATGACTGCCACAATTGGCACAAACAATGTCGGTTCGGATCATTCCATGAGTAGTGTCTTTGAGGTATTCCACTTTTCCTGGAATGGATTCGTCAAAAGAAGGCCATCCACAGTGGGCATTGAATTTGGAATCACTTTCAAAAAGTGGTTCTTCACAAGCACCACAACAATATGTTCCTTGTTCAAAATTCAAATTATAAGCTCCCGAATGAGGCGCTTCCGTTCCTTTTTGACGTAAAATTCGGTAACGTTCCGGACCTAATTTCGCTTTCCACTCTTCCTCGGTTTTCTTTACAGAATAATTCATAATTTTTATTTTTTAGCAGCAATAAATTTAATTGAAATGGAATTGGTACAAAAACGTTCGCCTGTGGTTTCCTTCGGTCCATCGTCAAAAACGTGACCCAAATGACCTTGGCAATTGGAACAAAGTACTTCGGTTCGCGTCATGCCATAACTCACATCTTTTACATACAAAACGGAACCTTCGATTGCTCGGTCGAATGAGGGCCAACCACAATCCGAATCAAATTTAGAATCTGAATTAAAAAGCGTTTGTCCACAAGCCGCACAAACGTATTTTCCTTCCTCAAAGGTATTCCAATATGCACCTGTAAAAGGACGTTCGGTGCCTTTTTCTCTCAAAACTTCGTATTGTTCAGGAGTCAATTCGGCTTTCCATTCGGCGTTTGTTTTCTTTGAAGCTTCTGTGGATTTTGCTACATTGTTGCGATCTGAAGTTTTCTTCGTTTGGCTGTGGCAAGACGTTAATGTCAACATCAAAGCCATCATAAATATGATATTTTTCATACTTTTTCTTTTAATTTTTAATAAAATCAATTGTCTTGGCGATCACTTTTTCGTCGCCTAAAATTTTTCGATGCCCTAGTTTTTTAGTAATATAGATTGAACCATTTTGTAAATGCTTATGAATGTGATGCGCTGCAGAAACAGGAACATCGTCGTCATTTTCGTCGTGTATTACCAATACAGGAATCGTTACGTTCTGTGCTGATAAATACGCAGAAAAACTGTCCATAGTTTTGTTGTATTTCTTTTCAAAAAAATCACTCATCAGTGTTCCAGTAGATTTTTTTAATTTTATTTTCGCAATAAAATCATCAATGATGTCTTTCACCACATCGCCACTACCAATGGTAACGAGATGATTAATTTTAAAACCATCTTTTATCGCATTAAACAATGCCATTCCCCCTAATGAATGACCAACTGCTGCTTCAAATGGACCAAATTTCAAATCAATTTCTTTAATTGAAGCAATAAATTCCAACATTATCGAAGAATTTCCTGCCGCTTTTCCATGTCCAGGAGCGTCAAAACTGATCACAGAATAACCATTTTCAACCAATGTTTCTGCTATTTTAAACAATTGTGTTCCTCGACCAGACCAACCGTGAACCAGCAACACTTTTTTGGTACTATTTCCCAATTCATAAACCACGATGCTTTTTTTTATCTCTGGAACCAAAAGTGTCGATTGCAGCGTGTTATTATTCATGGCAAATTCACGTCGGGGTATTTTATGCTTAATGGGACGTGTAAATAGCTTTGCAGCGAATAAAACCGCTGCATGACTCGAAATTTTTTCTAAAAAACCAGCAGTAAATACAATCAATTTAGGAATTTCTGGTGTATTCTTGCCAGTAGTTTTTATTTTAGACATGCAAATATTTTTTTATGCAAGTTATTATTTTATTCAATTACCTTTCATTGAAATCCTCATAAAAAAAGCATAAATCTAAATAAGTACTACTTCCTGAATGTTTATAACCGAACAACTATTTTTCGTGTTTTAGCTTTAGAATAAGATCACTTGATAAATAAAATTGAAATGCTCGAAATTTAAACAAAGCCATACATATTGTGCATTTGGTAAACGCTTTTTTGTCGACCTTTCCTGAGGACGATACATATTGGTAAGTTACAAAAGGTTTTTACGATGGAAGATGTTGCAATTATCGCTGCAAAAATAGCGGGTGCCGTAGGAGGCGATTTGTACAGCATTCGTATGCAAAATGCTTCCATCGTCAGAGAACATGCGATCCATTTGTACATGCAAGTGGGCAATTTGCGTTTTTTAAAAAATTATAAAGACATCAAGTATGTGGATATGCTTCGAAATGAAATCGAAAAATTTCAAATGCTTTCTACCGCTTGGGTTGGCAGTTTTGATGGGACCAATCACCTTTGGGAGGAGAGGAAATTGGTTAATTAGTCGGTTGCCGTTCAGCCTGATGCAGCTGAACATGATTCAGAAGATGATTTTTTTGAGCCCAATTTTTTTTTAAAGACGACAACGACGAGTGGTTTTGGACTTGCATCTTTTGAAATGTCAAAGAACTATTGCATGGATTAAATTCATTTTTTTCCAATGTATTGTTGTAAATTACTTACTTTAAAAATTGCAACAATGAAAAAGAAAAAAATAGTGGTCATCGGGGGAGATGCCGCAGGAATGTCGGCCGCCTCTAAAATAAGAAGAGAACAACCCGATTTTGTAATTATCGTTTTTGAAAAGTCCGAATTCACGTCGTATTCTGCTTGTGGAATTCCGTATTTTATCTCAGGAAAAGTCGAAAACTTAGAAGATTTAATTGTTCGCTCACCGTCGGAATTCATTAAAAAATACAAGATTGACGTAAAAATTTTACACGAAGTTTTGGAACTGGACACTGATAATAATAAAGTACTGGTGCACAATTACTCCGACAAAACCCAATTTTGGGAAACCTATGACGAACTCTTGATTGCAACGGGCGGAAAACCATTTTGTCCTGATGTAGCGAATCGTACAGCCGATGGCATATTCGGAATCCAAACACTAAATAGTGGTAAAAAAGTTGCAACATACATTAGTGAGTACCAACCCAAAATTGCGGTGATCATTGGCGGCGGATATATTGGTTTAGAAATGGCAGAAGCCTTGATTTTAAAAGGGATTAAAGTCACAATTGTCAATCGAAGCACCGAAGTTATGAGCACACTAGATCCTGATATGGGTAAGAAAGTGAATGAGGTTTTACAAAATTTGGGTGTAACTATTTATAATTCCGAGTCCTTGGCTTACTTTGATGAACAATTGGGTAAAGTAATTTCGGTAGTTACGGATAAACGTACACTTCAAACGGATCTTGTTATTTTAGGTATGGGAACCGCTCCAAATACTTCATTTTTACAAAAATCCAAAATCAAGTTGGTCGAAAATGGCGCAATAAAAGTAAATCGTATGCAACGAACGAATATCAAAAATGTTTGGGCAGCCGGCGATTGTGCAGAAACAAAAAATTTGGTGAGCAAAAAAAATTTTTACATAGCGTTGGGAACCGTTGCAAACAAAACGGGTTTGGTGGCGGGAACAAATATGGCTGGAGGCGATTTAAAATTTCCAGGAGTCGTGGCAACGGCGGTTTGTAAAATTTGTGTGTATGAAATTGCGAGGGTAGGTTTGCTTGAAAGTGAATGCAAAGCGCTAAAAGTTGACTTTGTTTATACGATAATCAAATCGAAAACAAGAGCTCATTATTATCCAGAAGCCAAAGATATTTGGGTAAAACTCATTGCTGAAAAACGCTCAGGAAAACTTCTCGGCGGACAAATTATTGGCGAAGAAGGTGCTGCCAAACGCATTGATGTTCTGGCAACTGCTTTGCACTCAAAACTGACGTTGCAAAATATTATTGATCTTGATTTGTCCTATGCACCACCTTTTTCACCGGTTTGGGATCCGGTTCAAACTGCGGCACGTAAATTGATCGGGATGATTTAATAAAAAATGCCCACAGTCGAAACTGTGGGCAAAATTTTAAGTTGCAGTATTTTAATTTACCGAAACATTATTTTTTAAAATTAGACAAACCTGTTTTTAACCAATTTTCATACGCTTTTGCGTTGGTGTAACTGATTGTAGGCTGTTTTGGATTTAAATTTTTCTCGTTCAAATCAGTCAATACGTACAATGGTTGTGTGTTCGTCTGGTATCTTGTCAACATAAATTCGGTCCATTTATCGCCAATAGTTTCGATGTCAGAATCGGTTTCTTTAGAATAAAATTGCTCCTCTTTTGGCAAAGGTCTTTTGTCGTCCACATAAAGTGAAATTAAAACAACATCATTTTTCAAAATAGAAAGGATATTTTCTTCCGACCACACATTATTTTCCATCTTTCTACAGTTTACACATGCATGACCAGTAAAATCTAAAAGAATGGGTTTGTTTACTTCATTTGCGTAAGCCAAACCATCTTCGTAATCGTCGAAAGTGACAATTTTATGGGGGCCATAAACGGCTCCCTCAGGTAATTTCGTATCAGACAAACTGGTGGTTGCTCCAATTCCATTGGGACTTTCGCTGTACGTCATTGGCGGAGGGAATGCACTGATAATTTTTAGCGGAGCGCCCCAAAGTCCTGGAATTAGGTAAACGGTAAAAGTGAGTACTAATAATCCTGTCATCAATCTTCCAACGGAAATAAATGGTAACGGACTGTCGTGGGGTAATGTAATTTTCCCAAAAAGATACAAGGCCAAAGTTCCAAAAATTGCTATCCAAATGGCAATAAATACTTCCCTTTCAATAAGGTGTAACTGCAATACTAAGTCGGCGTTTGATAGGAATTTAAATGCCAATGCCAATTCTAAAAAGCCTAAAAACACTTTTACGGTGTTCAACCAGCCACCTGATTTTGGTAATGTATTTAACCATCCTGGAAACATGGCAAAAAGCATAAACGGCAAAGCTAAAGCCAATGAAAATCCGAACATTCCTACGATTGGACCAATCCCGCCAATAGAAGCAGCCTCAAATAATAAGGTTCCTACAATTGGACCTGTACATGAAAATGAAACAATTGCTAGGGCTAAAGCCATAAATAAAATTCCAATTATTCCGCCGCGATCCGCTTGACGGTCCACTTTGTTCGCCCAAGAATTAGGTAACATGATTTCGAAAGCACCTAAAAATGAAGTGGCAAAAAAGATCAACAACACAAAAAATATCAAATTAAACCACACATTTGTTGCCAAGCTGTTCAATGCATCTGCACCAAAAATGGCTGTTACAATACTTCCTAAAGCAACATAGATGATGATAATTGAAATTCCGTAGATAATCGCATTTCTAATTCCCGCCGCTTTCGTCTTGCTTTGTTTGGTAAAAAAACTAACCGTCATTGGAATCAATGGGAACACGCAAGGAGTTAACAAGGCGGCAAAGCCCGATAAAAATGCCAAGAAAAAAATAGACCACAAACCTCTGTTCTTATTCGAATCTTCTGTTATTGGTTCTACAATTTCAGTAGTATTTGCCTCAATTTCTGTCGTTTTTGTAGCAGCCGTATCGACAGCAATTTCTTGGATTTGTACAGAGTCGGCTGGAGTTTCAGTGGCAACTACCTCTTTTTCAGTGGTGCTTGAAGCCGATATTGCAGGAATTGTAAAAGCAAACTTTTCTTTGTCGTTGATACAAACTTCTTTACAAACTTGGTAATCCGCCTGTACATTAATCGTTTTTAAAGCAGTGTTTACAACTTTAATTTTCTGTTTGATGCTAAATTTCTTTTCTGCAGGAAAAAAATATTCATCTACCCCAAAAACATCGTTGAACTTTTTTTCAATTTTACTTTCAACCGCTTTTCCAATTAATTTATAGTTTCCATTTTGGTCTTTAAAGTCAAATTCTAGTGGAAGTGGTCCTCCATCAGGTGTAAATTGAGAATATACGTGCCAATCTTTTTCGCTTATTCCTTCAAAAACTAAAGTAAATTCGGTGTCGGAGTTTTTTTCAATTTTAGAAGTCCATTTTACGGGTTTTAAAACTTGAGCAGATAATGAATGAAGCGCAAAAAATGCGAACAAGACGTAGATTAATTTTTTCATTATACTAAATCGATTTGTATTATTGTTTTGGTTGTTTTACTAATTTTAAAGCGTTCGTCGGCCCGAAAACCGATGACCCAAATAATGTCGTTTCCCGAACATAAAAGCCACGTATTTTCTTTTTCGATAACGGAAAGTTTTTCGTCTTTAAAAAATTTACTTACTTTTTTGGACTTTCCATTCATTCCAAAAGGATAAAAATAGTCACCTGATTTCCAGCGTCTCAAAGTCAAGGGGTAAGTCAGTTTTTCATCGTCGACAAATATAGTTTTATTTGTGCTAAAAAAAGTGTCCGTTATTTTACAAAACAGGAGTTTTATGTGAAAATTAACTTCTAAGGTTCCCTTTTCAATTTGAAATTCTTGGTCAACATCATAATTTTTTGGTGCAATTAGTAAAAATGTTCTGTTTTTTAGCAATTGATACCCTTTTGAAAATATGCGCTTTCCCGACTCTGCATTCATCAAGCTGTATATGTCATCCCAAGCGGTAAATCCAAAAGGTTGAAGCCATTGGTATAAATAAGCTTGGTAATTGGGTAATTTTTTAAGTTTGTCGATGTCGATTTTTTTATAATTGACTTCATCTTCAACTACTTGTCTGTAAATCATTTGTGAAGCATCATCGGCCAGCGACTTGGTTTGCTGTAAATTTTTAACAGTTTGCTGAAAAGAGTGGGTAAAGGAGGGATTCAACTCCCTAAAAATAGGAGTGAGGTGGTGTCTTATTTTATTTCGAAGGTAATAATCCGTTGCATTGGAAGCATCTTCCCGCCATTCAATATTATTTTTTAGTGCAAAATTTTCGATGTCGTCTCGAGAAAATTGGAGCATCGGTCGTATAATTTTGTCGTTTTGCAGAGGAATTCCCGTTAAACCATCAATTCCTGTTCCACGTGATAAATTAATGAAAAACGTTTCCATACTGTCGTCCAAATGATGGGCGGTTGCTATAAAATCAAAATGTTCTTTCTGAAGAATTTCGTAAAAGTATTCGTAACGGAGTTTTCGAGCGGCAACTTGTGTCGAAAGTTTGAAATCTGTAGCAAAAGTGGTAGTATCAAATGTGGTGGTGAAAAATTCGATTTTATTTTTGAAACAGTAATCTTCGATAAATTTTTGATCCCCGTCGCTTTCCGTACTTCGGAGGTTAAAATTACAGTGAGCTATGGCAAAATTCATTTGGCTTTGCCGAAATAATTCGGACAAAACCATACTGTCAATTCCGCCGCTGACTGCCAAAAGCACTTTTTTAGAAGCGAGGTTTGGAAAATTTTCCGAAACATTTTTTTGAAATTCTTGAAGCATGTTCAAAAGTAGTGAAAATAAAATTATACCAATTCTTTGTCCTTCAATACCAAACGCATCGCTCGTGCTTTTAGCAAACATTCTTCGTATTCGTTTTCAGGTTCAGACTTTGATGTAATGGCACTTCCAACCGAAAATGAAACATATTTTGCTGCTTCATTATATAAAATACTTCGGATTACGACATTGAAATCAAAGTCGTTTTCGGGTGTAAAATAACCAATGGCTCCGCTGTACAAACCTCTTTTGGTTTCTTCCAATTCTTCAATTATTTTCATTG
>NZ_JBIPPD010000313.1:0-2810 GCF_044368625.1 Flavobacterium sp. | reverse complement strand
TTCAATCTTTTTTGCTGCATTCAATTTTTTGTAAGCATCAATTGTTGCTCCACCGCCGTGTATTTTCCACATTTCATTGTAAGAATTTGTTTCAAGGTAATGTTGCAATAATTCGTCATGATTGCCGCGAAGTAAAACGCAATTATGAGTTTCCCGCAGTTCCATCAAGAAATCCAATACTTGTGGCGATTCGCTCCACCCGTCCACATAATCCCCGAGAAAAATCAACGTATCATTTTGGGTTACCTCGGCGCGTTCTAAAACTTGTTTCAAGGCTTTTAAACCTCCATGTATGTCGCCAATAACTAATGTTCTTTTATTTTTTAGAATTGTATCTCTAGTTAACATCATATTTCATTTTCCTTAAAATCCGCATCACCTCTTTAAAAGCAATGTAAACTATTTTATTTTCTGCCGCTTTTAGCAAGGGTTTTGCTGCAATCAATTGGTTTTTTGCATCGTCAAATCCGTTGAGGTAACAGATCATAAACGTAGAAGGAATATTTTCTAAATCTTTCAATTCTCGATTTGTTAACTCAAAACCTTTTTGCATTTTTGAAATCAAAGCCAAATTCGAATTGTAAATGTGATGCAACATTTTCTTGTTGAATTCCGGTGGCGAAAAAAGCATTTCTCGGTCAATCTTGTAATACCCGTTTTCCTCAAAATGAATCGAAACACGTTCCAAAGGATAGAAACTGGTTTTGTCATTCAATCCCAATGACACGTATTCCGTAATTGTAAATTGGTCGTCGTTAAATTCAATCTGAACATCGTCTAAAACCGAATAAAACAACTTAATTTGCTCGTTAATCAATTCAATATCTACACGCGAAAAATAAGTTTTATCCTTCACTTTCTTTGGAATTCCAGCCCAACAAAGCACAAATAATTCTTTAAAAACTTTATATTTCGGCTGCATGTTTTTATGCCGGTTGTTCATAAAATCCATCACACCGTCTAACGTGTCGCCAATGCTGTTCCGAGAATTATTTTCAATACTCAAAACCGTTGCTTCATTCTGATTGTTTTTCGCAAATCCCAATGCTGTCGGTTTTGTGTTACTTCCAATTCGAACAAAAACAGATTGAGCAAGAATGGTGTGAATGCCTTTTTTGAAAAAAGAAACCGCAGCATTTGGCTGAATAGTAACCAATCCAATCACTTTATCTTTCGATAAATTCGGAAACTGAATGTTCTCGTATTGAATTTTCGGAGGGTTTTCTAAAAAAGCATTCACTAAATTCTGAATCCGACTGTCGTCAAAAAAGTCATCACCCACAATTTCATTATCGTGGTCTTCCACACCAACCACAATATAAGAATTGTTCGTCGGATTCGAATTGGACAAAGCACAAATGTGTTTCAAAAACTTCGCTTTCCCTTCTCTTGTATGCAAATTCAACTGCCGTTTTTTGTCATAAAAACTACTCTCGTCGTTATGAGCGAGAAGATTTTTAATCAAAAGACGTTTGTTAATCATTTTTAAGGGGAATGATTCTTTATCGCAAATTTCCACAAATTAATTTGTGATAATTTGCGAAATTTGTGGTTGAAATTTATTCTTATTTAAGTCCTGCAAGGTTTTTAAAACCTTGTAGGTATTCGTTTTAAATACAATAGTGTAAAGTAAAGCATAATAATGTAGCTGAAATCTTCTCAATAAAATAAATCTGTGCAAATCTGTGCAAATCTGTGCGAAACCTATTTACAAATTCCTGTTCACAATCGTCGATGACGCTTGGTCCACACTCATCACTACCAAATCGGCAATATTCACATGATAAGGCCGCGAAATCACAAAGTGAATGATGTCTGCAATATCTTCCGCTTGCAAAGGCTTGAAACCTTTGTAAACTTGACCTGCACGCTCCGAATCTCCTTTAAATCGCACTTCAGAAAACTCTGTTTCCACCATTCCCGGATGAATCGCTCCAACCCGAATTCCCGTCCAATTCAAGTCCATCCGCATACCCTGATTTATCGCATCCACTGCATGTTTTGTCGCACAATACACATTTCCTTTTGGATACACTTCTTTCGCAGCCGTCGAACCAATATTGATAATATGGCCACTTTGACGTTCCAACATTTGCGGAATCACCGCTTTAGAAACATACAGCAATCCTTTAATATTAATGTCAATCATCGCATCCCAATCTTCCGTCGAACCGTCTTGAATCGTGTCCATTCCATGAGCATTTCCCGCATTATTGATTAAAATATCAATTTGTGAAAAGTTTTCAGGCAACGATTTCATACTTTCTAAAAGCATATTTTGATTTCTAACGTCAAATTGCAACGAATGCACTTCCGTAAGTTCCCGCAATTCTTTTTCCAATTCATGCAAGCGGTCGTGTCGTCTTCCGCAAAGAATAATTCTATACTTGTTTTGTGCAAAAAGGCGAGCGGTTGCGCGACCAATTCCACTTGTTGCACCTGTGATTAAAACTGTTTTCATTAATTTGTCTTTTTGTTTATTATTCCGCAAGGTTTTCAAAACCTTGTAGGTATTTACATTATACTTTTTCTCAATTATGTGAAGAGGCTAATTTTAAAAGTAAAAAAGCGATTTAAATTTACGATAACCCTTTCATATATAAAATTTACCTTGCGACATTATTTTTTAGTTACAAACTTCAGTTCCCCAATTTGTATGACCTCTTCCATCATAACATTTCCAATTTCTACGGATTTTTAAAACATTCCACGATTTACCAATCTTTTTAGCTAACATGATAACTTTTTCAGCTTTTTGAGAATCATCTGGTTGATTATCATGTATTAAGGTTATTTCGAAAACATCATTT
>NZ_JBIPPD010000117.1:0-10446 GCF_044368625.1 Flavobacterium sp. | reverse complement strand
TTTGAAATACATCGAACTATGTGCCCGTCAAATAGCATCAGTTGCAAAAACAAATAAAATAGTGGTGGAGAAATCGACTTTGCCTGTTCGTACTGCCGAAGCGATTAAAAATATATTACATAATACGGGAAGTGGAGTACAGTTTCAAATACTATCCAATCCCGAATTTTTGGCCGAAGGAACCGCAGTAACCGACTTGCTAAATCCAGATCGGGTTTTGATTGGTGGCGACAGTACCCCTGAGGGTCAAGAAGCGGTTAAAGCTCTGGTCGACATTTATGCCAATTGGGTGCCAATAGAGCGAATTCTTACCACCAATTTATGGAGTTCGGAACTGTCTAAATTGACAGCCAATGCTTTTCTCGCTCAACGTGTTTCGTCAATCAATGCAATGTCCGAATTGTGTGAGCGAACGGGTGCCGATATTTCCGAAGTCGCTCGTGCCATCGGAATGGACAGTCGAATTGGGTCCAAGTTTTTGAAAGCTTCGGTAGGATTTGGTGGTTCTTGCTTTCAGAAAGATATTTTGAATTTGGTTTACATAGCTAAATCATACGGATTGGATGAAGTAGCCCATTATTGGGAACAAGTAATAATTATGAACGACCACCAAAAGCGACGCTTTGCCAGTACAATTGTGAGTACGTTGTACAACACGGTTTCAGGCAAAAAAATTGCTTTTTTGGGATGGGCATTCAAAAAAGACACGAATGACACACGTGAATCAGCTGCTATGTATGTTGCCGATCATTTGTTAAACGAGCAAGCAAGTATAGTGGTTTTCGATCCCAAGGTGAAAGAAACACAGATTCAAAATGATTTAAATTATTTAGGAAGTCGCTCGGAAGCAGAAAATGCAGCAGGAGTTGTGTCGGTTGTGGATCCGTATCAAGCGTGCCAAGGAGCTCACGCCATTGCTGTTTTAACAGAATGGGATGAGTTTATAACCTACGATTGGCAGAAGATCTTCGACAATATGCTAAAGCCTGCTTTCATTTTTGACGGTCGTAACGTATTGGATGGAAAAAAATTAAAAGAAATTGGCTTTATATTCTACGCCGTGGGAACCGGGAAATAAATTATAAAGAATAGAATTTAAAGAATCGAATATAAAGAATAGATTTAGAAATTAGAAAAAGATGTAGGTTTATAAAATTGTGAAAAGGAGTCTTTCAAAAGATAAATGAAATGTTTAAACTTAAATTTTAATATCTAATTTTTTAATCTTAATACTTGAATCTTAGTAGTTAATACATAAACTTAATACTTTTGTCTTAATATTTGGCATAACGATACAATGAAGAAAATTTTAGTAACTGGAGGAGCAGGTTTTATAGGATCTCACGTAGTACGTCAATTGGTAAAAGCATATCCGTCGTATCATATTTTTAATTTAGATGCGTTAACGTATGCTGGTAATCTGGATAATATTGCAGATGTAGCTTTTGAACCGAACTATACCTTTATCAAAGCGGATATTGTAGACGCAGACGGCTTGGAAGCTCTTTTTATAAAGCACCAGTTCGATAATGTAATCCATTTGGCGGCCGAATCACATGTAGACCGTTCCATTAAAGATTCGACAGCATTTGTACAAACCAATGTAATCGGTACACTCAATTTGTTAAATGCCTTTAAAAAAATGTGGCAAACGAACTGGGAGGGTAAATTGTTTTACCACATCAGTACCGACGAAGTTTATGGATCTTTGGGTGCCGAAGGCCTGTTTACCGAAACAACTTCCTATGACCCTAACTCACCGTATTCGGCGTCAAAAGCAAGTTCGGATCATTTTGTACGTGCTTTTGGCGAAACCTACGGCATGCCCTACATCATCAGCAATTGTTCAAATAATTATGGACCTAACCAATTTCCTGAAAAATTAATTCCCCTTTTTATTCAAAATTGCATTGATAATAAAGCTTTGCCTGTTTATGGAGACGGTAAGTATACCCGTGATTGGTTATTTGTACAAGATCATGCAGTTGCTATTGATTTAATTTTTCATCAAGGAAAATTAAAGTCGACTTATAATATTGGTGGTTTCAATGAATGGCAAAATATCGATTTGGTACATTTACTGTGTCAGATAATGGACACTAAGTTGAATCGTAAAAGCGGCGAGTCAGCAAAATTAATAACTTATGTAACCGATCGACCGGGACACGATTTACGATATGCTATCGATGCTACTAAACTCAACAGTGAGTTGGGATGGAAACCAAGTGTAACATTTGAACAAGGATTGGAGCAAACAATCGATTGGTATTTGAACAACGAAAAATGGTTGAGCAGGATTAAAACAGGAGCATACAGAATGCAGACTATAGAGTCAAGCGAATAGACGAGAGAAACAGTCGGAAAACGCAAAGGCATTAAAGTTTTTAAAATGATGATTTAAAACGATGCGCTAATTCTTTAATAGTAAAACATTACGAATATGAAAGTAGGAATAACATTCAGCGCCTTCGATCTGCTGCATGCAGGACACATTAAAATGTTGGAAGAGGCAAAAAGACAATGTGATTATTTGATTGTAGGTTTACAAACAGATCCTACATTAGACCGTCCGGAGAAAAACCGACCCACTCAAACGGTAGTAGAGCGTTACATCCAGCTCAAAGGTTGTAAATTTGTGGACGAAATAGTACCCTATGCTACAGAACAAGATTTAGAAGATATTTTACGTTCGTTTAAGATTGATGTTCGTATTATTGGCGACGAATACAGCAGCAAACAATTTACAGGCCGAGAATACTGTGAAAGCAAGGGTATTGAATTTTATTTCAACACACGCGACCACCGATTTTCCAGTTCAAGTTTGCGCAAAGAAGTAGCCGAAAAAGAGTTAAAAAAATTAGGTTAATAAAAAAAATAATATTTAATTAAATACTCCTGGATCCCTCCATTTTGGGAGTTCCGATAGCTATCGGGAGGGTGAGAAAAAAAGATGCAACAAATAGAAAATAAAATTATTTTAGTTACTGGTGGAGCTGGTTTTATTGGTTCCAATTTGTGTGAACATTTGTTAAAACACAACAATAAAGTGGTGTGTTTGGACAATTTTGCAACCGGAAGAGCGTCCAATATCCAGCACTTATTGAGTAATCCTGATTTTACTTTAATTGTGGGTGATATTCGAAACATAAACGATTGTCACAAAGCCGCTGAAGGGGTTGAATATATTTTGCATCAAGCAGCCTTAGGCTCTGTTCCCCGATCCATTAACGATCCGATTACTACAAATGATGTCAATGTTTCTGGTTTCTTAAACATGTTGGTTGCAGCTCGCGATGCAAAAGTAAAGAAGATGGTATATGCCGCTTCTTCATCTACGTACGGTGATTCGGAGCATTTGCCTAAAGTGGAGGACATCATCGGTAAACCACTTTCGCCTTATGCCATTACAAAATATGTGAACGAATTGTATGCCGACATTTTTCAACGAACCTACGGTTTAAATACAATTGGCTTGCGTTATTTTAATGTTTTTGGTCGAAAACAAGATCCAAATGGGGCATATGCAGCAGTGATTCCGAAATTTGTAATGCAGTTGATGAACCACGAAAGCCCCGTAATAAATGGCGATGGAAATTATTCGAGAGATTTTACCTACATCGATAATGTCATTCAAATGAATGTGCTAGCGATGCTAACCGAAGATCCCGCGGCTATGAATACAGTGTACAATACCGCTTTTGGCGACCGAACAACCTTAAACGATTTGATGGCATCGTTAAAGAAGTATTTGTCAGATTTTGATCCTAAGATTGGTGCGATTGAAACGGTTTATGGACCAAATCGTGTGGGTGATATACCGCATTCCCTGGCAAGTATTGACAAAGCGAAAAGTTTGCTAGGTTATAATCCGCAATTTTCAATGCAGGAAGGATTGAAGCAAGCTGTGGCATGGTATTGGGATAATTTGAAATAGGCAAAATAGGTTTTGAAAACAGAAAAAGTGTGTTTATTTTTATGAGAATTAACGATTTTTCAAGGCAGAAATATACATTCTAAATTCATGCTCAACTGGTACGCATTATATACAAAGCCCCGAAAGGAGCAAAAAGTGGCAGAACAATTAAAAAAGTTGGGCTTCACGATTTATTTGCCTCTAAAAACTGAAATTCGCCAATGGAGCGACCGAAAAAAGAAAGTAACATCTCCACTTTTTAGTTCCTATGTGTTTATTCAAATTGAAGATTCGAAACGCACGGAAGTATTTGTAATTGATGGAGTTTTGAATTATATTTTTTGGTTAGGAAAACCGGCTGTAATCAGACCAGAAGAAATGCAGTTGATGCAAAATGCCATTGAAAAGCCCAATTCCGAAATTGTGGTGGATACTTTGCAACCTGGCGAATTAGTGCAATTGCAACAAGGGTTTTTTAAAGGGCAAAATGCTACAATTGAATACATTTCAAATCAAAAAGCACATTTGTTTTTACCAAGTTTAGGAATCAAATTGGTCATAAATAGAACATCACTATAATGAACTTTTTAAATTCAAAAGAGAAA
Organism: Flavobacterium sp.; assembly: GCF_044368625.1. Taxonomy (GTDB): domain Bacteria; phylum Bacteroidota; class Bacteroidia; order Flavobacteriales; family Flavobacteriaceae; genus Flavobacterium. The sequence goes on along the minus strand of NZ_JBIPPD010000117.1, from coordinate 5,928 downwards.
AAAATAGAAAATGACATATAAGATTTGTTGAAAAAATAGATTGATATGTGTTTTTCGACAAAGGTTTGTTTTAGTTTTGCAGTAATATTGAATTGTTTTTAAAGTAATTTGCTTTGAAAACGTCAAAATAAAATAGAGGAGCTATTTTTAAAATAAAAATGCTGATCAAATAAATGGCAATTTGTGAACCCAAAAGTGGGACTCACAAGGCGAAGCCGTGGAAAATAGATATTAAAAATTTCAAACAGGACTTCCAAAAGAGAAGAACTTCTATAAAATACGACAAGAACACAAATTATGGAAAAAATAGCGGTAATTGGATTAGGATATGTAGGTTTGCCATTGGCTCGGCTTTTTGCAACGCAATACCAAGTAGTTGGATTTGATATCAATCAGGTACGAATAGCAGAATTAAATGCAGGCAGCGACAAAACCCTCGAAGTGAGCGACGACGTTTTACAAGCTGTTTTGGTGAAAGATTTTATCAATAATGCAAAAGGTTTGCTTTGTTCGGCAACACTAGCAGACATTGAAGACTCGACCCATTATATCATTACAGTACCCACTCCTGTCGATAAAAACAACCGACCTGATTTGACCCCGCTTTACAAAGCAAGTGAAACCGTTGGAAAGGTATTGAAAAAAGGAGATATTGTTATTTACGAATCTACCGTTTATCCGGGTGCTACTGAGGAGGAATGCATTCCCGTTTTAGAACGTGTCTCTGGACTGAAATTTAATATCGATTTCTTTGCAGGATATTCGCCCGAACGCATCAATCCAGGCGATAAGGAACACACGGTCGAAAAAATATTAAAAGTAACCTCAGGCTCCACACCCGAAATAGGCGTCAAAGTAAATGACTTGTACAAATCAGTTATCACTGCAGGAACGCATTTGGCACCAACCATTAAAGTAGCGGAGGCCGCCAAAGTGATCGAAAATTCGCAGCGGGACATTAATATTGCTTTTGTAAACGAATTGGCCAAAATTTTCAACCTACTCCAAATTGATACCCATGCGGTTCTAGAAGCTGCTGGAACCAAATGGAATTTTTTACCTTTCAAACCAGGACTTGTGGGTGGGCATTGCATAGGAGTCGATCCGTATTATTTAGCCCAAAAAGCACAAGAGGTAGGCTATCATCCTGAAATTATATTGGCAGGCCGACGTTTGAACGACAGTATGGGAGAATACGTTGCCAATCAGGTCGTTAAAACGATGATTAAAAAAGATATTAAGGTCAATGGTGCAGAAATTTTAATGCTTGGGATTACATTTAAAGAAAATTGTCCAGACGTTCGAAATACTAAAATGGTTGATGTTATCAAAGCCTTGGAAGACTATAATGTAAAAGTAACCATTTACGATCCTTGGGCAAATCCAGCCGAAGTAATGCATGAATATGGTTTGATTTGTCATGCTGAACTTGTTTCAGCATCTCACACACAACCCACAACTAAATTTGACGCCATCGTTTTGGGGGTAGCACACAATGAATTTTTAAAACTGGATATAGCAAGTTTAAAAAAGGAGTCGGCCATTGTATATGATGTCAAAGGAATTTTAGGCAATAACGTCGACGGAAAACTTTAAAATGTAACATTATTTTACATTGAAGTCAAAAAATATAATTGTTAAAAATCATAAAAAAACATAGGCCCTTTTTAGTTCTTAAAGTAGCGTTGCAAAAAAATGTCATTAAAAAAACAAGCCTTATCGGGCGTATTTTGGACTTCGTTACAACTTTTGGGAACACAAGGGTTAAGTCTTGGAGTTTCTTTGATTCTCGCACGATTGCTTTTACCCGCCGAATTTGGTCTCATAGCAATGTTGGGAATTTTCATAGGAATAGGTTCAACCCTTATTGGAGGAGGATTAACCCAGTCCCTCATTCGATCCGAGAATTTAGATGAAGAAGACTATGCTACGGTTTTTTATTTCAACTTAGTAGGAAGTGTTGTTATTTACGTAATTACTTTTCTAGCCGCTCCTTATATTGCTGCTTTTTATAAACAAGAATTATTGACCAATGTAGTTCGACTATATACTATCACGTTTATAATCAATGCTTTTTCGGCTATTCAAATTACGCGATTGACTAAGAATTTAGACTTCAAAACGCAAACCAAAGTAGCAGTTCCCTCGTTAATTATTGGCAGTACAGTGGGTATTGTGATGGCCTATAAGGGTTTTGGCGTTTGGAGTTTGGTTTGGAGTGGTATCGTTCAAGCAATTGCTTCAACAATTCAGTTGTGGATTTGGGCTAAATGGTTTCCGCAGAGGGTTTTTAACATTCAAAAATTCAAATACCATTTCAATTACGGCGTTAAACTGATGTTTTCGGGAGTATTGGATACTCTTTTTACAAATGCTTACATTATTATAATTGGAAAATTTTTCGCACCCGCTCAAGTGGGTTTTTACAGTCGAGCCGATACATTGTCCATACTGCCTGTCGGAATTGTCAATGCAGTAATTACTAAAGTGACTTTTCCGCTGTTTTCAAGTATTCAAAATGACGACGAACGATTAAAAATGGTTTACAAAAAAATAATGCAAATGGTGGTATTTTTAGTAGCCCCTTTATTGGTTTTGATGGCGGCACTGGCAGAACCTCTATTCCGATTTTTATTTACAGAAAAATGGATGCCTGCCGTTCCTTATTTTCAAATACTTTGCTTCACTGGAATAATGTATCCCATTCACGGGTATAATTTGCAAATATTAATCGTTAAAGGCAGAAGTGATTTGTTTCTAAAACTGGAAATCTTAAAAAAAGTGATGATTGCACTAGTGATTGTTATTTCATTTCAATACGGAATTTACGGTCTGTTATATGGAGGATTGCTGCTTTCTGTTGTGGGCTTCTTTGTCAATACTCATTTTAGCGGAAAGTATTTGAGTTATACTTCTTGGCAACAAACCAAAGATTTACTTCCTATGATTGTACTTAGTATTGCAGTAGGCGGACTAGTTTATTTTATGGATTATTTTTTAAAAATAAATTCGATTACTGATTTTTTTCGATTAAGCATCGGAGCGAGTACCGGTGTACTATTATATTTTAGTATCACGTATCTTTTTAAAATAAGTGCCCTTTCTGAATTAATCGCCATCATCAAACGAAAATGATAAACGTTACTAAAACTTTTTTACCACCTATTGCCGAATATACGGCTCAAGTGCAACGTGCGTTTACAAACGAATGGATCACGAACAGGGGAGAATTGGTTTTAGAGCTGGAACACAAGTTAACCCATTATTTGGGCTTGGAACAAAGTAATTTGTTGATTACTAATAATGGTACTATTCCGCTTCAAATTGCCTTAAAATTATTGGGCAAACAAGGCGAAGTTATAACCACTCCGTTTAGTTATGTCGCTACGACATCAACTATAGTGTGGGAAAATTGCACACCGGTTTTTGTGGATATTCATCCAGAGTACTTTACCATAGACGAATCTAAAATCGAGGCGGCAATAACCGATAAAACCACTTGTATTTTAGCCACACACGTATTTGGAAACCCTTGTAATATAGAAGAAATTGAGCGAATTGCTGCAAAACATAACCTTTCCGTTATTTACGATGCGGCCCATAGTTTTGGTGTTCGGTACAACGGTACCAGTATCTTTGAATTTGGCGACATCAGCACGTGCAGTTTTCATGCTACTAAATTATTCCATACCGGAGAAGGGGGAGGTGTTTTTTGCAAAAATTTAGACTTATTCCATCAAATATATTACAGTCATAATTTTGGACACAACGGACATCTGGATTTTTTTGGAATGGGTATCAACGGAAAAATTTCAGAGTTGAATGCCGCCATGGGTTTGGCAATACTTCCGTATCTGCCCGAAATTATAGCAGGTCGAAAAGAAGCGGTCGACTTTTACAACAATGAGTTGGATTTTTTAAATTTGAAGGCCCTGAAAATCAGAGAAAATACCGACTGGAATTACAGCTACTATCCCGTTGTATTTAAAAGCGAAGAAGCATTATTAAAAACAGAACAAGCGCTTACTAACGAACTTATATTTGCACGACGCTATTTTTACCCCTCGCTCAATACGTTGCCTTTTGTAGCGAATACCAAGATGGAAATTTCAGAAAGTACCGCCAGTCGCATACTCTGTTTGCCTTTGAATCATGCAATTCCAAAAGAAGATTTGGAAAACATAGTTTCAATAATAAATGCATCGTTCTAACTAAAAATAATTTAATTTTAAAATAGAGCTTCTTAAAAACTCTATTTTTAAAAAAAATCTCATCAATAAATGTCTTTAAAAAAACAAGCTGCTTCGGGTTTCATATGGTCGTTCATCCAGCAGTTCAGTACGTTGGGGGTCAACTTTGGCGTTTCGATATTTATGGCAAGGTTATTATTGCCAGCCGAATTTGGGCTGATGGGGATGATTTATGTTTTTTTTACGATAGGCAATGTTTTGCTCGATGCCGGACTCGCTCAATCTTTAATTAGAACTCAGGATGTTGATGATGAAGACTATTCAACGGTTTTTTACTTTAACTTATTTTTAGGATTCGTATTATATCTATTGTTGTTTATTACAGCACCTTTTGTTACCGATTTCTATCGACAGCCCATTTTGACCGATGTAGTACGTGTGTATTCAGTAATTTTTATTTTAGGAGCTTTTACAACGGTACAAAATGCAATTTTAACTAAAGAAATGCGATTTAAGAAATTGCTTGCTATTTCTCTTCCAGCAACAATAATTGGAGGAGTTTTAGGTATTTACTTTGCATATTCAGGATATGGCGTTTGGAGTTTGGTTTACAGCACTATATCTACCACACTCTTTAATGCATTATTAATTTGGTTTTTCTCATCGTGGAGGCCAAAATGGGTTTTTAATAAACAAAAATTCATAAAGCATTTTCAATTTGGCTATAAACTAACATTAACGAATTTAATTGATGCAATATTTGGTAATATTTATCCAATCGTTCTAGGGCGGTTTTATTCCCCAAAAACAGTAGGCTACTTTTCCCGTTCAGACTCTATGAAAAATATGGCAGTCAATAGTATTGCCAATACATTAACCAAAGTGTCATTCCCTCTTTTGGCCAGTATTCAAGACGATAAAGAGCGGATGTCCGAAATTTATCGAAAAATTTTACAAGCCGTTATTTTTGTTACAGCACCCGTTTTAATTGTTCTTGTTGTATTAGCTGAGCCTATTTTCGTGTTTCTTTTTACTGAGAAATGGATTGATGCAGTTCCTTATTTTCAAATAATTTGTTTTGCCGCTATTTTAAGACCTATAAATAGTTACAATATAAATTTATTTGCCATTATTGGAAGAAGTGATATTATACTCAAAATAGAGCTAATCCAGAAGCCCATTCTACTAGTGCTTGTAGTGGTTGCCCTTCAATTTGGTATTATTCCTTTATTGTTATCCCAGATCGTATATGTAATTATTTGTTTTTTTATTAATGTAGCCTACAGTAAAAAAGTGTTGAATTATTCACACTCGCAACAAATAGGAGATATAGGTTCTGTGATGCTACTTTGTTTGGTAGCAGGAGGTGCACTCTACATTTTAGATTATTTTTTTACTACAAATTCTGTAGTCGATATTTTCAGAATAATATTTGGAATAATTCTATTTGCTTTTATATATTTGATACTCGCTTTTGGCTGTAAAATGAAAGGATTAGTAAATATTTTAGAACTTTTAAAAAAATAAATAAAATTAGTCATTAATTTTAACGTTTTAAAATAATGTCTCGCATTCTGTATTTTAAAAATAGGAAACTTATTTTTTTATTTTTTAAATGTATATCCGTAATTGCTCATATTTTTGTATATTTGTTTGATAGATAAATTATTGGGTATGAATATTTTTAGTTTTGGAGTCGAATTTAGTAGTGAAGCCAATTGTATTGCGCATTTTAAAG
>NZ_JBIPPD010000116.1:0-10482 GCF_044368625.1 Flavobacterium sp. | reverse complement strand
CTTCTGCCCAAGTACAGTTGATGTATAAAGATTATGATGCGCCAAAACCAATGGTGACGATTGCTGATTATAAAAAGGAAATTACTGAAGGTTTGTTTTCAACAATGTTGAACAATCGTTTGGACGAATTGACCAATTCACCAACCCCTCCATTTACTTTTGGATATTCGTATCATGGAGGAACTTTTGCTCGAACTAAAGAAGCCTACCAATCTTTTGCAATGACTGCCGAAGACAAGCAATTGGACGGGTTAAAAGTTCTGGTGATGGAAAATGAAAGGGTGAAAAAATATGGTTTCACAGAAGGCGAACTTGTTCGCGCCAAATCTGATTTTGTGGCCGGAATGGAGCGTGTTTACAATGATCGAGAAAAAACCAATTCATCCAATTTTGTAGGCGAATATCAATCGCACTTTTTAGAGAAAGAACCTACTCCAGGAATCGTTTGGACGTATGAAATGCTTTTGAAAATGTTGCCCGAAATTCAATTGAATGACATCAATGGTTTGATTAATACATATATAAAAGAAGATAATCGTGTGGTGATTTTAACAGGTCCAGAAAAAGAAGGACTGATATTGCCTACCGAAACAGAAGTTTTGGCGGTTTTAAAAGTAGATTCTGAAGCAATCACTCCTTACAAAGACACCGAAATTGCAGCAAGTTTGTTGCGAAAAGAAGTGAAAGCTGGAAAAGTTGCTAAGAGAGAAAAAGATGCTAAAATGGGGACCACTACTTTAACCCTTTCTAATGGGGCGAAAGTGACCTATAAAAAAACCGATTTTAAAAACGACGAAATACTTATGAGTGCCATTAGTTTTGGTGGAACCAATCTCTATTCTAACAAAGAATTGCAACAAACGCAATTTGCAAATGGCGCTTTGAGCGAAGCTGGATTTTCTGGTTTGAAATTAAACGACATCAATAAATTTATGAATGGCAAAATTGCTAACGTGAACCCCTATATTGCAAGTACTTCCGAAGGATTTAACGGAAGTGCTACGCCAAAAGATTTAGAGTATCTGTTCCAAATGACACATGCTTATTTCACCGATTTAAATTTGGATAAAGAAGCCTTTGAAGGTTATAAGCAAAAGCAAGCATCGTTTTACAAAAATATGGCTTCGACACCTAATTTTTATTTCCAACAAGAGTTTTACGGATTTTTACTGAAAGACAATCCTCGATTTTTTGGCATTATTCCAGATGATAAAGCGTGGGAACAAACTAATTATGAGTTGGCGCATAAAAAATACAAAGAGCGTTTTGCGAATGCAGGAGATTTTGAGTTCTTTTTTGTTGGAAATGTTGACGATGCAAAAATGGAGGAATATGCTTCTAAATACTTAGCCAGTTTGCCTAGTAGCAAGCAACGTGAGAAAATGACCGACTTGGGGTTCCGTATGCCAAAGGGAGACTTGAAAAAAGTGGTAAATAAAGGAACTGACCCAAAAAGTAATGTAACCATTATGTTTTACGGCGACGCTCCGTACACTTCAAAAGAAGCCTTGGCAATGTCGGCATTAGGAGAAGTTTTAACCATAAAATTAATCGAAGAGTTGCGTGAAAACGAAAGTGGTGTTTATGGTGTAAATGCACGCGGAAGCATGAGTAAAGTGCCGTACGGTTCGTACAGTTTCAATATTTCGTTTCCTTGTGGGCCAGAGAATGCTGAAAAATTGACCGAATCAGCATTACGGGAGTTGAATAAAATCATCACAGACGGCCCTCAAGCAGCAGATTTAGCGAAATTTAAAGAAGGAGAATTGGCGGATTATAAAAAGGAAAGCAAAGAAAACCGTTATTGGTTGTCGGCCTTAACGCGTTCGTATACCAATGGAACTCCAGCAGCTGATGTTTTGAAAACAGAAGAAAAAATCAACGAACTCACTGCCAAAGATTTACAAGATGTAGCCAAAAAATATTTATCGAAAGACAAAGTAATTGGAATATTAATGCCCGAAAATTAATTTTTTCTCTCGATTTTAAAGTTGAAAACCTGATGTGAAAGTCAGGTTTTTTTATTTGTAACACACAGGAATAATTTCTCCGGGAGCCAGACAATATTGAGTAACCATTTCGGGACTTAATTTTTTCGTGTAATCTTCTTCGATTACGGTAAATCCGATACTGCGTAATTTATCAAAATAGTCGCGACCATAAATACGAACGTGATCGTATTGACCAAAAATTTGAGCTCGTTCTTTTTGATCGGTAATCGTGTCGTCTGAGAAAGTTTCGGCTCTTTTTAAATCCTGCGGAATCTGGAAAACTCCCATTCCGCCCGGTTTTAAAACCCGATACAATTCCTGCATGGCTTTCGTGTCATCGGGAATGTGTTCCAAAACATGGTTGCACAAAATAATATCGTACGTATCATTTTCAAAGGGCAAATTACAAATATCGGCTTTCACATCAGCCAAAGGCGAAAACAAGTCAGTTGTGGTATAATTCAGGTTTTTCTGGTTGCGAAACAATTTATAAAAAGCTTGTTCGGGTGCAAAATGCAACACTTTTTTTGGAGCGGAAAAAAAATCGGTTTCATTTTTTAGATACAACCACAACAATCGATGGCGTTCCAACGACAAAGTACTGGGCGATAAAACATTGTTTCGCTGTTGTCCATAACCATACGGCAGAAAATTTCTAAAACTTTTTCCATCAATTGGATCGGTAAACGTCGAACCTTTCAACGCCGATGCCAAAATGGGTCGAATCACATAACTCGCCCGAATTAACAACGGACGGGGAATGGTATTTAATATAAATTTGAAAAGTTTTTTCATTACTATGTCTAGCTTTTGGCACAAATTGCACTAATTTACACAAATTACGGATTCTTTGTCTATAAAGCATTTTTAAATTAGTGCAAATTTGTTTAATTCGTGTCTAAAATAAGGGGTTGCATTCTAAACTCCATTTCCTCATCAGAAGTAATGCCTAACGCTTCATAAATATACCCAAAAGTAGATAGCAATTCGGGTTTTCCGTTTACAATGGCTACGTTGTGTTCAAAATGAGCACTTGGTTTTCGGTCGGCAGTTACAATTGTCCAGCCGTCTTTTAATGTTTTGATGTTTCGTGTGCCAAGATTAATCATCGGTTCAATCGCCACAACCATTCCTTCTACAAATAATTTTCCACGACCTCTTTTACCATAATTAGGCATTTCTGGATCTTCGTGCATCTTTCGTCCCAAACCGTGGCCCACTAGTTCGCGAACAACAGTATATTTATGCGATTCACAATAAGTTTGAATGGCGTTTCCAACATCTTCGACGCGATTACCAATTTTGAGTTGCCGAATCCCAATATATAAAGATTCTTTAGTCACCTGGAGTAATTTTTTCGTCTCTGGAGCCACTTCGCCAATTTCAAAAGTATAGGCGTGGTCGCCATAAAATTCGTTTAAAATTGCACCACAATCCACTGAAACGATATCACCATTTTCAATCGGACGATCCGTAGGAAGTCCATGTACTACTTGCTCATTTACACTTGTTAAAAGAGTTGAAGGGCATCCATATAGTCCCAAAAAACCAGGAATTCCGCCGTGGTCTCTTATAAAAGTTTCTGCTAATTTATCTAGATGTTTGGTAGTAACGCCCTCTTTAATTTCGGTAGCAATCATACCTAAAGTTTTAGAAACCAATAAAGCGCTTTGCCGCATCAATTCGATTTCTTCTCTTGATTTTTGGATAATCATCTCTTTAATTTTTGATTGTGCAAAAGTAGCGTTTTTTAATCAATTGTACATTGCGAGTTTTAATCCAGCTTATATGGGATTTATGCTAATATAATTAGCTTCATATTTTGTTTTTGGGCGTTACCCTTCGTAAAAACTTCGGGTCGGGCTTTCCGCTACAACCTTTTTTGTGGCAAAAAAAGCCACAAAAAAGGGTTTCCGCTTCACTCCCTAACGCGCTTCACGCAGACACAGAGCATAAAGCGACACAAAAAATTTTCGCTACGCATTCCATCTTTATAATAACACCGCTAATGCAACAACGAATGTCTGTTCATTACAGTTGGTTTTTCAATTCCCATCAGCTCTAAAATAGTGGGTGCGATATCACTCAAAACCCCGCTATTGACGAATTTTAGCTCTTTGTCGACCAAAATAATAGGAACAGGATTCGTAGTATGTGCCGTATTTGGCGATCCATCTGGATTGATCATCGTTTCACAATTACCGTGATCGGCAATTACAATGGTGGTATAATTGTGTGCCAAGGCTGTAGTAATTACTTTTTCAACACATTGATTTACAGCTTCACAAGCTTTAATGGCCGCTTCCATCACACCCGTATGTCCTACCATGTCGCCGTTTGCAAAATTCAAACAAACAAAATCCACTTCTTCTTGTTCGATTTTTGGAACCAAAACCTTAGTTAAGTCAAAAGCACTCATTTCAGGTTGTAAATCGTACGTAGCCACTTTGGGTGAAGGACACAAGAGCCGACTTTCGCCTACAAATTCGGCTTCACGACCTCCGGAAAAGAAAAACGTAACGTGCGGATATTTCTCCGTTTCAGCAATCCGGATTTGTTTTTTGCCGTGTTTTTCCAGAACTTCTCCTAAGGTTTCGGTAATGTTGTCTTTGTCATAAATAACGTGCATTCCCATAAAAGTATCGTCGTAGTTGGTCATCGTTACGTAATACAAATCATTCAATTTGTGCATGTTAAATTCGTGCATGTCGCATTGCGTCAAAACTTCGGTTAATTGCCGTCCGCGATCGGTCCTGAAATTGAAAAACAAAACCACATCGCCTTCTTCAATTGTGGCAATGGGGTTGTTTTGATTATTGGTCAACACAATCGGTTGGATAAATTCGTCCGTAACCTCATTGTCGTAACTTTCTTGAATGCTTGTAACTGCGTTTTTGGAGTGTAGTCCCAATCCATTGACAATCAAATCATAGGCAAGTTTTACTCGTTCCCAACGTCTATCGCGATCCATGGCATAATAACGACCTACTACAGAAGCTAGCTTTGCTTTTTTAGTACTCAGAAAATGTTCTAAATCAGCAATGAATTCAATTCCCGATTTTGGATCTACATCACGACCGTCCGTAAAGGCATGAATAAAAACGTTTTCCAAACCAAAATCTTCCGCCACTTCTACCAAACCTTTTAAATGATTGATATGCGAATGAACACCACCGTCCGAAACCAATCCTAAAAGATGTACTTTTCGATTGTTGTTTTTTGCAAAAGTAAAGGCATCTACAAGTGTTTTCTCGTCTTTAAGTGTATTGTTGTCGACAGCCAAATTGATTTTGGCCAAATCTTGATAGATAATTCTCCCGGCCCCTAAATTCATATGACCAACTTCAGAATTTCCCATTTGACCTTCGGGAAGTCCTACATTAAGTCCGTCAGTACGAAGTTGCGCATTAGGATATTGCGTATATAAACGATCAATAAATGGCGTGTTTGCCTGATCGACTGCGGAAACTTTTGGGTCAGGAGATTTTCCCCAACCGTCGAGAATCATCAGAATTACTTTTTTGTTCATGAGAAGTGTATTTTAAACAAAGTTAAAAAATGTACACGAATGCTGTGGGTTCAAGCCTTTTTATTTCAAAAAATAGTTCAAAAAACTTTTTTCAAATCATTATAATCAATAAAATAACGAATACTTATCGAAAAAACGGTGGTCAAATTACTGTTGATTACATTTCTGAAATTGGATTGCAAGTTTTTATCAATAAAAGCACTACTGTTGACGCCGTTATTTCGATACAAAACAGAAATTTCGCTTCCTGGTGCAAACCACCACGAGTACGTTAAGTCAAAATTCACTGTGGTATAATTGATGTCGGTATTATCAGTAAAAACAGCATTTTCAACCAAAGTTCCGTCAGGTTTTAACGAAAGATACTGCCTGTTTTCGGAAATAGCCCAATAGTAACGTGTGGCAAGATTTAAGGTCATTGTTGGGTTAATCGCATATTTAGCAGCAAGTTCGTTGGTAATGGTTCTGCGGTCTCTGTTGGAAAAAACGGCTTCTTGAGTATTGTCAAATCGTGCAAAACCTTTATCGCTATTTTGGCGAAATAATTCCCACGAATACGTCAGCAAAAAGCGGTCGGAAAATCGGTAGCGTGGTTCAATAGAAATGCCATATTGCACGCGATTTTTTTCATTAAATACCGTTGCAAAGGGATTAATGTCTAAAGCAAATTTTCTGTTGTAATTGGTCGATACATATAACGAACTAAAAATGTTTTTTGGAATGGTAACAAATTGATTTTCGGTTCGCGCTTCATAAAAATCAGAAACATGTAAGGGGTTTACATTGAATTCAAATAAAATGAAATCGTTTTTTCGTGTATTTGCTGTAACTCCAACATTAAATCGGGCTTGTTGCAATCGGCCAGAAGTGTTTTGAATTTCTAAATAATTAGAATAGTCCACTCTAAAAGTATTGAATATACCCACGGGGTTTAAAATACGGTAGCCTAAATTTGCATAACCACCGTGGTAGTTTGTCACAAAATTAATTCCCAAATCATTGGGGTCATAATCTTCCGAAACATAGTTTGCACCGGCACTGTACCGCCATTTACCTCCTTTTTTTCCAATGCCAATTGTTGAACTGACTCCTTTTTTATCCGAAAGGTTTCCGAAGCGGTTGATAAAACTGTATTTTACATCGCCCGAAAGGTTGTAACGGTTGTTGGTAGTGTTTAAATCATAAATAATTGCCGAAACATTTGCATCTTGATACGTGCCGTTTCGGGTAACATTGGTATTGACAAAAGCCACTGATGAGTTTTGATTGAATCGCTGATCAAACACTAAAACATTGTAATTAGCAAGCGGTTCTACTTCAATTTGTGAGGTTTCGTCGGTAATTTTGTTGTAAGAATCGGCAAAAGTTTGTTCGGTAACGGCATTTAAAATACCGATTCCTAATCCGCTTTTGGTTCTTCCAGAAATTTTTAAAGCATTGATTAAATTTACCGTTGCCGGATTTTTAATTTCTATGTTTTCGTCTGTTGTGCGGGCTGAAGTGGAGGGTTTTCCGCCAATTCTACGAGAGTAAAGTAGATTTCCTTTGTTAAATAAATCGGTTCCTTCCGTGAAAAAAGGGCGGTTTTCATTAAATTGTTGTTCGAAAGGGCCTAAATTAAGTTCGACATTATCGAAAACTGTTTGGCCAAAGTCGGGAATTAATATGGCATCCAACGTGAAAGAATCATTGATGCCGTATTTAATGTCCATTCCTCCTTTAATAGTGTGTGAGTTTACAGTTGCATTTTTTTCATAATAATAGGACGAGTATGGAATAAAAAATAATCGAGTAGGAGGTTGGATGTTTTTAATTCCTTCCAATCGACCCGTTTGTGGAAGTAAAGCACCCACTTGAAAGTTTACTGGATTCCAAGTATATTTTTGCCGGTCACGTTTTATTTCTCTATAAAAATTAATCCCCCATGTTTGTATTTTTTCTTTCGAAAAGCGTAACGCTGCGTAAGGAATTCTCATTTCTACGGTCAAACCTGTGGGAGTTATAACAACGGCACTTTCCCAAATAGCGTCTAAGCTAAAATCGTCATTTTCCTCGGTAGAAATGCAATCAAGTTGAACGCCAGCTGCACTTACATAAAACCGAAAGTCTTGTTGGCCGTCGTTAAATCCGTTAATGTACACGCCAAAATGATCGGCAGTGCCAAAATTATCGCGCTGCATTACCTCTTTCAAAATTTTGTCGGGTTCGTTATCATTTAAAATAGCACTGATGTAAACAGCATCGTTGTCGTACAATACCCGAACAACAGATTCTTTTTCGGGAGCTATTGCAACGCCATTATCGGGTTCTTGCATCACAAAATTTGTTGCTACATCAGCCGAAGACCAAGCGGCTTCACTGATGTTGCCATCGATAACAATTTTATCACTGGTAACAGTTGTTTGAAGTGTTTTGTATTGCGAATATCCTGAAAAAGAACTGATTATAAAAATAATAGTTAACGCAAGATGGTGTTTTGGCATAGTCATTGTGTTATGAATGCAAAACTAGTTATTTAAGGATTATTAGCAAGTCCGATTGAAATTAAACTTCCAAGTCATTTTTGTTTAAAGCTGCAAATAGTGCGAATTATTCAAAAAAAGAATCCTAAATATTTCAAAAATAACATTATTGTTAAAGTTTAGCTTAAATGCATTTTTTACAACAATTTTTATACTTTTGTTTCGTTAGCCACTCATAAATAAAAAACTATCAATGATTTACAGAATCCTTCCTATTTTTTTCTTACTCTTTTCTAGTTTTAGTTCTAACAACAAAGTTGTTTTGGAAAAAAACAAAAATACATTAATTAAAGCATTGATTTCGAAAACTGTGCTAACGGTTGACGCCAAAGCGATAAGTTTATATAATACTTTACATACCAACAATCTTCCTTTGCCAAAGTTAGAAAGTTTTACAAAAGCCTTAAAAGGATTTTATGCTTTGCAAGCTAAGGGCGTTATTCAAAAAAATATTTTGACACTAATCGATTTCAGTTTGTCTTCCAATGTAAAGCGTCTTTGGATTATAGACTTAAACAGTAATACTGTTTTGTATAATTCACTAGTAGCTCACGGCCGAAATACAGGTAATGGATTTGCAAATTCTTTTTCAAATGCTGCAGAATCTTATAAAAGTAGCTTGGGTTTCTATGCTACTGGAGAAGTGTACCAAGGCAAGCACGGCTTATCTTTGCGTTTAGATGGATTGGAACGCGGTTTAAATGATAATGCTCGTTCTCGTGCTGTAGTCATGCACGGAGCTGATTATGTGGCTGATTCTTTTATTCAAAATCATTCGCGCTTGGGACGTAGTTTGGGCTGTCCAGCAATTCCAATGCACATGACTAAAGAAATTATCAGCCTGATAAAGGACAAATCGTGCTTATACATTTACCATCCGTCTTTAAATACTGTAAAAAATTCAAAATTTAATTTGTAGTTAAAGCGTGCGGTACATTACAAAATGTGTACCCACATTTTCAATTTCAAATGCGGTTCCGTAAATGTGAAAACCAAGTTTTTCATAAAACGGAACCGCATTTTTCCGTGCATTGAACCAGATTATGTCCATTTTTTTTTTCGTGTGCTAACTCAATTACGACATTTACCAGTTGTTCGCCTATCTTTTTCTTTTGAAAATCTTTTAATACGGCCATTCCTCTTATCTGATATTGATTTTTGAAATCCCAAATTGCGTTGGATTTCTCGAATACCGAAACAACTCCTACGATTTTTTCTTCCAAGTAAAATCCAAAATGAATAGTAGAATCTAAGTGATCACCATCGAAATGGCAACTTTCAACAGGAAGTTGAGGTCGCAAAACAGGGTTTCTAACTTCGAAAGTCGTTTCTGCCGTAATTTTTTTTAAGTTAGTCATGTTTTTTTTGAAGAGATAACATTTTAAGTGTAAATAAATTAGGCAAATTTAGTATAGTTTGCACTAATTTTTTTCATTTTTTTTGGAGAAAAAGTTTGCAGGAAAGTTATTTTATTACTTATATTTGCACCGTTGTAATGCGAAAGTAGCTCAGTTGGTAGAGCTCCAGCCTTCCAAGCTGGTTGTCGCGAGTTCGAGCCTCGTCTTTCGCTCCAAAAAAGTCTCAAACAAAGTTTGAGACTTTTTTTATATATTTATATTTTATAATTAAATTTTTAGTACTTTTCCTCCGAATAAAAGTACATTCCTTTTCACCGCCACTTCCTATTGTTTTAAAGTTCTTCACGCCATTTTTACGGGATTATTCAAATTAAAACGCATTTAAATTTTAGCTGAGTTTAATGATTAGTCGATGAATAGCAAACTTGTTTTAATTATAGGTCTTGTATGGCCAGAACCCAAATCATCTGCAGCAGGTACACGTATGTTGCAACTGATTTTGTTGCTTCAAACATTCGGTTACAAAATAATATTTGCCTCTACCGCTTTAGAAAACGACCTTAATTTTGACCTGAGTACCATTGGAGTTGAAAAAGCAAGTATTGCACTCAATTCAGATCGTTTTGATTTTCTTGTAAAAAATTGGAATCCAGCTATCGTATTGTTCGATCGGTTTGTTACGGAAGAGCAATTTGGCTGGCGGGTTGTTCAAAATTGTCCTACTGCTTTACGAATTTTAGACAGTGAGGATTTACATTGTTTACGCCATACACGTGCATCGAATTTTAAAAAAGGAATTCCTTTTGAAGTTTCCAATTTATTTGAAGAAGATTGGACAAAAAGAGAAATTGCCAGTATTTTACGATGCGACTTAACGTTGGTTATTGCAGAATTTGAAATGGAATTGTTGACGCGTCATTTTAAAATTGATGCACAATATCTTTTTTACCTCCCATTGCTTGTTCGAGAATCAGAACTGGCTTTGGATTATCGAATGATGGAATTTCAGGAACGAAAAGATTTTGTGTTTATAGGAAACTTCTGGCATGAGCCCAATTGGGATGCGACTTTATACTTGAAGA
>NZ_JBIPPD010000115.1:0-10483 GCF_044368625.1 Flavobacterium sp. | reverse complement strand
CATATTGCCACTTTTTTTTACCTAAATATACTCTTTTTGGCAATTTAACTTCGCTTTTTATTACTATTTTTATATACAAGTTATTAACAGACAGATTGTTATAACATATTTAAGGAATGACTAAATAATAAGTTTGTTGCACTTATGAATTGAACACAGCAATCAAAAAACACCTTTCGCTTTTATTTTTTAAAAACCGATTTTATATCGCATCGAAAATACATTTACATGATTTTCGGTAACAACTAAAACCAACGAAAACAAAAAAAGGATTTAAGTTTGTGCCTAAATCCTTTTTTTAATTATCGCGTAAAAACCAACTTATCACCTATCGAAAGTCCGTGATCCAGTTGATAGCCTTCGTAATCAAATGCCTTTAAATCTTCGACTGTTTGTGCCTCGGAATCTAAAATGTACCGAACCATCAATCCTCGTGCTTTTTTTGCAAAAAAACTAATTATTTTAAGTTGTCCGTTTTTATAGTCTTTAAATTCGGGAGTAATTACTGTAGCATTTAATTTTTTAAAATCAATGGCCGAAGCATATTCTTTACTGGCCAAATTAACCAACAACGCTCCTTTTTTGAGCTCCTTATTCAAACTATTGGTTAATGGCTCTCGCCAGAAATCATACAAATTTTTATAATCATCAAAAACCAGCGAAGTACCCATTTCAAGTCGGTAAGGCTGCATCAAATCCAACGGCTTTAGTATTCCATATAGTCCCGACAAAATACGCACTTGCTCTTGTAAAGCCTCTAGTTTTTCCAGCGGAATCGAATACGCATCAAGCCCTTGATACACATCACCGTCAAAAGCATAAATGGCAGGTCGGGCATTTTGGGGCGTGAAAGGGGTTTTAAAATCCTTATTTCGCTTCCAGTTTAATTCGGCCAGTTGAGTGGATATATCCATTAATTCCGAAAGCTCTTTGGGCGATTTGGATTTGATTACTTTATTTAAAATGCGACTTTGTTTCAAAAAAGCACTTGTAGTAAATTGTTCCGTAGGTAAAGGCGTTTCAAAATCCAATGATTTCGCGGGAGATATAATTATTTTCATCTTATAAAATTACAAAATGCTAATTTAATAATTTCTAATGCAATGCTTTTTATACAACTTGTAATTTTTTGATAAAAACAGGTAAAAAACAAAAATCCTGACTGTTACATCAGGATTAACTTTTATGTTTTTTACAAGTTACTAATCAAACAAATCTGCTTCAATTTGAAAACTATCTAAAAAAGCAATCGTTTTAACAATGTCATAATGTAAAATTCGGTCTTCCGAAACATACGGCACTTCATCGCGGTAACTTTTCAAAAACATCTCGATAAAATCACTCGATTTTAACGGACGTCTGAAAGCAATAGCTTGCGAAGCGTTCATTAATTCTATAGCCAATATGCGTTCGATATTTTCAATGATTTTCAACACTTTTGTAGCTGCATTCGCACCCATACTCACGTGATCTTCTTGTCCATTGGACGATACAATACTGTCAATACTCGCCGGAGTTGCCAGCTGTTTGTTTTGACTGGCAATACTTGCCGCTGTATATTGCGGAATCATAAATCCTGAATTTAATCCCGGGTTATCCACTAAAAATGCAGGCAAACCACGTAAACCTGAAATCAATTGGTAGGTTCTTCGTTCTGAAATACTTCCCAATTCTGACAAGGCAATCGCTAAGAAATCTAAGGCTAAAGCCAATGGTTGTCCGTGAAAGTTTCCGCCCGAAATAATTTGATCGCTTTCGATAAAAACATTCGGATTGTCTGTAACCGAATTGATTTCAGTTTTAAACACGCGCTTTACATAATCAATCGCATCTTTCGAAGCACCATGTACTTGCGGAATACATCTAAACGAATACGGATCTTGAACGTGTGCTTTTGGTTGTGCGACAATCTCACTACCCTCTAAAAATTCATTGATACGTTGAGCAGTAACAATTTGACCTTTGTGAGGGCGAATAAAGTGGATTAATTCATTAAATGGTTCTTGTCTTCCGTCAAATCCTTCCAGCGAAATGGTTCCTATTAAATCGGCTAAATACGAATATTTACACGATTTTATCAAAACATATACACCATAAGCACTCATAAATTGGGTACCATTGAGTAATGCCAATCCTTCTTTAGACTGTAAAACAAGTGGATTCCAACCAAAATGGTTTAAAACTTCTTTAGATGGGACTTTTTTACCTTCAAAACACACTTCGCCTTCCCCCAAAAGCGGTAACGATAAATGGGCCAAAGGTGCTAAATCGCCCGAAGCACCAAGAGAACCTTGTGTATAAATTACAGGAAAAATAGCATAGTTGTAAAAATCGATTAATCGTTCGACAGTTGCCAATTGCACGCCAGAATAGCCATAACTCAACGACTGTATTTTGAGCAACAGCATGATTTTTACAATTTCTTGCGGCACTTCGTCTCCTGTTCCGCAGGCATGGGATTTTACAAGGTTTTCTTGCAGTTGCGAAAGGTTTTCGTTTGAAATTTTAATGTTACATAACGAACCAAAACCAGTATTTATTCCATAAATTGGCGCATCATGCGAAGCCATTTTTTGATCGAGATAATCCCTACATTTCTGTATATTGACTTTTGCTTCTTCTGATAAAGCTAATTTTTTGTGCTCCACAACGATGTAATGAATTTCTTCAATCGTCAACGTATTCGAACTAATATAATGTGTAGATTCCATCGTTTTTATTTAAAGCTCCAAAATTCCGCAAACGAATGCTAATAAGCAAATCATCTCAGTACTATTTATTAATGTTAACCAATCACTAAAACGTTTTCGTAATTTAACAAATAAGACCACAAAACATATAAAATAGTAGTGAAAACTAAATTTTTAGTAGTAAAATTAACAATTATAATGAAAAATAATTAAAATCACAGGAGTATAAAATACCTGCATTCTGAGAATTATTCATTTTTAAGCGTTTAAACTCAAGGCATTTTTTGATATTTCCCCAATTAATGCAGTAATTTAAAATTATCAATAAAAATACTTTGACCGTTTTTTTTACACTTCAAAAAATGTAAATTTGAAAAAACAGATGATACACTCTACAACAAAATATACATTTTCTTCTTCAACCCAAAATTCGGTTGCTTTTTTTGTTGGCACTTCATCCACTTCTACATCAACCCCTTAGGGGTATCTCATTTACATATAATCCCTATTCCTGTCATCTCCCTTTTGGGAAAAATTATTATTTACTTTAAAAAAGCAATTCCCTAGAATCACAAAAAGATGAAAACATTAAAATTCGGAGGTACTTCGGTAGCCAACGCCCAGAATATAAAACTTGCACTAAATATTATCCTAAACGAAGCGCAAGACACAAAGTTGACCGTTATAATTTCAGCCTTTACGGGAGTGACTGACTTACTCGTGGAAGCTTCTAAAAAAGCGGCTTTGAATGATGCAGGCTACAAAGGGATTGTTACCGAAATAGAACAAAAACATTTCGATGCCATCAAAGCACTGATACCCGTTCACGAACAAAGTCGGCTACTAAGTCACATCAAAAGAAGCATCAATCACTTGGAAACACTATTGGACGGCTGTGCACTTTTAGGCGAGTTGTCGGACAGAACTTCCGATACCATTTTGAGTTTTGGCGAATTGTGTTCCGCTTTTATTGTCGCAGAAACTTTGAAACAACATCTGCCGGACAGCATTTGCAAAGACAGTCGCGAACTCATAAAAACCAACAACTTTTTCGGACAAGCCCAAGTAAATTTTGAAATTACCAACGATTTAATAACAAATTATTTCAATAGCAATACCGCTCACGTAACTGTCTTACCCGGTTTTATTGCCTCATCAACGGATGCAAACAACACTACACTTGGTCGTGGTGGTTCGGATTATACAGCGGCAATCATTGCAGCAGCTTTAAATGCAACCCGACTCGAAATTTATACGGATGTTAGCGGTATGTATACAGCCAATCCTTCTCTTGTAAAACAAGCTCAACCCATCGAAAAACTTTCGTATCAGGAAGCTATGGAACTCTCCCATTTTGGGGCCAAAGTGTTGTATCCGCCTACAATACAGCCAGTACTCACTAAAAACATACCGATTTTAATAAAAAATACGTTCGAACCGAGAAAATCAGGTACATATATTTCGAACGAAATTGTGTCGCAAGTCCAACCCGTAAAAGGGATTTCGCACATGGACAAAATAGCTTTAATCACCGTTGAAGGTTCCGGAATTATTGGTGTTTCTGGTTTTTCGAAGCGCTTATTCGAAGCACTTTCTACCGAAAAAATAAACGTTATTTTTATCACACAAGCTTCCTCAGAGCATTCCATTTGTATTGGAATTCAAAATAGGGATGCAAGAAAAGCACAAATGGCAATCGATTATGTTTTTGAATTAGAAATTAGTCAACATAAAATAAATCCCTGCACGGTTGAAAAAAACCTATGCATTGTAGCTTTGGTAGGTGAAAATATGAAAAATCACCAAGGTTTAAGCGGAAAAATGTTCAGTACCTTAGGAAAAAACAACGTCAACATTCGGGCCATTGCTCAAGGTGCATCCGAACGAAATATTTCGGTGGTGGTTAACGAACGTGATGTAAAAAAAGCATTGAACACCCTGCATGAACGGTTTTTCGAAGACAATACCAAACAGCTGAATCTTTTTGTAATGGGTGTTGGAAATGTAGGAGAAAAATTTATTGCCCAAATTCACCAACAAAAGAAATTTTTGAAAGAAAATCTAAAACTGAATGTTCGTGTGATCGCCCTTTCCAACTCCCGAAAAATGCATTTTGATGAAGAAGGCATTTCTTTGAAAGATTGGCAAAATGTTTTAGAAAACGGTGCGACTGCTGATAAGGAAGTTTTTATTTCTAAAGTAAAAGAACTCAATTTTCGCAACAGCATTTTTGTAGATATTACTGCAAATGAGAGTGTTTCTCAAACTTACAGTCGTTATTTAGTGCAAAATATTGCGGTAGTGACTTGCAATAAAATTGCGTGTTCATCGGAGTATTCCAATTACCAACATTTAAAACAATTATCACGGAAATTCAATGCGCCATTTTTGTTTGAAACCAATGTTGGTGCAGGATTACCCATCATCGATACATTGAAACATCTCATTGCATCGGGTGATAAAATCAAAAAAATCAATGCGGTTTTGTCCGGCAGTTTGAATTTTATTTTTAATAATTTCAACGAAAACACCTCTTTTGAGGAAGTTGTAAAGGAAGCTGGCGTACAAGGATTTACCGAACCCGACCCTAAAATCGATTTGAGCGGCGTGGATGTGGCTCGAAAAATCTTGATTTTAATTCGCGAAAGTGGCTATCAAATGGATATCGACGAAATTGAAAACAATTGTTTCTTGCCACAAGAATGTATGGAAACAATGAACAACGTCGATTTTTTTGCGTCGTTAAAAAAACATTCCAGTCATTTCGAAGCCATTTTGGCGGAAGCCAATTCCAAAGATTGTCGCATTAAATTTGTAGCTTCGTTCAACAACGGAAAAGCAAGAGTGGGTTTACAGTTTATTCCAAAAGAAAGTCCGTTTTACAATTTAGAAGGAAAAGACAATATTGTTGAATTTTACACCGACAGGTATGTTGATCAACCCTTGATTATCAAAGGTGCAGGAGCGGGAGCTGCTGTAACGGCTTCAGGAATTTTTGCCGATGTAATCAGAATTGGAAATGTTTAAAAAAGGTACTGAGTTGCTGAGATTCTTAGTTGCTAAGAAAAACTCGGCAACTCAGACGCTCAGAAACTTAGCAACTAAAAAATGAACGAAATAAAACTTTTTGCACCAGGAACAATAGCCAATCTTTCTTGCGGATTTGACGTCCTCGGATTGTGTTTGGACAATGTGGGCGACGAAATGATTATTCGAAAGAGCAAGCAAAAGGGCGTTCGAATTACTAAAATTGTTGGAGCCAACTTACCGCTAGAAACCGAAAAAAATGTGGCTGGTGCAGCTGCTTTGGCATTGCTTGAAAATAGTGAAACCGATTTGGGTTTTGAAATCGAAATTTACAAAAAAATAAAAGCAGGAAGTGGTATTGGAAGTAGTGCAGCAAGCGCGGCAGGTGCCGTTTTCGGAATCAATGAATTACTAGGAAGACCTTTTTCTAATAAAGAATTGGTGTATTTTGCCATGCAAGGCGAAAAATTAGCAAGCGGTAGTACTCATGCAGATAATGTCGCACCCGCTTTATTAGGTGGTTTTGCGCTAGTGCGAAGTTACAATCCTTTGGATATTATCAAAATAAAAAGTCCCGACCACCTTTTTGCATCCGTCATTCATCCGCAAATTGAATTGAAAACTTCGGACGCTCGGTCGATTTTAAAAAAAAATATTTCGCTCAAAAGCGCAATTGTACAATGGGGAAATGTAGGTGGATTGATTGCCGGTTTATACACCAACGATTATGAATTAATTGGACGTTCGCTTCATGATGAAATTATAGAACCTGCACGAAGCATTTTGATTCCTGCATTCGATTTGGTAAAAAAATCAGCCCTGAAAAGTGGCGCTTTGGGAGTTGGAATTTCAGGGTCGGGACCATCCATTTTTGCTTTAAGCAAAGGAGAAGATACTACCCAAAAAGTAGCCAAAATAATGTGTGAAGAGTACGACAAAATTGATTTGCCTTATGAAATACACGTGTCTAAAATAAACGACGAAGGAATAAAAGTTTTGAATTCCAAATCCTAAATCAAAAATGAAGTATTACAGTTTAAATAACAAAGCTCAAAAAGTATCATTCAAGAAAGCCGTGATTCAAGGCTTGGCACCTGATAAAGGCTTGTATTTTCCCGAACATTTAACGCCAATTGAAGAAAGTTTTTATGATAAAATCGAAAATCTTTCAGATGAAGAAATCGCTTTCGAAGTCATCCAACAATTTATAGGCGATGAAATTCCAGAAGACGTTTTGAGGCAAATTATCGCTGAAACTTTGTGTTTTGATTTTCCATTGGTAGCAATTGAAAAGGATATTTATTCATTGGAACTTTTCCACGGCCCTACAATGGCGTTCAAGGATGTTGGAGCACGATTTATGGCGCGATGCTTGGCTTACTTTAATAAAAACAAGATTGATTTTAAAAGCACCGTTTTGGTTGCCACCTCAGGAGATACAGGAGGTGCGGTTGCCAGCGGATTTCTTGGAGCTGCTGGTGTTGAAGTGGTGATTTTATATCCCTCAGGAAAAGTGAGCGATATTCAAGAAAAGCAATTGACCACTTTAGGGCGGAATATTACGGCTCTTGAAGTCGAGGGTGTGTTTGATGATTGTCAGGATATGGTTAAAAGCGCTTTTTTAGATAAAAATTTGCTCCATAAAAATTTGACTTCTGCCAATTCCATCAACATTGCACGATGGTTGCCTCAAATGTTTTATTTCTTTTTTGCCTACAAACAATTAAAAAAGCAAGGAAAACCGCTAGTAGTTTCTTGTCCGAGTGGCAATTTTGGTAACATTTGTGCGGGAATTTTAGCTAAAAAATTAGGACTGCCTATTGCACATTTTGTGGCATCTACAAATGCGAACGATACGGTTTCACGATTTTTGAAAAATGGAAAATACGACCCGAAGCCCTCGAAAACAACTATTTCCAACGCGATGGATGTTGGAAATCCAAGTAATTTTGTACGCATTCAGGAAATGTATGGTTATGATTTGAGCGTATTTGCGAAAGATTTTTCGTCATTCACTTTTTCTGATGAAGAAACAATTGAAGCCTTGAAACATATTTACAAAACCAGCGGTTATGTTGCCGAACCTCACGGAGCAGTTGGCTATTTGGGATTAAAAAAACAAATGGAAAAAAATGTTGATTCTATTGGTGTTTTTCTAGAAACTGCCCATCCGGTTAAGTTTTTGGAAACAGTTGAAGCTGCTTTGGAGATCACACTTCCGATTCCATCCCAAATTGAAAGCGTGTTGGGTAAGGAAAAGAAAAGTATAACGATTAAAAGCTATGACGATTTGAAGGCTTTCTTGACCTAAAAATCAATGTTAGATGTAAAAGTTAGTGTATATCGATAGATGTACACCTTTTTTTTTAACTTTTGTTTGACAATAAAACCACTTTTATTCTCCCCAGAAAAAAAACACAAAAATTCTACTTAATGCGTTTTCGGTTTATTTTACACGTATTTCGGTAGTTTTGAATGTAAAGTCGGTAAAAATTACTTTATAATTTAGATTTAATTAGCTGACTTTTAAATGGTTATTGTTATTTTTTATATAAATTTTCCTACAATAACAACAAAAAACGTGTACAATTACCTTACTTTTGCAACCTTAAATTTTCGACAAGGTAACTTTTGAACGAAAAAAAACTTTATCTAACAAAATTCAGATTTCCCTTTTTTTTAAAAAGGCATTATAAAATTGAGTAGAAATTATAAAACAGAAACTTTTGGACCAAGCAACACATTTGTGTTCTTATTAAAATATACTCTATTTATTGCAACTGTTTTTTTTTCAAACTACACTATTAATGCGGCCTGTAGTAACAATGAGCCAACTCCAAAAAACATTCTAGCTGTTGCAACTGTTTCATCGGATACGCTTATTTATGTTACTCCAGGGACTACTGTTTCGGGGACTCTGTTCACTTCAAATGTTTCAATAAAAAAAAGCAAAACTGTTCTTCCTGAAAAAAAAGAATTAATACTTGCTAAGGCTGTACTCGGGATATCAAAAGATTTTGTTTTTCAAAAAAAAGTGGGTGGTGTAACTTTGAAAACCCAACCGATCCAAAGTATTGAAAAAATAAAAAAAACGTTCTTTTCGTCTTTATCACTTGAAAGAAAACTCTATTTTCAAAAGTACAGCGTTAAAACAGGCGCTGCATCTAGTAATGCATCATATTCGATTGTTTGCATTCTGCCATCTATTCCATCTATCAACAACCCATTTTCTATTTCAGAAATTGTAACAGAGGAATGCCGCTACACTTTTACTTTATTTGATAAAAATCTTCCAAATAATACATACCTCCGTGGCCCACCTTTGGTCACTTCTTGATTATTCATTCCACACAAACGAATGGAATGTCAAAACAGCAACCTTACAATTGATGGTTCTGACCTCATACATTATTTCTTTTTTTAAATTATTGCATTAAATACTGAAATTTTAAATCCAGAAAAACCAAAATTACGTAGATAATGAAATTGAGATGAGTCGTCAAGTCCATTTCATCAATCATTATTTTGTATTCTATCGTAAAATCAAAGAGTTAAGAACCCATTTCAAAATTAAAAACACATCAATAACATCCCTTTTACTTTATTTGTAAATATACTAAACAACTATATAAATTTTTTAAAATGAAAAAAACAATCTTTTTCGCTGCATTTTTCGCAATCTCAATAGCTGGATTTGCCCAAGTAGGAATAGGCAATACAGATCCTAAAGCAACTCTAGATGTTACAGGAAACCCCACACAAGCTGCCGTAATGGATGGAATTATAGCTCCAAGATTGACCGGGAATCAATTAAAAGCAAAGACGTATACCACTGCACAAACAGGAGCAATAGTGTATGTAACTGCACCAACGACTGAGCCAGCTGGTCAAACTATCAACGTTAAATTAGCAGGGTATTATCAGTATGACGGAGCTGCTTGGCAATTGTTAGCAACAAGAAACAGTAAATTTGTAGATGGTACTAATGCCGCAAATGCAGTTTATACAACAGGGAATGTTGGTATCGGAACGACAGCTCCAGACAACGCCTTGCATATTATTCCTGCAACAAATTCAGACCCTTTAAGAGTACAAGGAGTAAGAACAGGAGCTGCAAGTGATCAAATTTTAACTGTAGACAACAATGGAGTCGTAAAAAAAATTGCTCAAAACGCAGCTGTTGGAGCTATTCGAGCCGTGTATAATCTTGTGGGTGGTGCACAAGTAGACATTGCTGTGGCAGCCACTGCAGATGTTTCTGGTTTATCTCAATCCATTACCGTACCGGTAGGTGAGACTAGAATCGTGATGATTACGATGACTGGCTTTGCTACACTAAACAACACGAATGTAGCTTCACAGGGTGTATTTGGTATCCTTTTAAATGATATTAAAGTAACTTCAGGTTATGTATCTTCACAAAATTCAAATGCGGGAACTGGAGCCATAACTCGTTTACCATCACCTGTTACCTTAACAACTACCCAAACATTAGTTGGAAGAGTTGCACCACATGTGATTAAAGTAAATTATACCGCTTGGAGTAGTCCTCAACGTGTAAATCAAGATGCTACAACTATTTTTGGAACTGCATCAGGAGTAGACAATAATGCTTTAAAATCAAGATTAACTATTGTAGAAATAAATGCTACAAATCCATAAAAGTCGTCACTATTATCCGAAAGTCTAAAATAAAAAAAGCCTGAGATTCCCTTATTTTTGTTTTGCGAAAAATAAAATAATTTTATGGGACTCTTCAGGCGAAA
>NZ_JBIPPD010000114.1:0-10486 GCF_044368625.1 Flavobacterium sp. | reverse complement strand
GAAGTTGATAAAGGTGAGGAACATCTAGTGTTTCTGAAGAATCTAAAAAACGCATAAAATATAAAAATAGTACTAACTCAAAATTCAACTTGTAATTGAAACTGAATTTTGAAATTGAAATTAAAAATGAATTTAAATCAAATCCAAAACGTGTTTTTTATCGGCATCGGAGGCATCGGAATGAGTGCTTTGGCACGGTATTTTCACGCCTTGGGTAAAAACGTAGCGGGTTATGACAAAACGCAAACCGAGTTGACAGACGAATTGGTTCAAAGTGGTATTTCGATTCACTTTAAAGATCAAATTGATTTGATACCAGTCGGTTTTGTTCAAGAAAACACATTAGTCGTAATTACTCCCGCAGTGCCAGTCTCGCATTCACAGTGGAATTTTTTTATCGAACAAAATTTTGAAGTTAAAAAAAGAGCGGCCGTTTTGGGAATTATCACTAAAAATACGTTCTGTTTTGCTGTGGCAGGAACGCACGGAAAGAC
Organism: Flavobacterium sp.; assembly: GCF_044368625.1. Classification (GTDB taxonomy): domain Bacteria; phylum Bacteroidota; class Bacteroidia; order Flavobacteriales; family Flavobacteriaceae; genus Flavobacterium. The sequence goes on along the minus strand of NZ_JBIPPD010000114.1, from coordinate 9,992 downwards.
CACAACTTCCGGAATACTTGCCCATATATTGTATCAAAGCGGTGTGGATGTAACCTCTTTTTTAGGTGGAATTTTAGAAAATTATAATTCAAATTTAGTGGGTAATGGAACCACAGTTACGGTTGTGGAAGCCGACGAATTTGATCGTTCGTTTTTGCATTTGCATCCCAATATTGCGTGTATAACTTCGATGGATGCCGATCATTTGGATATTTATGGCAACAGTGCCGCAATTGAAGCATCGTTTGAAGAGTTTGCATCTAAAATTGAAAACCCGAACCATTTGCTTGTAACCACCCATCTTCCTTTAAAAGGAACAACTGTAGGTATTAATGAACAAGCAAATTTTCAAGCAATAAATATCCGAATTGAGAAAAGCACTTATGTTTTTGATATTAAAACAAAGAACGAAATCGTTAAAGATGTCCGATTTGGATTGCCGGGAAAACACAATTTACTAAACGCTTTGATGGCTTTTGCTATGGCAAAAATATACGGCGTTTCGGACGACGATTCCAAGAAAGCTTTGGCTTCATTTAAAGGAATCAAAAGGCGTTTTTCGTATCAAATTCAAACTGAAAAATTGGTGTACATCGACGATTATGCCCATCATCCAACCGAAATAAATGCCGTACATCAAGCTGTTTCTGAACTGTATCCTGGACAAAAAGTATTGGCGATTTTTCAGCCGCATTTGTTCAGCCGAACGCGTGATTTTGCCGCTGATTTTGCTAAAAGTTTATCGGCATTCGACTCGGTTTTATTGTTAGATATTTATCCCGCCCGTGAGTTACCTATCGAAGGAGTTACGTCGAATTGGTTGCTGGATATGATGACCAATACGGATAAAAAAGTAGTCAATAAGTCGGATTTAATCAGCGAAATAGCAAAAAGTACCGCAACGGTTTTTGTAACAATTGGAGCAGGTGATATTGGGGTTTTGGTACCGAGTATAAAAAAAGCATTGAATGAAAAAGTTTAACTGGAACAACATTTGGGTCAATCTGCGTTTGCTACTCATATTCGGGTTGGTGGTGTTTTTGTATGCTTTTACGTCCAAGCGAAATGAAGCGCGAAAAACCAAGAAAACCATCGTTGAATTTGTAAACAATGATGCCCTTTATGTCGGCTATGAAACGGTTAATAAATTGTTAATAGAAAATGGACAACAGTTGAAAACTATTGGTAAAGATAAAGTAGTTTTGAATGATTTGGAAAAAATACTCAATGATCACGACATGATTCAAAAGTCGGAAGTGTTCATAAGTATTGACGGCGTTCTAAAAGCAGTGGTCACTCAGCGAACGCCAATTGCCCGTGTTTTTAGTGAAAAAGGTTCTTTTTACATTGATAGTAAAGGGAATACAATGCCTTTGTCTGCTGTCCAAACTGCGAGATTACCGCTTGTTTTAGGTGAGATTTCCGATAAAAATCGAAAGGAAATTTTCGAATTGTTGTGGTTTATATACAACGATGATTTTTTAAAAAAAAACATCACAGGAATCGAAATTTTGCCTAGTGGAAGCCTTAGAATGACGAATAGAAATTACAATTACGAAATCGAATTTGGTAAAACAGTCGAAGTGGTACGAAAATTTGATAATTATAAAGCGTTTTTTCAAAAAGCGGTTCACGATACATTGATCGATACGTACAAAATAATAAATCTCAAGTTTACGCAACAAGTGGTGTGTACTAAATAGAAGGAATATGGAAAAAGAAATGATTGCCGTAGGGTTAGATCTTGGAACAACAAAGATTGTTGCAATGATAGGCAAGAAAAATGAATATGGTAAATTAGAGATTTTAGGAATTGGCAAAGCCAAAAGCCTTGGAGTGGCTCGCGGGGTGGTAAATAATATTACCCAAACGATTCAATCCATTCAGTTGGCAGTTGCAGAAGCAGAGAGTCAGTCGGGCTACAAAATTAAGGACGTTGTGGTAGGAATTGCAGGTCAACACATTCGCAGCTTGCAACACAGCGATTACATCAGTCGGAATAATGCCGAAGAAGTTATCGGCGATAAAGACATTGAGTTGCTAATCAATCAAGTACACAAATTAGCAATGCTTCCGGGAGAAGAAATTATTCATGTTTTGCCGCAGGAGTTTAAAATTGACGGACAATCAGAAATCAAGGAACCTGTTGGAATGTACGGCGGTCGATTGGAATCCAGTTTTCACGTTGTGGTAGGACAAGCTTCTTCGATTCGAAATGTGGGGCGTTGCATTCAAAGCGCGGGAATTGAGCTGTCCGGAATTACCTTAGAACCTTTGGCTTCTGCCGATGCGGTTTTAAGTCAAGAAGAAAAAGAAGCCGGTGTAGCATTGATTGATATTGGTGGCGGTACAACTGATTTGGCCATTTTTAAAGACGGAATTATACGCCATACAGCAGTAATTCCTTTCGGTGGTAATGTTATTACAGACGATATTAAAGAAGGTTGTTCCATTATCGAAAAACAAGCCGAATTACTGAAAATTAAATTTGGAAGTGCTTGGCCAGGCGAAAACAGAGATAACGAAATTGTTTCGATTCCAGGATTGCGAGGTCGTGAACCCAAAGAAATTTCGCTCAAAAACTTGTCGAAAATCATCCATGCACGCGTGTTGGAAATTATCGAACAGGCTTTCGCCGAAATCAAAGCCTACGGACACGAAGATCCTCGTAAAAAATTAATCGCCGGAATTGTTTTGACCGGTGGTGGATCAGAATTGAAGCACATCAAACAATTGGTTGAATACATTACCGGAATGGATACTCGAATTGGATATCCAAACGAACATTTGGCGGGTAACTCGGATGAAGAAATATCAAGTCCTATGTATGCCACTGCGGTAGGTTTGGTCATGAACAGTATTCAAAACGGAACAAACAGTGCGGTTAAAGATCAACCCGAGATTGTCGAAGCGAAAACCGTTTATCGAGCACCAGTTGTTGCAGCAAGTGCATACATAGAAGAAGTAGAGGAGGTAGAAGAACAGCCCTTACATGTAAGAGGACAAAGCAAACCTGAGTCGACTCAAAGCAGAATTTCAAAATCGTTTTTTGATAAATATTTGGACAAAATCAAAAACTTTTTGGATAACGCAGAATAATAAAAAGAAAAGCTAGAAAAAGAATATAAATAAAAAAATTAAATACCAATAATATGACAAGCAACTCAGATTTTGGAAGTATTTCATTTGATTTACCTAAAAACCAATCAAACGTTATTAAAGTAATAGGTGTAGGTGGCGGCGGAAGTAATGCCATCAACCACATGTTTAAACAGGGTATTAAAGGTGTCGATTTTATCGTTTGCAATACCGATTCGCAAGCGCTTCAAAACAGTTCAGTGCCAAATAAAATTCAGTTAGGTGTAAACTTAACCGAGGGACTTGGAGCAGGAGCCAATCCAGAAGTGGGTCAGCAATCTGCAATCGAGAGTATTGCTGAAATCGAAAAAATGTTGGACATCAACACAAAAATGGTTTTTATTACCGCAGGAATGGGTGGCGGAACAGGAACGGGTGCTGCACCAGTTATTGCTCAATTGGCCAAAGAACGCGATATATTGACCGTTGGAATTGTTACCATCCCGTTTCAATTTGAAGGGAAAGTACGTCAAGAACAAGCCTTGTTGGGTGTAGAGCGTTTGCGTAAGCAAGTCGATTCGTTGATTGTGATTAATAACAACAAGCTTAGAGAGGTGTATGGAAACTTGGGTTTCAAAGCGGGTTTCTCAAAAGCCGATGAGGTTTTGGCGACCGCTTCTCGAGGAATTGCCGAAGTAATTACACACCATTACACGCAAAATATCGATTTAAAGGATGCGAAAACCGTATTGTCCAATAGCGGAACAGCCATCATGGGATCGGCTACCGCGAGTGGTGAATCAAGAGCCAAAGAAGCGATTATTTCTGCTTTGGATTCGCCATTATTAAACGACAATAAAATTACCGGTGCCAAAAACGTATTGTTGCTTATCGTTTCGGGTACCAATGAAATTACCATTGACGAAATTGGCGAAATCAACGACCATATTCAAGTAGAAGCTGGACACAATGCCAATATTATTATGGGTGTTGGCGAAGATGAAACATTGGGAGACGCTGTAGCAGTTACCATTATCGCAACGGGTTTTAATGTTGAACAACAAAATGAAATTGTAAATACAGCACCACAAAAAATAATTCATTCGTTAGAAGATGAGCAAAGATTGACGCACAACTTGACGCAAAATGTGATTGAATCGTTTAATTTTTCGCAACCCATTTCAAATGCAAAAAATGAGGAGGTAATCATCCATGATTTAATGGAAGACGAAGCACCTAAAGCGCAAGTAGTTCAAGAAATTGTAGCCGAATTCGCACCTTTAGTTACGCAGCCTACTTTTTCTTTTGAAACAGAAACGGTTGAAGAAGTAAAGGTAAACGGGCCTCTTTTTACGATTGAAAATCAGGTTATTGAAGAGCCAAAGTTTGAATACAATTTAGTGCCAACAACCGAATTTATTAAAAATTTAGACGTAACTTTTGAAATCGTATCACCTGCAAAAGCCGAAGCCGAGTTTTATTTTACGGCACCAGAAGTAAAAGAAATTTTTGTTCGCGATGTTGAATTTGTAGTAAATGAAAGAAAAGAACCTACTTTTTCTTTTGATTTGCCTATTGCAAAACAATCAATTGAAAAAGAGGAAGAACGTGCTATTTTCGATTTGACCCACGAAACGCGTAACATCGAAGTGAATAAAGCAGTTCAAGTAGTTCCGATAACCGAGGTAAATAAAAATGGCGTGATTCGGTATTCGTTGGAAGAATATATGGAATTGGAAAATACTTTATTGGAATCAAAACCATTGGATAAAGTAGCCGAGCCTGAACGAGAAGAATTAAAAATCACGATGAGAGTTAACGAAACTAAAGCTTTTGATACGAGCTACGAATCATTAGCACCATCCGAAATGCCAATCGAAGAAGCATTGCGAATGCGGGCCGACGAGCGTCGTAGAAAGTTGAAAGAATTCAATTACAAGTTTCACAACAACCCCTCGCGTGTAGACGAATACGAAAAAGAGCCTGCTTACAAGCGCTTTGGAGTCGATTTATCTACGCCAAATCACAACAATAAATCGCGCACTTCATTAGGAATAGATAGTAACGACGACATCCAGTTGCGTTCCAACAATTCATTTCTCCATGACAATGTCGATTAATTAACTCAAACCAAACTTTGATAACCCGAAAAACTATTTTTTCGGGTTATTTTTTTTACCTTCGCTTTCGATCAAAAAAACAAAATACTATGAGTCTTTCCGAAAGAATAATGGACGAAATAAAAACTGCAATGCGTGCCAAAGATGCTATGGCATTGGAATCTTTAAGAGCGGTTAAATCAGCACTTTTATTGGCATCAACAGAAACAGGATCTAAAGAACCTATTACTGAAGAGGAAGAAATAAAAATATTGCAACGATTGATCAAGCAACGTCGCGAAAGTGCTGCGATTTATATCAATCAAAATCGTCCGGATTTGGCCGAACCAGAAATAGCCCAAGCTGCTGTAATTGAGCAGTTCCTGCCCGAACAGTTGAGCGAAACACAAATCGAAGAAGTCCTATCACGAATTATCCAAGAAAGCGGCGTTTCAGGAATGGCGGCAATGGGTAAAGTCATGGGGCTAGCCTCCGCAGAATTAGCCGGAAAAGCCGACGGAAAAACTATATCAACAATCGTAAAAAAGCTTTTATCTTAAGGATTTTTATTGTAAATTCGCACTCACAAATAAAAAAGGCCTCGTAGTTCAACTGAATAGAATATCAGATTTCGGCTCTGAGGGTTACAGGTTTGAATCCTGTCGAGGTCACAAATTTTAAGGGACACTATGTCCCTTTTTTTAATTTAAAATTTTTCCTTTGAATAATGTTGAATTAATAGCAGTTATTTTGGCACTTATCTTTGTGGTATTGACTGTCTTAATTCTATTTAAACTGGTGGTCGAACCGTTTCATATTTTACTTTTCAAAAAACCCATATACGTTCACTATTATCCTTTTCCTAAAAAACTTTCTGAACCGCAAATAGCCGTTTTACGTAGGGAATTTAACTTTTATAGCCGACTTTCCGAGAAACGAAAAAAGTATTTTGAACACAGGGTAAGCACTTTTTTGAGTCGGTATCAATTTATTGGTAATGAAATTTCGGTAGATGATGATAAAGTTCAAATGATTGTAGCGGGAACTTATGTTATGCTGTCCTTCGGGATGCGGCAATATTTGACCACGACTTTCGATAAAATCATTCTCTATCCCAACATCTACTTTTCGACGGTGAATCAAGAATACCACAAAGGAGAATTCAACCCAAAACTTAAAGCAGTTGTATTCTCGTGGAATGATTTTTTATCAGGACATCAAATTACGGATAATAACATCAATCTCGGTTTGCATGAATTCACCCACGCCTTGCATTTTGGAGCAAAAAAAAGACAATATTCCAGCGATGTGATTTTTATCGACGAGTTCAATGCCATTTTAACCTATCTCGAAAACCAATCTTTCCGACAAAAAATGATGAACGACCAATATTTCAGGGATTATGCCTTTCAAAACGAATTTGAATTTCTGGCGGTTTTATTAGAACATTTTTTTGAAACACCAAAAGAATTCCAACACCGTTACCCCGAATTATTCCACCACGTAAGGAGAATGATTAATTTTCAAAACTAAAAAAATCATGTTTCGATTAAAATGGTGCGCCACAAATTTACTCAGAAAAAAATTCAAGTGCTGGCAAACTCTTGTTTTCAAAATTCCATAAAGCTTGATTTTCCCACGGAGAGCCTTGGTTAGAAGTAGGTCCACGAAACGCAACCAACTGCGGTTCCCAATAGCAATAGCCAATAATAGAGGAGCTTCGGTCGGTCACGCTTTTCAAAGCCATTAAAAAAGCGTGTTGTCCCTCAGCAGTAGCTGCAAATCCCGGGATTAATTGGTTTTCTAGGCCAACAATGTTGTTGGTATAATCATTATAACCTAGCGTAAATGGGTAGGCAGTTTCGGCAATTACTACTTTTTTTTCGTAAGTCGCTGCAAGTTGATTCAAGGTGTTTTCTAGATTTGATAAGCTTTTACCATGCCATAAAGGATAATACGAAATGCCGATGTAATCATAATCAATTGATTTGACTTTGTTAAAATAATAATCGGCTCCTGAAATTCCTGCAAAATGCAACATAATTTTGGTTTTCGTTGATGTGGTTCGTATGGCATCAACTGCCGTTTGGGTAAGTGCTAAATATTGCATTTCATTTGTTGATATTTTGCCTTCTGGCCACAGCATTCCATCGTTGGTTTCATTGCCTATTTGGATGATCTCTGGTTTTAATTCGTTCATCAACAAAGTGGTATAATTATAAACGGCTGTTTTGAGTTGTGCAAAATTCATACTAGTCCAAGCTGCTGGTTTTTCTTGATGTCCAGGATCCGCCCACGTATCAGAATAATGCACAGTAATCCAAACTTTTATCCCTGATTTACGGACACGTTCGGACAATACTTTTACTTCTGCCAAGCTCGATGCATTGTTTTCTGGAGCAAACCAAACCCGTAACCTCGCGTAATTGCATCCGGCATTCGCTAGAGTGGTAACCACATTTTCAGCTTTATTATTATGATAAAAAGTGGTTGAAGTAGTTTCAATTGTAGGCAACGACGAGATATCGGCTGCTCGAATGACTAAGTCGGTCTCTTCTTTTTCATTGATCGACGTCGAGCAGGAAGCAAAGACAAAAATCAATAAAGCCAGTATTTTTTTCATGTCTAACTCAATGTTTTTTTCAATTCCCGAATGGTTTGTACAGGGTCGACTGCGTTAAAAACATAGCTACCGGCAACCAGCACGTTTGCACCGGCTTCAACCAGTTGTTTCGCATTTTGATCCGTCACGCCGCCGTCAATTTCGATTAACGTGTCTAAGCCCTGATCATCAATCATCTGGCGCAATTTACGCACTTTTTGATACGTTATTGCTTCAAATTTTTGCCCTCCAAATCCAGGATTTATCGACATAATCAATACCATATAACATTCTGATAAAATATCTTCCAATACTGAAACTGGAGTAGTCAAATTTAAAACCACTCCTGCCTTGCAACCAGCTGCTTTTATTTGACGCAAAGTTCTGTGTAAATGTACCGTCGATTCGTAGTGTACGGTAATAATATCCGCACCAATTTTTGCAAATTCCTCGATGTACCTCTCGGGTTTTTCAATCATCAAATGCACGTCCAATGGTTTAGTTGCATGTTTTTTTATCGCCTGAATCACTGGCATTCCATAAGAAATATTCGGTACAAAATGCCCGTCCATTACATCAATATGAAACCAGTCGGCTTCGCTATTGTTAATCATTTCGATGTCGCGCTGCAAGTTGGCAAAATCGGCGGCAAGCACCGAGGGGGCTATGAGTATGTTTTTCATTGTGTAGGGTTGTAGTTTTGGCAAAGATACAATTTCAAATGCAATGACAATTTCAAACGTTAAAAACAATCAAAATTCTATCCATCTAATGCTCTATTTTTTTGGGCGTTTCCCTACGGGTCGTGCTATTCGTTCCCGCTTCTCGATAAAAAATCGAGAGAGCTCCACTACTATCACTAACGCAAAATCCCGCGCAGCCATAAATTAACTGATGTCAACACCAATACATCTACCGAAGGCATTGCGATACAGCGTTTATTTCTGGATTTCACCTTACGGAATCAAATGTTAGTTTGTTGCGAAATCTCCAGACTTTGCGAAGATGGTTTTCCCTCCTCGGTGGCATATTATAAAAACAGGAATTATAGAAATAAAAGCGGATTGATGAATCTCGAATTTTGGCACAACGAACATTCGATAATCGGGTATTTTGATGTGGATCGGACAAATAAAAAAGCCAATTATTTAGAGGTATAAATAACTGGCTTTTTTGTCGAAACGATTAATACAATTGTGTTTTTTACGGATAAAATTAGTACCACATTAAAATAATAAATCAGTACTAGTTGTTGTATACAAGTACCTGCATTTTGGTCAACATTGCTTCGGTATCTCCATTATACCCTGCATATATTGAAGGAACATAATTAACGATAGCGCTACCAAACCAGCGGAATATTGCACTTTAAATGTATAAGTTCCGCTTGATAGCGTTACTGATTTCAATAGTGTTGCAGGAACAGGGAGACTTGTTAATCCTCCTGGTGAGTTACCCACTTTTGAAGTATATGCAGATGATATTTTTACATTATTTTGTAATAAACTAAAAACACCTTGAGACGAATCCGTTCCAAGGGATACTGCATAACCAGTAATTGTAAATAGAAAAGTTTGCGTTCTGCCGGTGGGTACTGTAAGTGTTACAGTTGCTCCAGGAACATCGGCGGTGGTACCTGCCGCGACTGTTGCTTGGCTTGTTCCTTGTACATAGGTTGCAGAATCAACCGTACCTTTAACGGAGTTGGTTGATGTCCATACAAGTGCAAGACCTGCACCTTGAGAAATTAGTGTTTGTCCAGAAGTGCCTGCACTACCCGCTGTGTTTGCATTTCCTCCAACATTCAATTCTGAGGTTATCTGGAGCGTACCGTTTATATGCAATGATTTTTGAGGTGTAGTTGTTCCTATGCCTACTTGTGAAAACGAAATTGAGGCAAACAATATTGTTGCCAACGTTAAAATTGATTTTTTTGTGTTCATGTTTGTTTGTTTATTGATTTAAATTTAAATACTTGAAACTTTTTATTTGTGTAGGTCTAGTTTGGAATTTTTGTTTAGTTTGCTTTTAAATGGACTTATATCTAAAAGCACCAACAATCTTTATGGAGTTTATTTTTTTTATATATATCCGTAATTGCTCATATTTTTGTATATTTGTTTGATAGATAAATTATTGGGTATGAATATTTTTAGTTTTGGAGTCGAATTTAGTAGTGAAGCCAATTGTATTGCGCATTTTAAAGCGGAACG
>NZ_JBIPPD010000312.1:0-2847 GCF_044368625.1 Flavobacterium sp. | reverse complement strand
GCATTAATTTTGCCATCTGCTTTACGGTTGTATCGGATTTCATATTTGGCCAAACCTGCTTTAAATTCAGAATCGAATACCTTGCTTCCCGAATCGCTTTTTAAATCGCCTGTCAAAAAAAGGCGCTTCCGAATTTGTGCAATCGCCATTCCTGAATCTCCTTCTTTCAATGTTTTTACATTTGCAGGAAAATCAATTTTTCCCCAACCGCCTTTTTTCTGAATGTCTTGGTAGCGTTTCAAGCCTTTCTTTAATAAATAATATTGACTGATGTTTTCGCCTTCGTCTTTTTCCAGTTTTTCGGGATCTTTCATCAATTCGTCCAAATAATCAACATAGGAAACGTTCGCTCGTGGCAAGAACCATCCTGTTTGCTTACTCAATTGGGTATCGACACCTTTCAAAACATTTTGTGTGTAATAAAAGTACATCGAACTGACCAACAAATCATTTTCTAAGGTCGATTTATTTCCTTTTTTTTCAGAAAACAATGCATCGATTTCTTCTTTGTACGGCATTTTTTGAACCACGCCTTCTTCCTTAATTTCATTAACTTTACTGTACAAAACTTCTGCAAAATCAGACCTTCCATCTTTGTCGTACCATACATAATGAAAGTCTTCTTTGTTATAAAGTGCATTGATTTCTTTTTCGTATTTTTCAAATTCCGGATGTTTTTGAAAAAAAGCGTCTAATTTGGCGCTGTCAAAAGCGATTCGGTCTTCTGGAGTAATTATTCCGTCGTTTTTTTCCTTGCAAGAAGTTATTGCAATAGTAACCAGTAGGATTAGTAATTTGTGTTTGATATTGTTCATAATTTTGTTTTATATATAGGTGTAACTGCTGTTGGATTACATTCGATTTCAAAAAAAAACACTACTATTTATCTAAACTGAAGTTTTGAATTTATTAATCGTACAAAAATCCTATTCTGAAATGAATTTTATATTATAGAATTTTCTTCTTTTTTCATTATATTGCAACATCATTTAAACTAGTATATGGAACAGAACAACCTAAATCGAGGCGAAGAAGGCGTCATTATAAATAAAAATTTATCCCTTTGGGAAGCATTAATTCCCATCTTTATCCTAATCGCAATTTTAGGTTACAATGTGTACATTTATGAAAGCGATGCAACTGCTGGACCCAATCAGTTTGCATTAATAATGGGAGCTGCTGTTGCTGCAATAGTAGGTTTTCGCAATAAAATCAATTATTCTAAAATGATTGCCGAAATTTCCGAAAATATAAAATCGACGGCTGGAGCCATTTTAATATTACTGATGGTAGGTGCTTTATCAGGAACTTGGTTATTGAGCGGCATTATTCCAACGATGATTTATTACGGGATGCAAATTTTACATCCTTCGGTATTTTTACCGGCATGTGTAGTTATTTGTTCTGTTATTTCTATTGCTACGGGAAGTTCCTGGACCACCTCTGCAACGGTCGGAATTGCACTTATTGGAATCGGTTCCACGATGGGAATGCCATTAGGAATGGTTGCCGGAGCGGTTTTATCCGGTGCCTATTTTGGCGACAAACTTTCGCCTTTATCCGACACAACCAATCTTGCACCAGCAATGGCGGGGACTGATTTGTTTACCCATATACGTTACATGCTACTGACTACCGTTCCTACAATGGTTTTGACCCTAATTCTATTTGTAATTTTAGGTTTGATGCAAGATACAAGCGAGTTGGCCAACGACGGAACTACTTTAACCGCCATTAAAGAAACATTTAATGTCACTCCACTTCTATTTATTGTACCCATTGTGGTTATTGTTTTAATTGTAAAAAAAACAGAACCGCTTATTGCTTTGTTAATCGGTATACTTTTAGGCGGTGCATTTGCGTTGATTTTTCAACCCGATTTGGTGGCTAAAATTGGCGGTGGCACCCATTTGAATTTTATAAATGGGTACAAGGGCGTGATGAATGCCATTACTGTTGAAACAACGATCGAAACCAGTAATAAAATCCTGAACGATTTATTTACTTCTAAAGGAATGCAAGGCATGTTAGGTACGGTTTGGCTTATCTTATGTGCTATGGTTTTTGGAGGTGTGATGGAAGCCATTGGAGCGTTAGCGCGAATTACCGATTCACTACTTAAAATGTTCGATACCGTTTTTGGTTTATTTGCAAGCACGGTAGTAAGTTGCTTGGCTTTGAACTTGACAGCTTCTGATCAATATTTGGCTATTGTCGTGCCTGGAAAAATGTTTGCAAAAGCGTATAAAGACAAAGGACTTGCACCTGAAAATTTAAGCCGAACTTTGGAAGATACTGGAACCGTTACCTCCGTTTTAATTCCGTGGAATACTTGTGGTGCATACCATGCTGGAGTTTTAGGCGTTTCAACATTAAGTTATTTACCCTATGTTTTTTTCAGTATTATTAGTCCGTTCATGACTTTGCTTTTTGCTGCTTTTAATTACAAGATCAAAATGATAGTTTCAGAGGTTAAGAATTAATTTGCTGCAACTTTGAATCATTTCCATAAGATAAAACAATGGCTTTATAAAATATAATAATTAAAATCAATTAATTCAATGATAAATTGAAGTAGCTTTGTATTTATAAAATAGTATTAACAACCAAAAATATACACTTATGGAACACACAACTGATTCAGGAAAATGTCCGTTCAGCAACAAACCAAGCATTCCTACTGAAAAAATTGGAAACCAGCATTGGTGGCCTAAAGCACTGGATTTAGATATTCTTAGCCAACACGATTCTAAAACCAATCCGTTAGGTGCTGATTTTAATTATGCCGAAGAATTTAAAAAATTAGATTTAGAAACCGTAAAAACAGATTTAAAAAACCTGATGACC
>NZ_JBIPPD010000311.1:0-2850 GCF_044368625.1 Flavobacterium sp. | reverse complement strand
CAAAATACGACAACTATGACGCCATAAATGTGGACAAAACTAAAGAAATTCCGATGGATTATGACGGGGTAATGGGCGTGCCAATTACCTTTTTGGATAAGTATAATCCTGAGCAGTTTGAGATAGTTGGTTGGTCGAGGCACAATGAATACGATATGGACGGAGGTTATTGGCTGGGTGGGAAAAACGATGCAACAATAAATGGTAAAGATGTTTATAGAAGGATTTTGATTAGGAGGAGGGGTGGAGATGTGGACAAAAATATTATTAAATAAAATGGTGTTTAAAATTACTTTATGTTGATAACTCAAGATCAATTTGAAATATTAAAAAGCCTTGAAAAAGAATTTAAAGAACAAAATCTCTCAGTTTCTTTGGAGGGGCAAAATAATCAGATTACCAAATGGGAACACGAGATTATATCTCTAAACAACAAAGAGACTTTTATACTTAATTATTTTAGACCAAAATTAGAAATCTCAAAAACCAAAATTACTTTCAATACCAGATACAGGAAGATTATAAGATTAATAAGGCTTGATTTAGAAGGAACTCATACTAATCCTAATGAGTTTGGAGGTGAAACTTTTGAAGGTCCTCACATTCATATTTATGACGAAAAATTTCACGATAGAGTCGCTTATCCTTTGTCAAAAATATCTATTACCCAAGAAGAGATAAAACATGTTGATGTTTATTCAATATTAAAAAAGTTTTTGGATTATTTTAATACTAAATACCCAAATTTTACACCTAAATTGTTTTAAAAATATGTCTCACACAAACTTGGTAGAAAATTACTTATTATGGTTAAAAGAAAATATAAAATCCAAGGATATTGAAAACGGATATCACTTTACTTTACCTTTTTTAGATAATCACAACGACCATATTGAAATTTATGCCATAAAAACTTCTGAGTCAGAAATTACCCTAACTGATGGTGGTTATATTATAAATGATTTAGAAATGTCTGGGGTATCTTTTAACTCGCCTGCTAGAAAAAATATTTTAGATCAAACCCTTCTAAGTTATGGTGTAAAATTAGATGAAAACGATAATTCAATTTATATTAAAACTGATTTACAAAACTTACCCAAAAAGAAGCATAGCTTGGTTCAATGTATTTTAGCTGTTAGTGATTTGTATGTTTTAGCAAGAGAATCAATACAAAATTTCTTTTTTGATGATGTGATGGCAAAATTTAAAGAAAAGAGTGTACCAGTAATCCCTAAATTTATAATAAATGGTAAAAGTGGCTATCCAAATACCATTGATATTGCAATCCCAACTAAATTTGGTGAAATTTTAATCAAAACTATCAGCAACCCAAAAAAAGATAGAATAACTTCAGCATTATTTTCATACAACGATATAAGACAAACAGGTAGAGAAATAAAGGAAGGGATAATTATTTATGACGACAGAGAATTTGAACTTAAAAAAGATGATGAAATAGCCGCAAAAAACTATCAAACAAAATTTTTACCATATCAAAGTATTGCAAATTATATAGATTCTGGTATTTTAGTTAGCTAGTAACTTAACAAAACAAAAATATCAAAAGCTAACTTTTTAAGACAAAAAATTGACCCCTATTTCTAGGGGTACGTGGCTATTGCCAATTTGTAATCAAATACCACAACACAACAAACCAGTTGTCAAGAATTATTTTAATATTTTTGATTTCAAATACTACAAATTTAAATTTCTATAATTATGACTAACAATAACAATTCAACCAATTATTCTCAAAATAAGACTGTAATAAAAAGTTTAGATCAACATCTAAAAAATTCACAACAAGCAAGTCCTGTACCGCAACAAAATCCAAATTTAAGAACTCTAAATACTCATTTTGCAGGGGCTAGACTAATTCCTCCACTCCCACCTATTACTCAACCTCAAACAATTGTTAAACCAGCACCTAAGATTATAAAATAATGGCTCAAATTACCATAGATACCGAAAAAATAATTCAATATTTCAACTTAGAGTTTAAAGATTTTACAACAATAATTCTTGCCATAGTTGCTTTCATAGTTGCATATTTAACTTGGACTTCCACAAAAACAAGCAATCAAATGTATATTGATGAGTTAATTCAAAATTCATTAACTAACTATAGAAACACCTATCTACAAGGTTTGAGTATTAACTTAGATGAAGATCACCCAGATTATTCCCGCAACAAACATGAAATATATTTGCAATCACTTAGCGAGTCTCGTGAAGAAATATTAAACGCATACAATAGAGCTTGTTCAGTATATTTACAAGGATTTTGGGTTTTTACAAGAATTGACAGAAAATTATTCGAATCTCAAAGGAGGGAAGAAATATTAGGAATTGTAAGAGATCCGATTTATTCAAATATTTTAGGAAGTTATTATGACAGTTCCTGCCCTCATTTAATCAAGGTATTCGATAAATTAAAAAACAAGCGATAAATTAAAAGAGTTAAACAAAACGGAATTCGATCAAATTGGTATTATCAAAACAAAAAATCTTTAAGCTTCGTAGAGGCAAGGCTTGCCTGCCAATCATTTTGGGAACATTGCAAACTACGGGAAAAATGGAAACGAGGGCGTTTCCTCTACAACAACAATTTTAAATTTGGGAAGCCAAAGGTACTCCCCTACAAAAAATATACTTTGGGAAGTCAGAGCCGTTCCCCTACAAAAAAATTTAATTTAAAAAATGCCCATTAAGTTTATCCGCAAATCAAACGATATGCTTCAACAACCACAATCAACAAATCAAAACGATTCTCAAATTCTAATTTATGAAAACGATTCTGGAGAGATTAAAATTGATGTGCTTTTAGAAAATGAAACCGTCTGGCTGACT
>NZ_JBIPPD010000010.1:0-32836 GCF_044368625.1 Flavobacterium sp. | reverse complement strand
ACAAGTAGAATTATCAATTAATAACAGACCTATTAGAAAATTCAATTATCTTAGTCCAATTGAAACTCTAAATAATAAGTTTGTTGCACTTATGAATTGAACACAGCTTGTTATAATTTTTTAAAAACACGATTTTTAGCAAATCAATATTAGATTAATAAGTAGCCAATAGATAAGATTGCTTTTTTACTAAAAAAGGGAAAGTAAAATTTTCGAAGAAACGGAAAACAAATGAAATCAATACATATCAACATATGAAAGACTATTACGCTACGGTTAAAAGTTTTTTGCAAAACTTACAGTTGGAAATCAAACATGAAAACCAAAAGGAGGGAATCTTCATCGTTAGTAACGAGTCGGAAGGTATTTTTCACCTTATTATTTGTGTCGCACATCCAATTGTAATTTTTGAACAATTTATTTTCGAAATAAAAGAAGAAGGGTATCAAGTGTATAAATCGCTGTTACAAAAAAACCGCGACATTATTCACGGTGCTTTTGTGCTCGACGATACGGGCAGGAAAGTGATTTTCAGAGACTCGCTCCAAATCGAAAATCTAGATCAAAATGAGTTTGGCGCCACCATAAATTCATTAAGTGTTTTGCTCAGTGAATATTCAGAACAAATTATTAATTTTTCAAAAAACAGGTAATCATGCAATTTTTAAAAAGATTATTCAAAATAGGTCAAGCAGAAGTACATTCTGCAATCGACGGAATCGAAGATCCGATCAAAATGACGGAACAAGGAATTCGGGACATGAAACAAGATTTGGACAAAAGCCTAGAAGCTTTGGCACAAGTCAAAGCCATGAGTATTCGTGCCAAAAACGAGGTGGAAGAATACGCCAATAAGGGAGAAGATTACAACGAAAAAGCCATGCTTATTCTTAAAAAAGCACAAGCTGGTGGTCTCGATGTGGCCGAAGCTGATCGTTTGGCAACCGAGGCATTGATCAAAAAAGAGGAAGCTTTTGCAGGACAAAAAAGAGCTATTGCCGACAAAGAAAAGTTCGATCAAAATGTTTCGCAAATGGAAAGTAACGTGCAAACCATCAAACAGAACATTTCCAAATGGGAAAATGAACTCAAAATTTTGCGTTCCCGAGTAAAAGTGGCCGATGCTACCAAATCACTCAACAAGCAAATGGCCCAAATTGACAGCAATGGAACAGTCGCGCTTTTGGAACGAATGAAGGAAAAAGTGGCACAAGAAGAAGCCTTGGCAGAAGCTTACGGGGATATTGCCAACAATTCAAAATCAGTCGACGATGAAATCAACAAAGCCATCGATGTATCGAAAACCAAAGCCACAAGCGAATTGGAAAAATTGAAAGAGCAAATGGGCATTACGCCACCAAAAGAATAACATAAAGCAATGAAAGAACTGATAGAAATCTCTTTTTCACCCGTCAATGCCTTTTTTACCATTATGTCAATCATCATGTTGGTGTATTGGATTCTGGTAATTGTGGCAGGACTCGACCCTGATTTGTTCAGTGTTGATTTCGATTCGGCCGACCTCGAAACGAATTTCGACAACAATTCGCCTGATTTGCCCGATCGTGTCGATTCAAATTCGGATGGAAACGGATTTATGAAAATAGTGGAGTATTTCAATTTCGATGAGTTGCCGCTGATGTTTATTCTCACCATCATCTTTTTCAGCATGTGGCTCATCGGCATCAACGTCACGTATTATCTAGGGATTGAAAGTACGTGGGTAGGTGTGATTTTTTTGATTCCCAACTTTATTTTCAGTCTTTTTATTGTAAAAATTTTCAGCAAGCCCTTGTCTTACTTATACAAGCAGGTCAATCACAAAGGCGAACCTGAAATTGATTTTCTCGGCCGACGTTGTGTGGTTTTCGCCGCTATGGACGAGGTAAAAACAGGACAAATTCAGCTGAATGTGAACGGTGATCCGATGCGATTGTCTGCTCGAAGTAATACAAACGAAAAATTAAATGCTGGACAAGAGGCAGTAATTGTGGGAGAAAGTGTCGATAAAAAGTACTATCTCGTCGAAAAATTTGACTATTAAATTTAAAACAAAATCTAAATGATTGCAATTTTACTTCAAATTACGAATCTATTAATGCAATTATTTGCATTGATTGTACACTATTTTTTATAACCATTACCAACCAATTAAATACCAAAAACATGTTAGGAAATTCTTTACTTATCACAATGATTGCTATAATCGTGGTCATCATCGGACTCCTCGTTTGGATCATTTCGATGTACAAAAAAATCATCCAAGGAAAAGTAATCGTCAGAACGGGAGCTGGAGGAACCAAAGTTTTTTACAATGCTGGACTCGTTGTACCTGTTTTGCATAAAATGGAAATCATGGATATTTCCGTAAAAAAACTGGATGTCGAACGAACCGGAGTTAACGGTTTGATTTGCAAAGACAACATTCGAGCGGATATAAAAGTAACTTTTTTTATCAAAATCAATAAATCAACAACAGATATTATCAATGTGGCACAAACCATTGGCTGTGAAAGGGCTTCAGAAGTAGAAGTGCTGAAAACCTTGTTTGATGCAAAATTTTCTGAAGCGCTCAAAACCGTCGGAAAGAAATTTGATTTCATCGAATTATACGAAGCCAGAAGCGAGTTTCGTGAAGAAATTATTGCCATTATCGGTACCGATTTAAACGGATACATTCTCGATGATTGCGCCATCGACGATTTGGAACAAACACCACTTGTTCACCTAAAATCCGACAACATATTGGATTCGGAAGGGATCAAGAAAATCACCGAATTGACGGCTGCTCAAAACATCAAATCAAATTTGATTCGCAGAGACGAAGAAAAAACGATTCGCAAGCAAGACGTAGAAGCCAGAGAAGCAATTTTGGCTCTCGACCGCCAACTTGCCGAAAAAGAAGAGCAGCAAAAAAGAGAAATTGCCAACATAAAATCGCGTGAAGAAGCCGAAATTTTGAAAGTTTCAGAAGAAGAACGATTGAAGTCCGAAACGGCTCGAATCAATACGACTGAAAAAGTAGCTATTGCTGAGGAAAACAAAGACCGATTGGTAATTGTAGCGCTCAAAAACAAAGAACGTACCGAAGCTGTTGAAACCGAACGAGTGGAAAAAGACCGTGCTTTGGAACAAACCGAACGCGAAAGAGTGGTGACTTTGGCTCAAATTGAAAAAGAGAAAGCCGTCGAAATTGAACGCAAAAACATTCAAGATGTCATTCGCGATCGCGTTGTTTTAGAAAAAGGCGTTGTTCAAGAACAAGAAAACATGAAGGACATTGAAGCCTTTAAAACTGCTGATCGTGAGAAAAAAGTAGCCATCACTTCGGCAGAAAAAGCGAGTGAGGAACTTTATATTAAGAGAATTCGTGCGGCAGAAGCAGAAAAAGATGCGGCAAAACAAAAAGCCGAAGAAATTAATATTGATGCCGAAGCACACTTGGTTGCCAGCGAAAAAGAAGCACAAGCGCGGAAAATTTTGGCGGAAGCCAAAGCCAAAGAAGACGCAACCCTTGGACTTTCAGAAGCACAAGTGATGCATGCAAAAGCAGATGCCAACGAGCGTCAAGGTATTGTAGACGCCATTGTTGTCGAAAAAATGGCGCTTGCAGAAGCAGCAGGAATGACCGCTAAAGCCACTTCGTCTCGAGATTTAGGATTTGCAGAAGCCGAAGTGATTCGGGAGAAAGCCATTGCAGAAGCTTCTGGAATTGAAGAAAAAGCAAATGCAATGAAAAAATTGGACGGCGTTGGAAAAGAACACGAGGAATTCAAATTGCGTTTGAACAAAGAATTGCAAGTGGATTTGGCACACATCAATATCCAAAAAGACATTGCAGATGCCCAAGCCAGCGTGATTGGCGAAGCCTTGAAAGCAGCTAAAATTGATATCGTGGGTGGCGAAACTATGTTTTTTGACCAAATTGTGGGACAAATTACAAGAGCCAAAGGTTTCGACCGATTGGTAAACAGTTCGGAAAATATTACAGAGATCAAAGAGGCCATTTTGGGTGACGGAACCTTAGATCAAGGAAATCTCTTGGATAAAGTCAAAGGTTTTGCAGACAAGTACGACATTTCATCAGAAGATATTAAAAATATGACGGTTTCTGGATTGTTATTCGAATTACAACGCAGAAGTGCCGACGAAAGCGAACAAGGTTTGTTTGCAAATCTCATGTCAATGGCCAAAAATTTCGGCTTGGCCAATAAAAAATTAGGCTAAAAAGCCATTCCCTTTATTCCTGCAAGACTCCGGTTTTGCAGGATGTTTTTAAAGCTGTTTGCAAAATATCAGACTTTCTTACATTAACCACCACCTACACTTTTATACTATGAATGCATTGGAAGGCGGCACTTACGAAATCATACAAAGTCGTTTAGAAGCTCAAAAAAAGAATTTAATTGAGCGACTGAACTTGTTGAATAACGCACGAAAAGAAGTTTTCGGAAGCATCGAAACCAAACTGATTGCCAATAATCGAATCATTACCGAAAACAATTGTACTTCGAGCGACATTGTCACCATTGGCGATATGTGTTTGTTTGGCTATAATGTATATTTTGGATTGCGAACCGACATAAAAATTGAAGACGTTTTTAGTATCTACAAATACGAAAACGAGGAATTTGTTGCGCAAAATCTAGAGCTGATCAAAGACGAAACTTTTCTGTTTGATTTTCTAAATCTATACAAATACTACCGCGATACCGAGTTCCGTAAATTCTTTATTTCAGGAAATTATTTGCACATGGTTTTCCAACTGAGCGACCGAATTTCAGATATTAAAACTTTCAAGTGGTTGATTCGAGAAAGTCATCTGGAATATATCGATAACAGAAGCGACAGCGAATACAAGTTTCCCAAACAGCATGACTTTCTTTGGCAAGAAACCACAAGAGAAATGCAGAAGTATGGCAAACATCCGCATATTTCCATTCTTGAAAAGGTTTTTGTTGAAACTATTGGTGGCACGTTGACCATCAAAATCGAAGACAATACCGCTACTGGAAAGGGAATTTTTAACGAAGAAGTGGCTTTCCCCGACCAAACTTTAGACGACGGAAATTACAAGTTTGCCGATTTGGGAAATTTAATTGCTTTGCAAATAAAACCCTTTCAAGAAGATGCTCGCTTTTTCGTCTATAACCATAAGTTGCAAGAAGTTCAAAAAATTGACAGCATCAAAAATGCTGCAATTTTGCTTCCCGACAACCACGGATTGATTTTTTCAAATGGGTATTATCTGCAAACCGGCGAGTATAAAATTTTTGAAAATACGTTAGAAAATTTATCTTTTCAAGAACGGATTTCTTCCCCTAACGGCGAGGATTTTATGTACGTTTTTTATGAAGAAAAACACGGTCAATATGTACTCATTTCCTACAATTTGATTTCGCACGAAGTTCAAAACCCAATTATTTGTAATGGTTTTACCATCCTCAAACACGGTGAATTGTGTTATTTTAAATCGGAAAATGAACAAACCAAAAACCACGTAATTCAAATTTGGCAAACGCCTTTTGTCAAAAACAGCATCATTCCATCAGCACACAAAGACAGTTTTATATACAAAATCGGGAACAAAGACATTGTAAAAGCGATGGCCGATTCCAATTCCATCATCACCCTTTTAAACAAAGATGACAATTATGACGGCTTGTACAGCGACTTGTCTAGACAGGCTCAAATCATTTTGGACAGCTATTATTGGATTGGAGCAAAGGAAACTTTTGAGTTAAAAACCCCGCTGTTAGAAATAAAAAATACAGCAAATGCAGCCATTGATGAATTTGAAAAAGTCGTTCAATTGCGTTTGTATGCCAATGAGCTTGCCGCCAAAACAAAAGAAAAAGCCAATAAACTTTTCAGCACCATCAAATCCTCGCCTTTGGATAACATCGATGTTTTTGTTGAGAATCTGGCCAATTTGAGAACTCTTCGGGGCGAAGTAATCAGTTTGAAAGAGGTTCGGTATGTGGACGAGACCTTTATTACAAATTTAGAAAAAGAAATTGTCGAACACAGCGAACGCATTTCGCAACATTGCGTAGTTTTTTTATTAAACGAAAAAGCCTTAGAGCCGTACCACATTCGGGTCAAAGAAAAGCAAAGCCGAATCGAATTGATTTCTAAAGTAGCAGAAGGAAAAAAATTAGAAGAGGAAGTCAACCAGATTACTGCTGATTTGGAAATGCTCATTGACATTGTAACTAATTTAAAAATCGACGATACCTCGCACGCCACACAAATCATCAATGCCATTTCATTGATTTTTGCCACTTTGAATAAAGTGAAAGCAGAAATTAAAAACAAAGTGAGTACGCTTGGCGGTCAAGAAGCCAAAGCTGATTTTGCCGCACAAATGAAGTTGATGGATCAAAGTATTGTGAACGCCATTGATCGCGCCAATTCGCCCGATACAATTGCAGAAGCACTCAATAAAATGTCGGTTCAGTTGGAAGATTTGGAAGCGCGATTTGCCGATTTTGAAGAATTTACAGCATCCATTATCGAAAAGCGAGAAGAAATTTTTACGGCTTTTGAAACCAAGAAAAACAGTCTTATTGAAAGTCGCAACAAGAAAGCCATTGCGGTCGAAAATGCTTCAAAAAGAATTCTGAAAAGCGTTGCTACCAAAGCGATGACCTTTAATTCGCAAGAGGAAATCAACGGTTATTTTGCTTCGGATTTGATGATTTCAAAATTGCGTGATTTGGTCAAACAATTACACGATTTAGAAGACGTAGGAAAAGCTGAATCCATCGAAACGGAACTAAAATCGGCTCGGGAAGATGCTTTGCGAAGGCTCAAAGACAAACAGGAATTGTATGAAGATGGCGAAAACATCATTCGTTTGGGTAAACATAAATTTGCAGTCAACAAGCAACATTTGGATGTAACAATTGTTTATAAAGACGAAAAACTGCAGTATCATTTGACGGGAACGGATTTTTATCAACCACTAAAAAGGGATATATTAAATGCTGGAGTGAAGTTTTGGAGTCAAGATTTGGTTTCCGAAAATGAGCACGTCTACCGGTCTTCTTTTTTAGCTTTTAAAATGTTTAAAAAATACCCAAAAGAAGAGTTATTAGGGATGTTGCCAGAAAAATTGCAGAAACTGATTGCAGAAGAAACCTCAAAAAATTATCTGGAAGGTTACCTCAAAGGAGTTCACGACACCGATACGTTGCTGATTTTAAAAACGCTATTGGAAAAACACAATACGCTTGGAATGCTTCGTTACGACTCGAAAACCCGTGCTTTTGCACAGTTTTTTTGGCAACATTTAGATTTGGACAAACGCAATCAACTCAATCAAAAAATCAAATCTGCCGGAGAAGTTTTGGAAGTTTTTACCAACAGCAACAAGGTTGAGTACATTTTATTGGAACTTCACAAAGCGTTAAATGCTTTTTCATCACAATATGATTTTGTAAAAAACGCCAATTTGAATCAAGAAATTATGGCGACTTATTTATTTCAACAACTGCAAAAAGACGATATTTTTGTAACCAGTTTCAAGGCAAAAGAACTGGCGGAGGATTTTATAAAAGTACTTAAAGTTAAAAATACCGACTTAAAATTCAAACACGCAATTGAAAAAGCAACAGATTTTGAAGCAAAATTACAGTTGACGCACCAATGGATTTCGTCTTTTATCAACGACACCAAACCGGAAGAAGAATTGGCTTATGTTTTTGAAGTTATGGCACTCTTGCTGTTTCCTCACGAAAGCAACCAATCGGTTATTTCCATTGAACCAACAGTGGTTATTTCGGGTTTGACCGGTTCACATCCAACAATTACGGAAGGAAAATTTTTGTTTAATTACCATGAATTTTCTGCAACAATGGAGCGTTATTTTGCCTTTGAAGTTTTGGAATTTGAAAAGTTCCGCCATGAACGGCACCAACTCACTTTGCAAATGAAAGAGGAGTTGAGGTTGCACGAGTTTGCGCCAAAAGTGCTCACTTCCTTTGTTCGAAATAAGCTCATTGATCAGGTGTATTTGCCTTTATTTGGGGACAATTTGGCCAAGCAATTGGGTAGTGCTGGTGACAATCGTCGAACCGACCGTTCGGGAATGTTGTTATTGGTTTCGCCTCCAGGTTACGGAAAAACCACGTTAATGGAATATTTGGCCAACCGCTTGGGACTGGTTTTTGTAAAAATCAACGGGCCAGCTTTGGGTCACGAAATAACTTCAGTTGATCCAAGTTCTGCTACCAATGCTGCCGCAAGAGAAGAGTTGAAAAAATTGAATTTGGCTTTGGAAATGGGAAACAATGTGATGCTTTATCTTGATGACATCCAGCATTGTAACCCCGAACTGTTGCAGAAGTTTATTTCGCTTGCCGACGGAACCCGTAAAATAGAAGGAGTGTTCAACGGAAATGCAAAAACCTATGATATGAAATCGAAAAAGTTTTGCGTGATTATGGCAGGAAATCCCTACACCGAAACGGGTGAGAAATTCCGTATCCCTGATATGTTGGCCAACCGTGCGGATATTTACAATTTGGGTGATGTAATCGGGAATACGGCTGATTTATTTGAACTCAGTTTGATTGAAAATGCGTTGACTTCGCATCCACTTTTAACGCAGCTGGCTTCTAAAATGCCGGAAGATTTATATCCATTGATTCAAATGGCATCGTCAGGCAAAAAAGATGGTTTTGAACTTAAAGGCAATCATTCAAAACAAGATATTGAGGCGTACGTTGCTGTTTTGGATAAAGTAATCAAAGTGCGAAATGTGGTTCTAAAAGTCAATTCGGCTTACATTTCCTCGGCGGCCATGGAAGATTCGTACCGCACAGAACCGCCGTTTCGTTTGCAAGGCTCATACCGCGACATGAATAAATTGGTTTCGAAAATTGTACCGATGATGAACGACGCTGAAATTGAAACCCTGTTGCTTTCGCATTACCAAAACGAAACACAAACGTTGACGAGTGCTGCCGAAGCCAATCTTTTGAAGTTCAAAGAAATGACCGGAATGATGACGGAAGACGAAGTTAATAGGTGGGAAAGCATCAAAACAACTTTCCAAAAAAACAATAAATTAAAAGTTTTTGGCGACACAAATAATATGGCCCAAGTGTTGTCTCAAATCACTGAATTTACAGATCACATCGAAGGAATCAAGGAAATTTTGCGACAAGGATTGCAGAAATAGTTTTTATTTAGGAGCTCCTCTCGCTATCGGCTGTAATTTCTCGTCGTAGGGATTTTTCCATAAGCCAAAAAGACCTCGAGGTTTCGGGGTCAGCGGGTCGCTCTTTTCTTTATGCAGGATTTCCGTTATTCCCGCCAAACATCAACCAAATACCAATGAAAGATAAAGTAAGATAAGGTAATTACGGCTAGAAGTCACGGAGTAAAAAGGATGAATCATTTAATAAAACACCTCTCGCGCCATCCGATACGTATTGGTATGTGCCTCGATTATCGTTTTAATTTCAGGCGAGTAACCGCCACCCATACTGCACTGTAATGGAATTTGAAATTTTTTACAGTTGGAAAACACAATTTCATCCCGCTTTTTACAACCGTCGATTGTGCAACCCAGTTTGCCCAGTTTATCCGTTGCCAAAATATCCACGCCACTCAAATAAAAAATAAAATCGGGCTTTTCTTGGTGGATCAATTTCGGAATCATTTCATTGATAATCTTTAAGTATTCATTGTCCGAAGCACCGTCTGTTAGGGCTACGTCCAAATCGGAAGTTTCTTTTTTAAACGGATAATTGGTTTTTCCATGCACCGAAAAAGTAAAAACATTTGGATTGTTTTGAAAAAGGGCAGCTGTTCCCTTTCCTTGGTGAACGTCTAAATCGATAATCAAAATTTTCGAGGCTAATTTCTGATTCAAAAGAAATTGTGCCGCAATCGCCTGATCATTCAGCAAACAAAAAGCCTCGCCTCTGTCGTAAAAAGCGTGGTGGGTTCCGCCTGCAATATTAAAAGCCACGCCTGTTTGCAATGCTTTTTGAGAACCGATGATGGTGCCGTTTGCAATTCGCAATTCCCGCTCCACCAAAGCTTCGGAGAGCGGAAATCCGATTTTTCTTGCCGCTCGTGGGTCTACATTTAAAGCAAGTAAATTGGAAACATATTCTTTTTCGTGAACGGCCAACACCAGTTCGATATCAGGAATTTCGGGTACGAAAAAATCATTTTTTTCTGCAATACCTTCCAGTACTAATTGTTGGGGCAAGAGTTCATATTTTAACATTGGAAACCGATGTCCTTCGGGCAACGGATGTTTAAAAAGGGGATGAAAAGCAATGGGAAGCATCAGTACATAGGGGTTTAATCAACAACATCTTCAAATTTTCGCATGACAAATTCTTTGGTTTTGTTGTCGTAATAATTCAAAATGATGTAGTCTCGAAAAGGCGTAATAGAATGAACTGATGGCCGATTTGAATTTAAAAAACTGCCCAATTCATCAATGTACAAAGGCAAGAACGGACGCTTAGTATGTTTGAAATCATTATCAAAATAGCTTTCGAAGTACATACTTTGCATAGTATCACTTATAAAGTCGGATCCCACCATAATATCAGATCCCGATAATGCTCCGCCAATACCCAAACCAATAGCCATTGCCAAACCCCCGCCCGACGCTACTTCTCGAACACCGCCTATGGTAAACAAATTATAGTTGGGCGTTCCATAAATGCTTAGTCCAACGCTCTCCAAATTTATTTTTGAAAGCATTTTGGCCGTGTTTTTTATAGTTCGTGTATTGCCGTTTTCGGTTTGCAAAAATAAGGGACTGTTTTTAAATTCAATTTCTTGTTGGGCAGTTGTTAGGTAATTTCCTAGCTCGTTTTTTGTTTTCAAGTCGGTTCCTTTTAAAGCCAAAGATGCTGAGTTAACCGA
Source organism: Flavobacterium sp. (assembly GCF_044368625.1). Lineage (GTDB taxonomy): Bacteria > Bacteroidota > Bacteroidia > Flavobacteriales > Flavobacteriaceae > Flavobacterium. Next base: position 21,937 of record NZ_JBIPPD010000010.1, on the reverse strand, counting down.
AAGCTGGTACAAAACGTCTTGATGCAAGAAGGAATTTGAACCGGAGTTTTTGTCTGATGTTTGATGTGGAAATTCGGACTTTTGCAACAAAAAATTGTTGAGGTTTACCGTGAATAATGTTGTTGTAGTTGGGGAGTCGATACTCAAAATATACTGTTCTTTTTCCAGATATCGTTTTACATGAGCCGCACCCACATACAACGGGGTAAATTGTTTTTTATCTATAATTGAAATTCCGTTTTCTAGAATTCGGTTTACAATGGCATCCGCTTTTGATTTTTCAGTAATGGATTCGTTAATATGGAATGGAACGGTAAAGTCGTTTTTTCCGACGTTTGAAAAGTTAGTAAATTTCAGTGTATTTTCAGGCGTTATGGATACAATATTCAAACAATTTTTAGCCACAAAAACATCGATAATTTTTTTTCGAGCAAAATTATTTTCGTACGTTAAATCAGATGTGGTGCGTTTTTGAAAATCAAAATGAATTAATTTGAAGGTTTCATGATTTTTAGACGACCAATACAAATCGGGATTTCCATCAGCAGAAAAAGTAACGCCAATCATATAATCGAGATTTCGATCGGGTCTGCTAACCGTCAAACTGTCTTTAAAAAACAATGCTGAATTGTATTTTATAACCGTTAGGTTTTCTTTGTCGGCAACGAAAGCGAAGTATTCGTTTTGTTCGTTTGCAGCAGTAAATATCTGAAAATAGTCACTGGATTTTTTAAGTTCAACCGGAAATCGGTTCAGAATCGTTTGGGCTGAACTTGTGCCAACAATCGCTAAAAGCAAAACGATAAACGTAAATTTTTTCATGTTTTTTTAAAATTTATGCTCAAATACAGTGCCTAAAATACCGAAATTTAATTCCTTACAAGATATCCAATACTTCTTTAATATCGGTTAATGCGGTAAAATTTTCGTGTTGAATTTCAAAATCGATTTTCTCGTATTCCCAGGTAGTGTGGTATGGAATATGAATTCCAATTCCTCCGATGTTCAATATGGGCAACACATCTGATTTCAACGAATTTCCAATCATCACAAAATTTTCGGCCGGGCAATCCAGTCGACCGAGCATTTTGGTATAATCCAGTTCTGTTTTATCACTTAATACTTCGATGTGGTGAAAAAACGGTCCTAGCTTCGAATCGTGCAATTTGCGGTGTTGGTCTTTTAAATCACCTTTGGTTGCCACCACTAATTTGTATTTTCCGTGTAGTTTTTGCAACACTTCTTCTACATTGGGCAACAATTCTACCGGTTTTTCAATTAAATCTTTACCAATGGCAATGATTTTTTCAATTCCAGAACCATTAATCGTATTTTGAGTCAGTTCCAAAGCGGTTTCAATCATCGACAAGGTAAAGGCTTTGATACCGAAACCGTAAAGAGGGAGGTTTTTTACTTGGTGGTTTAATATCATTCCTAGAATTTGTTGGCTTGACGCCAAATCTTGAAACAAGGCACAAAAGCGGGCTTGTGCTTCGTCAAAATAAGGTTCGTTGTGCCATAGCGTATCGTCTGCATCGAATGCAATAATCTTTTTCATCATTTTGTTTAAAACTATGTGATAAAGGTAAAGTTAAGATTTAAAAATTCTTTTAAATGATAAAGTTTTCTCAAAAAAAGTAATCCGAATTCCTAAAAGTAGTAAAACACCACCCAAAATCATTTGCAAAGTAAGTTTCTCATCCAAAAACAGATAAGCGATTAATGCGGTTAAAACTGCTTGTGCCAACAAACTTAGTGAAACCCGCGTGGCTTTCATGTGCTGTGTGGCATAACTGATGAGTAGCCATGCGGCAAGTTGACAAACCACAGCCTGAACGACTAAAACACTCCAACCCGCAACGCTAAAACCACTAAAAGGTTCATTTGCAAAAAACGAAATGATGCCGAGGTAAATGGAAGAAGCAAACAAGCTGATAATCATAAAGGAGAAAACATCCATATTGGTCAACACTTTTTTGCTTACCAACAAATAAGCGGCATAAAATACACCTGATAAAACAGCAAATACAAACGCCCGATCAAAATCAAAAGCAGCAATAAAATGAAAGCCGACAAAAGTTATCATTCCCAAAAAGGCAACGAATGTACCCAGCCAAAAATTGGTTTTTGGTTTCGGATTTAGAAACAAAAAAGTTGCTATGCCAACCCAAACCGGCGATAAATTGGTAAGTAGTGAGGCCTGAGTAGCACTCGATTCTTGAATGGCGATGTTCCAAACAGCGACGTCTGAACCAAATAAAATGCCGCAAAGAAGTGCCAGGAAGAGGTAACGTTTGGAAGGAAATTTAAATTTCTTAAAATATAAAGCAACAGGTACTATAATACAAAAAGCAAAAAACATTCGATAAAAAGCAGAAATTAGTCCAGGTGTCAGCTCTAATTTTACTAAAATTGGAAATATAGAAATGCAAAGTATTCCTATGGCAAGGGCTAATCTTGGTTTTGTGTGGTGCATTATTGGGGTTAGTGGATTTACTTAAAATCGGTCTCGAAATCTTAAATCCAAGACCGATTGTATTGCTAATTTATCGTCTCTCCGTTTCGAACGCCATCCACATCTGGATTTACAAAAACCAATTTACCTTCGGCATTGTTGGTCATCAAAATCATACCTTGACTTTCAACGCCTCGTAAAGCACGTGGAGCAAGATTTACTAAAACAGTTACTCTTTTTCCGATGATGTCTTCGGGTTTAAAACTTTCGGCAATTCCTGAAACAATTGTTCGAATGTCGATTCCCGTATCTACTTTTAAGACCAATAATTTGTTGGCTTTGGGCATTTTTTCGGCTTCCAAAATGGTTCCTACACGCAAATCCATTTTTGCAAAATCTTCAAATTGGATCAGCTCTTTTTGGGGATCGGCTTTTTTATTCTCTGCGCTATTAGCGCTTTTTGTGGCTTCCAATTTATCCATTTGTTTTTGGATTTCGTCGTCTTCGATTTTGGCAAAAAGCAGTTCGGCTTCGTTAATTTGATTTCCAGCAGGAAGTAATTCGTCCAATTCGGCAACGTCGGCCCATGATAATTTTCCGGCGTTGTTCAACATTTTTTTCAATTTAAAAGCAGTAAACGGCAAGAACGGTTCGGCCAAAACACTCAACGCTGCGGTAATTTGTAGTGCTACATACATTTGCGTTTTAACCCGTTCCGGATCGGTTTTTACCATTTTCCAAGGCTCTTCGTCGGCCAAATATTTATTTCCCAAACGGGCCACATTCATCAGTTCGCCCAAAGCTTCTCTAAAACGGTAGCGTTCCACCGAACTTGCAATCACGGCAGGATAGGCTTTTAACTCGGTTAAAGTCGCTTCGTCAATTTCTGAAAAGGCATTTGGCGTGGGGATAAAACCTTCGTAATACTTGTGTGTTAAAACCGTTACACGATTGATGAAATTTCCAAAAATTGCCACCAATTCATTATTATTTCTGGCTTGAAAATCTTTCCAAGTAAAGTCGTTGTCCTTGGTTTCTGGAGCATTTGAGGTTAAAGCATAGCGCAAAACATCTTGCTTGTCTGGAAAATCTTCTAAATATTCGTGCAACCAAACCGCCCAATTTTTAGACGTAGAAAGTTTGTTTCCTTCTAAGTTCAAAAACTCATTGGCAGGTACATTATCGGGTAAAATATACGTTCCTTCGGCTTTTAGCATTGCAGGGAAAATGATGCAATGAAACACAATATTGTCTTTTCCGATAAAGTGAACCAACTTTGTATCTTCTGATTTCCAATACGGTTCCCAGGCTTTTCCTTCACGCAAAGCCCATTCTTTTGTAGCTGAAATGTAGCCAATGGGTGCGTCAAACCATACGTAAAGTTTTTTTCCTTCGGCACCCTCAACAGGAACGTCAATTCCCCAATCCAAATCTCGGGTTACCGCTCGTGGTTCGAGACCGCCGTCGATCCATGATTTTACTTGACCATAAACATTGGATTTCCAATCATTTTTATGACCTTCAAGAATCCATTTCGTCAAGAAATCTTCATAACGATTTAAGGGTAAAAACCAATGTTTGGTTTCTCGCATCACAGGCGTTTCTCCGGTAATGGTTGATTTCGGGTTGATCAAATCCGTTGCATTTAAGGTCGAACCGCACTTTTCGCATTGGTCGCCATAGGCTTCTTCGTTACCGCATTTTGGACACGTTCCGGTTACAAAACGGTCGGCCAGGAATTGATCGGCTTTCGCATCGTACAATTGTTCGGTAACTTCTTCTATAAAATCGCCGTTGTCGTATAATTTTCTAAAAAATTCTTGAGCCGTATCGTGGTGAATCTTTGCAGAAGTTCGGCTGTAATTATCGAACGAAATTCCAAAGTCTACAAACGATTTTCGGATAACGGCATCGTATTTATCAATTACTTCTTGAGGAGTAATGCCTTCTTTTTTGGCTTTCATGGAAATGGCCACACCGTGTTCGTCACTACCGCACATAAATGCGACGTCTTTGTTTTGCAAACGCAAAAATCGGGCATAAATGTCGGCAGGAACATAAACTCCGGCCAAATGACCAATGTGAATAGGGCCGTTAGTGTACGGCAAAGCGGCCGTGATGGTATATCTTTTAGGATTTTGTAGCATGAATTTATCAAATAAGACCACAAAAATAATCATTAAGCCTTACATAACGAGTAATTCTGTGTTTTTGTTTATTTTTGAAACAAATCAGTGCCATGAAAAACATATTTGTAATTTTCATTTTTTGTTTGCAGGCGTTTGGACAAGAATCTCCCGTTTCAAATTCGCTTGAGAATTCAAATCCTGTGGTTTTTGCAGAAATTTTTACAGGTTTGGGAGGGAGTGCTGCGGGAATGTCTTTTATGTGGAATGGTACAATCAATTATCAGTTCAGGGAGACCGATTTGATGAGTTTCCGGTATTCACAAATTCTCGTAACAAAATTAGGCGGTACTGCAATTGGCTATGCTGGTTCTCCGACGTTAAACACGGAAGCAACTATTGATGAATATGCTTTGCTTTATGGAAAGAGATGGATTTCAAATGGAACGTCCTTTAGCATCTCCGGCGGTTTATCGTTATCAAAAAGAAAATCCGAACAGTATTTTGAAATAATAAACAGTATCGGGATTAAGGGTTACGAAGAGATATTTAGCGATAAATATGTAGGTTTTCCAGTTGAACTGAGTTTGAAATGGTTTAAAGCAAGAAAATCGGTTTTCAGAGCTTACTATGGAATTATTCCAATTGGGAGAACGAAAGTGGCTTTTGGAAGAAGTGTTGGACTTAAAATCTCTGGAAATTTTGGCAAAACTAATTACTTAGGAATGGGGATTTCGTACGGTTTTGGTTTGCACAAGAACTATTAGAAGTGGTTTATTAAATTAAAAAAAATGGCAAAAGGTCCCGAAAAGAATACAAAAAACAAAGCGTTGCACACGAAATTGCTGAACCGGAAAAAAGCAAAGCTCCAAGAAGAGAAAAAAGAAAAAGCGGCAAGACTGAAAGCGTTGGTCGCTAAAATGAACCAGCAAATAGGTAACGATAAGACCGAAAACAAGTCGCAAACAGCTTCGGATTCGACTTTAAAATAGAACGGATGTAAATTGCATTTTGTTGTTGTAAATAGAGGGCTCAAACTTTTTAAATTTTAGAATTATTTCCAATCTTTGGTTTTCAAAAGTAAAAAACTATGAGTAAGACAAAATTAACCGTTACCAAAAACGGATTTATAAAAATTGACGGCGATTTTGAAATCGTAGATCAAGAAGGAAACGTATATGATTTGCAAGGCAGAACTGCTTTGGGACTTTGCCGGTGCGGATTGTCGGCGAATAAACCCTTTTGCGATGGAGCCCACCGTGGCGGTTTTGAACACGATGCCACCGCATTTGATTTGCCACCGATGAAAACAAAATAATATTTTAAGGAAGCTGTAATTTAAAAGTTTTTTCGCCACAGATTTTTCAGATTAACACAGATTAACCAATCGTGTAGACTGAAAATCTTTTTAATCTTTTCAATCTGTGGCAAATTTCTTTCTCTTTTATTGTGTGGCGTTTTTAAAAATAAAGTTTTGCAGAAATTGCAATAATTTAAAAAATAGGAAATGGAATTTGGTAAAATAATTGTTTCAGAAACCGCTTTTAATAGTGAAAACCCACAAGATGTGATTCACTCGAATATATCAATCATCAACTTGATGCGGGAAGAAGGCGTGAACGACGATTTGATTCATGAAGATGCCTTGATGAGTTATTATCTGGATTATTATTGGAGCCAACTTTTGGAGGGTAATTTTGCGCAATTTGTGCACCAATCCGGTTGGGACAAAGAACTAAACGAACTCATCGAGGAAGGTTTGGCATTGATTGGTGCCGAGAGACATTTGGAACTTTTTCAGCAACAAGCCAAAAAAGTAAAACTGATGAGTAGCGTAAAACTCGCGAAATTTCTAAAAGGAAAATTAGAAGGGGTCAATCCCGTTCGCGATGCATTAAACTTGGATGCTTTTTTTGAACTGGAGGAAAATTTAATAGAACGCAATGCCCATTTTTTAAAATCCCATCCCGACTTCGAGGTGCTTTCAGTAGACGAAATTTTCACAACTTTGGAAGCATTTGTAGGGCACGAAATCAAGAGAATGTAGATTGTTTTCTGTTTAAAATGTAAAAAATCCCGCTTCAACTGAAACGGGATTTATTTTTTAGAATCTGAAACAAGTTCAGATTGACAAAGTGTTATTTACAATTCCAATGCTTTTCTAGCATCGCCATTCATCAATAATTCCAATGGATTTTCCAAAGCTTCTTTGATTGCTACAAGGAAACCAACTGACTCACGACCGTCGATAATTCTATGGTCATAAGAAAGTGCTACATACATCATTGGATGAATTTCTACTTTTCCGTTTACGGCAATCGGACGCTCAATAATATTGTGCATTCCTAAAATTCCTGATTGTGGTGGATTGATAATTGGTGTAGACAACATACTTCCAAAAACACCACCATTGGTAATGGTAAATGTTCCACCCGTCATGTCGTCCACCGTAATTTGTCCATCGCGGGCTCTGATTGCCAGACGTTTAATTTCTGCTTCAATACCTCGAAAAGTCAAGTTTTCAGCATTTCGAACTACGGGAACCATCAATCCTTTTGGTCCAGAAACCGCGATAGAAATATCGCAGAAATCGTAGGCCACTTTGTAGTCGCCGTCCATCATTGAGTTCACATCCGGGTACAATTGCAATGCTCTAGTTACAGCTTTTGTAAAGAAAGACATAAAGCCCAAACTTACACCGCCGTGTTTGGCTTTGAAAGCGTCTTTGTATTCGTTTCTGATTTTGTTGATAGGCGTCATGTTTACCTCATTAAACGTGGTCAACATTGCTGTTTCATTTTTTGCAGCCACCAATCTTTCGGCTACTTTACGACGCAACATCGAAAGTTTAGTACGTTCTGAAGCACGATTTCCACCTGTAGGTGTACCCATTGAAGGCGTTGCATTTACGGCATCGTCTTTGGTAATTCGGCCATCTTTTCCTGTTCCTTTAATGTTAGAAGCTGGAATATTTTTTTCGTCCAAAATTTTACGAGCTGCTGGAGATGGATGTCCGCTTGCCGCTGAAGATGGGGTTTGAGTAACTACTGGAGTTGCTTTTACTTCTTCTTTTTTTACTTCAACTACTTTTTCAGCAGTTTGTTCCGTTTCCGCTGCAAGAGTTGGCGTGCTAGGTTCAGAAGCCCCTCCTTTGGAGGGGTTGGGGAGGCTGGTATCAATTAAGCATACTACCGCACCTACAGCTACTGCATCGCCTTCTTCGGCTTTTAGCGTGATAATTCCGCTTGCTTCGGCAGGTAATTCTAATGTGGCTTTATCCGAATCAACTTCAGCAATTGCTTGGTCTTTTTCAACATAATCACCATCTTTTACTAACCAAGTTGCAATTTCAACTTCTGTGATGGATTCTCCCGGCGAAGGGACTTTCATTTCTAAAATCATCTTATCTTTTGTTTAAGGTTTGAAGCGTTTAAAGTTTAAAGTTAATAAATTCAACCTGAAACTTTAAACCTGAAACTAATATTTTAATTAAATAAATTTTTATCAAAAACCATAGCAATTGCTGAAGCATGGCGTTTTTTAGAACGTGCATAACTTCCCGCTGCTGGAGCACTGTATGCTTTTAGAGATGCCAATCGTAATTTCAATAAATCAAAATTCATTAACATGTAGCTGTATGCTCCCATATTTTTTGGTTCTTCTTGTGCCCAAACGTAATCGTCCACATTTGGGTAGCTCGCAATAATATCTTTTAATTGCTCAATTGGTAATGGAAATAATTGTTCGATTCTAACAAAAGCTATGTCCGTTCTTCCGTTTGCTTCTCTTTCTGCTACCAAATCGTAATAAAATTTTCCGGTACAAAAAACCAATGATTTTACGGCTTTTTTATCGGCACTTGGATCGTCTAATACTTCTTGAAAACTTCCGTTAGCAAATTCTTCCACAGTAGAAACTACCGATGGATGACGCAACAAACTTTTTGGAGTAAATACGATTAATGGTTTGCGGTAAGTAGTTTTCATTTGTCTTCTCAACAAGTGAAAGAAGTTGGCTGGAGTGGTACAATCAGCAATAAACATGTTTTCGTTGGCACACATTTGTAAATAGCGTTCCATTCTTGCAGAAGAATGTTCGGCACCTTGGCCTTCATATCCGTGAGGCAACAACATGACCAAACCGTTTTGATTGTTCCATTTGTCTTCTGCCGCAGAAATGTATTGGTCCAACATAATTTGAGCTCCATTGCTGAAATCTCCAAATTGGGCTTCCCAAATGGTTAATGTTTTTGGACTTGCCAATGCATAACCGTAATCAAAACCAACTACACCGTATTCAGAAAGCAATGAGTTGAATATATTAAATTTACCCATTTTGTTTTCGGCGGTAGGCTTCAAATGGCGCAACAACACCACTTTTTCTTCTGAATCTTCTGATTTTATAACCGCATGACGGTGCGAAAAAGTGCCTCTTTCTACGTCTTGACCTGATATCCGTACATCATAACCTTCGGTCATTAAACTTCCGTAAGCTAGTAATTCGGCCATAGCCCAATCCAACTTGTCGTTGGCGAAAAACATTTCTTTTCGGTCGTTGATTAGCTTTTCGATTTTTTTGATAAACTTTTTATCGGTTGGCAATTCGGTAATTACTTTTGCAATATCGGTAAGCGTTTCTTTAGAAAAAGTGGTATCTACTTTCTCTTTCATTTTCGCCTGATCCGCTTTTGCAAATCCTTGCCACTCATTTTGCATAAAAGGCGTGATGATTGTCAACTCTTTTTTGCGCGAAGCTTCTAGATTTTCTTCTAAAGTTGCTTTGTATTTTTCTTCTAATTCTTTAACATAATCGTCCTGAATTACTCCTTCTGAAAGTAACTGACTTGCATAAATATCTCTTGAATTTTGATGTTTAGCAATTATTTTGTACAATTTTGGTTGGGTAAAGCGTGGTTCATCACCTTCGTTGTGTCCGTATTTTCGGTATCCTAACAAGTCGATAAAAACGTCACGACCGAATTCCATTCTAAAATCGAGTGCAAATAACATCGCATGCACTACCGCTTCGGCATCGTCTGCATTTACATGCAATACAGGCGATAAGGTTACTTTTGCGATATCAGTACAATACGTAGAAGACCGTGCATCCAAATAATTGGTTGTAAAACCAACTTGGTTATTGATCACGACGTGAATCGTTCCGCCGGTTTTGTAACCATCAAGTTGTGCCATTTGCACAATTTCATAAACAATTCCTTGACCAGCAACTGCTGCATCACCGTGAAGCGCGATTGGTAAAACCTTTGAATTATCTTGTGGATAATAGCGGTCTTGTTTTGCACGGGCAATACCTTCAATTACAGCTCCAACGGTTTCTAGATGCGAAGGATTGGGTGCCAAGTTGATGTTGATGCTTTTTCCTGTTTTTGTTTTTCTATCGGCTGTAAGGCCCAAGTGGTATTTTACGTCACCATCAAAAAGTGCGTGATCGTCGTAATCTTTTCCGTCAAATTCGGAGAAAATATCTTGGGTGTTTTTTCCAAAAATATTGGCCAAAACACTCAAACGGCCCCGGTGTGCCATTCCCATTACGAATTGTTCAACGCCTTTTTCGGCTGCTGCTTCAATCAAAGCGTCTAATCCAGGAATTAAAGTTTCGCCACCTTCTAAAGAAAAACGTTTTTGACCTACATATTTGGTGTGCAAAAAGTTTTCGAAAGAAACGGCTTCGTTTAATTTTCCTAAAATGCTTTTCTTTTCTTCTTTTGAAAATTTAGGAATATTATCGTTGTATCCAATTTTTGCTTGAATCCATTCTCTAATTTTTGGATCACGGATGTACATGTATTCTACACCAATATGTTGGCAATAGATATTGTCTAAGTGTCCAATAATTTCCTTTAAAGTACACGGCTGAATTCGGATTGCTTTGGCAGCATCAAAAACGGTATTTAAATCTTTTTCGGATAAACCAAAATTCGATAATTCAAGTGTTGGGGTATAGGTTCTTCTTTCGCGAACAGGATTTGTTTTGGTAAACAAATGGCCACGAGTACGATAGGCTTCAATTAAATTTAAAACATTAAATTCTTTTTGAAGTTGGTCTGAAACCAAAGAACAATCTTGAGGTTGAGCGGCAACAGCCGCCATTTGCACTACGGGACTTTCATCGTTATAGGTTGTAGTACCAAAATCAAATCCTTGAAAGAAACTTCTCCAGCTTGGCTCAACGCTGTCAGGATTTTCTAAATACTGATCGTATAATTCGGCAAAAAAATCAGTGTGAGCTGCATTTAAAAATGAAAACCTATCCATAATATGTATTGAATGTCCTGTTTTAATAAAAATGATTAGGCAAAAGTACAACAAATACCACACTCTAATAAATATTTTATACATTTATGACTTAAACTTTTCTTAAAGAAAATATGATGTTAGATAAAATAATTAAATCAACATTTTTGTTGCTATTTGTTGGAATTCTTAGTTTTAAAGCCTCAGCACAAAGCGGCACTAAAATTTCGGAGCGTGTACATTTTGGTGGAAGTTTGGGACTCAGTATTGGTTCAGGTTTTACCAATATTGTAGTTGCACCAAGTATGATTTATGATGTAAACCAGTATTTCTCGGCTGGAGCGGGGTTACAGGGAAGTTATGTTAAATGGCAAAACAATTTTGAATCGTTTATTTATGGTGCCAGTATTATAGGTTTGGTTAACCCGATTGAGCAATTGCAGCTCTCTGCTGAGTTGGAACAGTTGCGAGTTAATACCACTTATCCAGATAATTTTTGGAATACCGCTCTATTTCTAGGAGTTGGCTATCGAACAGATAATGTTACCGTTGGCGTGCGGTACAATGTTCTGTTCAAAGCCAGAAACAACGTTTACAACGAAGCATTTATGCCCTTTGTACGGGTTTATTTTTAATAAAATCCATTACGTACTTTGTAAATAGCTCATTTTAAGGCAGTTTTTTGATATCTTTGGAGGTAAATAGGTGATTTGGAAAAATAATTACCCTATTGTTTGACAGTTATTTAATCCACAATTAATTTGAAAACATTATTTTATTCTTTGTCACTATTTTTAGTAACCATTGAAGTACAATCGCAAATAGGAATCGGAACCACTTTGCCTAATCCCAATTCAATTTTAGATTTAACAACAACCAACAGAGGGTTTTTATTGCCAAGAATAGCGTTGACCAATACCACCAGTCCAGCACCACTTACAGCATTTGTAGCAGGAATGACGCTTTACAATACGGCTTTAACCGGTGATGTTTCACCTGGCATCTATTTCAGTAATTGCACTTCTTGGATTTCCATTGAAGAAGCAAGCAAAAAAACGTGGTACAGCGAAACAACCAATGCTGGAGCTGCTTCTAATATGCAAGATATTTATCATTTAGGCAATGTGGGTATAGGTACAACAAGCCCGGATTGCGAGTTGGACGTTACCGGAACTGGAGCGATAAAAGTACCGGTTGGAACCACAGCACAACAACCTTCCGTTGCCGTTGCAGGAATGATTCGGTTTAACACAACTTCAAATAAGTTCGAAGCCTACAATGGGACTTCGTGGGTAAATCTGAACTAGATGAAAAAAATAATTTTCATATTATTCATCATTGTTTTGCCACATCAAAAAGCGATAGCACAAATAGTGGGATGTACTGATCCACAGTCAACAAATTTCAACCCAGCAGCTACTTACAATGATGGATCTTGCACTTACGCGAATGTAACCCAAACTTTGACAACTGTTGCTTCCTTGCCAGTGCAATTAAACGAAATCAGTGGTATGATTTATTATAACGGGAAGTTGTACGGACATCCGGACAGCGGCAGCGGAAATTTGATTTATGAAATTAATCCAGCCACTGGAGCAATAACTAAAACCATCACCTTAACGGGTACTACAAATGTAGATTGGGAAGACATGACGCAAGATTCCATTCATATTTATGTATGTGATACGGGTAATAATATAAGCGGAAATCGAACCAATTTAAAGATTTACAAATTTCCAAAATCCGCAATTTCGTCTGAATCAACAATAGCGATACCTGCAAGTGAAATTGAAACCATCAACTTTTCTTATCCAGATCAAACCGATTTTACACCGAAACCTGTAAACAGTACAAGTTTTGATTGCGAAGCAGTTGCTTTCAATCGAGGCAAACTTCACCTGTTTACTAAAAATTGGTTGGGCAGTGAATCGGTACATTATGTCTTGCCTACAACTCCTGGTACTTATGTAGCAGAACGATTTGATTCAATCAATACTGGAGGTGTAAAAATTACAGGTGCTGACTTCGGTGCATTTGATGAGCTTATTTTAATTGGTTACGAAATAACAGGTTTGGCCAATTGTGCTCTATTTTTGGATTACGGTTTTGACGGAAGCTATTTTTACTTCAATACAGGTAGTAAAAGGCGATTAAATATAGGGAATGCGCTTTCGAGAGGTCAGGTAGAAGGAATTTGTTTCGAAAATGCATTGAAAGGATATATTGCTAACGAACGATTTAACCCTAATGTATTTGTAAATGTTCCACCACGAATTTACACGTTTGATATTACCGCACGTATAAAAGAATATTACGAACACAACCAATTGTTTTTAAGCGGAATAACTCCATAGGCGGGAATGATTAGGTTTAATTCTGACACTAAAAAAACGGAAGGTTACGACGGAACCCATTGGGTAATTTTGAGCGATTGAAAAAATAGATATTTGTGTTTTCAGAATTTTCCACTACACTTAGACTCATTATTCTCCCCAAAAAGACCAAACTAAACCATTATAAACCGCTATTTTTTTTCTAAAAGTGTCATAAACCATCGTTCCTGGTTCAGGATTGGGAAAATTTACGGTTACATCAGCCACTTTTGGAAGCATCAATGCTTTTTCCGAAGATTCTAAAACCAAAACACCTGTTTTAGTAGTGGTTGGGCTTCCAATTATTGTTTTAGAATTCGATGTTTGTTCTGCAAAACTATCTTGAATTGATGTATCTACCGCACCACTGGTAATAGACATATCAATCCAGGTGTTTGTGTTGTCATTAAAATATTTGACTTTTTTATCATCACTGTCAAAAATCAACATTCCGCCAGAGGGCGATACCACTGCCGCCGCTGAGGTTACCCAAGGTAAAATAATCCCTTTGTTTTCCGAACCAAATTCTAAAATAGCCTTGTTATTTACGGTACTTGTTCCGATGCCAACTTGCGAAAATAAATTGTTGGTACACAAACAATAGGTAGTTAAGGCAATTAGGTATAAATATTTCATTTTTTATTAATTACAAGATTGTACAATAGCTACCCACGTTGTTCCATTGTATAGTTTTATTACAAAATTGTCTGAATCATAAACAATCATTCCTTCCATAGCGGGGATAATGGTTGTTTCAGGATTATTCATCACTGGAATTACAAAGCCTTTTGTTTTAGATTCTAGGACGAGATATCCGTTTTTTCGGGAAGTAATCCAGTTAGAATCATTAACTCTGTCTAATGTTGTTATGCCTAAAGTGGATTCTAATGCCACACCTGTTACACCAGGCGGGAAACAGATACTTATGACATTTTGGTATTCAAAAGCGCCTATGTCTACAGTGCCGTCGAAGGGTCTTGGATTTCCGTCGAAATCGATAGTAGGTGCATTTGAATTAAAACCTGCATTTATTACAGGACTTGAGTTTAGTAATCTAAAATTAGCTGTTAACGGATTGATACTCGGGTTTACAAACTGTGGATCAGTACCAATGATATTAGGGGTTAGAACAGGACCTAAAGGGAAAGACAATTTATCAATGTAGTTGTTTTTGATTGTGATATTTGTTACGTCTTTCGATGAAATTCCCATAGTTACTAATGGGTATAAATTTGGGTCGGTCATCGAAATATTATTCTCGATAGTAATGTTATCTCCAAAGCCAGGTTCACAAAGCGCTAGAATTCCGCTTGCGGGATATTCAACGCTTGCATATTGCGAAACGACCCACGAATTTTTGAAAATTGTGTTATTGCGAACGGTAACATTGCTTGTGTTATAAATGGTTATTCCTGAGCCGCCGTTGTTAAAACAAATGTTGTTTTCTATTAAAGCTGGTATAACATAAGGGACTCCGGCACCTTGCAATTGCTGGGTAAAATTCCAATCATCAAGTATAATTCCGTTTCCATCCGTGGGTGGGCCAAAATTTCCGTTAACATTGGTGTAAAAAAATTCACAATAATTACCATAAACCGTATTGCCTCTTATAATGTGACCGTAACCGCCTTCTAAAGTATTGTTACTTATTTTTTTGGGATGATAAAAGTTGATACCGCTACCGTTTCCGGGATTTCTAATTGAATTATTAAATACGATATTATTTTCAATGATAATGTTTTGACCGTTTCCACCCACGCCACTCAAACCAAAATTGTGTAATTTGCAATTGCGAATAGTTACAAATTCGCTATTATCTATAATAATACCAGAATGGATGTTGGTGGAATTTGCTGGTGCAAAAATATCAAAACCGTCGATAACAATTCCTTTTGAGTTGATGATATTAAAGGCATTAAATTGTGAGGTCAGCTCCAATTGAACGGCTCCTTTATTGATTGCTTTAAGTACAAAGCGGTTGGTATTTGTACCCATTATTCCATCAATTTTTAGACCGAATGTGTAGCCATCTTCTTGATAATACCCGTCATTAACCCATAACGTGTCGCCGGGAAGCATCGGGACGCCTTGATTCCCTCCGGGTTAACCTCCCCAATTGGCATATCCGTAAAGTGCAGTATTTATAGACCGCCAAGCGCCCTCTGGAGTATTGGAAAGTCCAGTATTGCTGTCATCACCATCGATTCTGATGTAATAATTAGTTGCGGTAACTTGCTGGACAATTCCAATAAAAAGTAGGAGTGTTGCTAATTTTTTTTTCATCACTAATTTGCTTTATAGCTCAAAATTAGAAAAAAGGAAAACACTGCTATTTGATTTAAATCAAAAAAGGAAATTTATTTTTTTCCACGGATCCGGCTTAAACTTTCCTGCGTGATTCCTAGATAGGATGCAATATGTCCTAACGGTACTCGGGTTAAAAGTTCCGGCTCGTTTTTTAAAAGTAAGGCGTATTTTTCCTCAACATTTGTAAACTGAAAATATTTCATACGTATAATATTTTTCAGGTAATATTTTTCTGCAAGTACTCTCCCCAAATGCCCTAATTCGGGAAAATCTATATATTGTCTTTGGTAATCTTCGTAATTTATCATGAGCAATTCGGTATCTTCTAATGCCTCAAAGTTGTCAGTAGATACAGTTTGAAGTAAAAAACTGTCGGAAGAATTGAAAAAGTCATTTTCGAATCGAAACCAATCACATACTTTTATATCATTACTAAAATGATAGCATATTATCGACCCTCTTTGAATGTAATACAAGTGCCTGCATACTTTGCCTTCTTGAAAAAGAAAATCGCCTTTTTTAACAAATATAGGTTTCCAGATTTCACACAATCTTCTTTCACACTTTTCAGATAAAGGGATAATAGATTTAATTGTTTGTAATAATTCTTCCATAAAAATTGTGTTTACGTTTACAACTGTCCTGAAAATCGTTTTCTCTAAAATAAGACAAAAATAATATTTCAGATTTAAATTGTTTGAACCAGAGTGCTGACTTTCAATTTAAAAATTAATTCTCATCAGACAATTTTCGGAAGAATTCTCAACTAGAGGTAGCATTTACAGCAAGGTCAGTTTACAGTTTATTCCTAAACCACACTTTCTGCCATTCTCTTTTCAAAATCAAAAACGAAACTTGACCTGAAAGTATGGAAATGTCCGAACCATCCAATTTTTTTACTTCTTCTTCAGAAACGTCGATTATGTAGAGTAAATTCAAGTATTCGGCAAATTTATACTGAATCAGTCGGTAGATTTTTTCGTGTAAAATAGCTTTCACATCTTCTGCGGCTGTAGCTTCAGGAATGTCAATAGATTCATTTGCTAAATTGAAATCTTTGTTAAGTTGGTTAATAAGTTTCGAATACAGCATTTCGGTTTCAGCTTGTGAAAACAAGGAATCAATTGTATTTGGAGCGATAAAATTCATAGATATATTATTTCCTATTTACGTGTGGAAGCTCTTGCAATTAGGTTGGTTTTTAAGGTAACTGTTTTTGGTTCAAAAGTACCACCTTCTTTATTAACATTGATTTCGTCGAGCAATAAGTTAAATGCAACTTCACCCATTTCTCGTCCTGGTTGATCAATGGTGCTCAATTTTGGCGTCATTACTTGCGACATAAACCAATTGCTAAAACCAATTACCGCAATTTGTTGTGGAATTTTAACGCCATTTTCGTTGCAATAAGCCAGTACTCCTACGGCTACCAAATCAGTGATTGCAAATACTCCGTCAACGTCGGGATGATTTGTTGTGATTTTTTTTGCAAACTCAAAACCTTCTTCAAAACTTACTTGTTGACACGTATAAACAAGCGAAGGATCATATAAAATTCCATTTTTTTCTAGTGTTTTTTTGTATCCTAAAAAACGATCGATTGCATTTTGCGGGTTAATAGGCCCTCGGATATGAACGATTTTTTTACACCCAATATCAATCAAATGTTGTACCGCTTCTGCCGCTGCTTTTTGATCGTCAATAATGACTTTTGAACTATGAATTAGTTTTGAAATTTTGTCAAACTGCACGAGCGGAATTCCTTTTTGTAAAATTTCTTTCAAATGCAAGTCGTTATTGGATTCGTTTGAAAGCGATATCAAAATACCATCAACTCTTTTATTAATTAGCAAAGCGACCTGTTTTTTCTCTAACGCTATGGATTCATTCGACTGAAGAATGATCACCAAATACCCATTTTTTTCAGCTTGATCTATAATTCCATTAATTACGCTCGAAAAAAAATGATGCACAACTTCGGGGATTATTAGGCCAATCGTCTTTGATTCCTTTGTTCGTAGATTTACAGCAAAACTATTGGGTGTATATTGTAATTGTTCAGCAAGTGCGATTACTGCATTTTTAGTTTTTGGACTAACATCTGCATAGTTTTTTAAAGCTTTGGATACCGTAGTGATAGATATTCCAAGTGTTTCGGCAATTTCTTTTAAAGTAGTAGCTTTCATTACACAAATATCAGAAAAATAAATCCAATTACACCGAAAACGTTTTCGAAATAATCGAAAACGTTTTCGGTGCAATAGTAATAAAATTTAACATTAAAAAAATTAATTTTGAAAGAAATACAACAAAAAAATATTAATCTAACAACCTAAAGATGAAAAAAATTACTTTGTGGCGTAAAAAATTGGCAGTGGTAGTGGCTCTAATGCTATTTCAATTCACATTTGCCCAAACTGCAACAATATCGGGTACTGTAAAGGATTTAAATGGGCTTACACTTCCAAGTGTAAACATACAAATCCAAAATACAAGTAAAAACACTGTCACAGATAGTGAGGGTAAGTACCAAATTACTAATGTGCCTTATGGCGAGTTAACCATTGTTGCTTCGTATGTAGGTTCAAAAACAGAAACTAAAACAGTTACTGTTGATGGAAATCTTACCCTAGATTTTATCTTATTAGATGAAGCTACTACCTTAGAAGATGTAGTGATAACGGGTGTAGTGAATCCCCGTGCAAAGATAAAATCGAGTATTTCTATTACAACAATGGATGCAAAACAAGTGGAGCAAGCTGCACCAAGATCAACGGCGGAGATTTTTAGAACAATCCCAGGAATACGATCTGAATCGTCTGGAGGTGAAGGAAATTCAAATATTTCTGTCCGTGGTGTTCCAATATCTTCGGGTGGTTCAAAATATTTGCAAATACAAGAAGATGGACTTCCTGTTTTACTCTTTGGTGATATTTCCTTTGCAACGGCTGATATTTTTACAAGATTTGATGGTAATGTTGCACGAATAGAAGCAATTCGCGGTGGTTCAGCTTCCACATTAACTTCTAATTCACCAGGAGGAATTATTAATTTTATTAGTAAAACTGGAAAAACGGAAGGCGGTACAATGAGTAGCAGTTTTGGATTGGACTATGGAAATTTCAGAACCGACTTGGATTATGGGGCTAAAATTGGTGAAGGTCTCTACTTCCATGCTGGTGGATTTTACCGCACAGGTGAGGGTGTCCGAAATACAGGATTTAATGCAAACAATGGCGGGCAAGTGAAATTTAATATTACTAAAGAATTTAAAAGTGGATCCGTAACGATTTTTAGTAAATTTCTTAACGATCGTGCAGCGGCTTATATGCCAATGCCTGTGCAAGTATCGGGCACAAATGCCAATCCAAAGTGGGGCAATGTACCTGGTTTTGATGCAACTACGGGTGCGCTCCAATCCATTTATTTAAATCATAATGTAGGACTTGGTACAGATGGTTCTGTTCGTCGAGCCAATGTTGCAGATGGGATGAACCCGATTTCAAGATCAATTGGCGCCAATGTAAATTTTGATTTAGAAGACGGATGGAAAATCACCAATAACGGTCGATTTTCATCCAACAGTGGTGGCTTTATCGCTCCATTTCCTGCACAAGTAGCTTCAGGTGCATCGATTGCCGAGTCTTTTGGTACTGGTTCAACATTGAGTTATGCTACAGATGGAACGCCGTTTAATTCTGCTAATGGATTGGTTGCTCGAATTCACATGTTCGATGTACAGCTTAACAATTTTGATAACTTCATGAATGATTTACGCATAACCAAAAAATTTGATAAAGCAGGTCTAGGCGTTACTATGGGATATTTTAAATCAATTCAAAACATATCGATGAATTGGATGTGGAATTCCTACCTTCAGGAAGTTAGTGATAATAATCCAAGACTTATCAATGTAAATGATGCATCTGGAAACCCATTAACAGAAAATGGATTATACGCTTATGGTACACCATTTTGGGGAAATCTTGCACGAAACTATGATACTCAATACAATGTTTCAGCACCTTATTTGAATATCTCGCTGGATGTATCGGATAAATTATCGCTAGAAGGTGGCTTGCGTTATGATATGGGGCAAGTGAATGGATCGTTTGCAGGAGGTACATCTACTACATATGATATGAATAATGACGGTGTAATTTCGGTACCAGAACAAAACGTATTTGGTGTAGATACAGCAAATGGAACAGCCGTTGACTATGATTATGATTTTGTTTCTTACACTATCGGAGGTAACTATTTAATTAATGAACAGCAATCCGTTTTTGCTCGAATCAGTAAGGGAGGTTCGGCAAAAGCAGATCGGATTTTATTTTCTGGATTGAACTACTTGGACGGAGATAGAATTAATGCAAAAGATATGTTGGCGCAGGCAGAAATTGGGTACAAACAAAAATTTAGCAAAGGATATGTTTTTGCAACTTTATTTCAGTCACAAACCACAGAAGAAGGTGGTTTCGAAGCTACTTCAAATAGCGTTATCGAAAACGACTACAAATCAATAGGATTTGAATTGGAAACAGCTTACAATTTAAATGCAGATTTCGACTTGCGTGGCGGATTGACATACACAAAATCAGAGATTTCATCAGGAGATAATCAAGGGAATGAAGCACGTAGACAACCTAAATTGATGTATAATTTTATGCCTACGTATAGATTTTCAAAACAAAAAAATAATTCTATAGGTGTTAGTTTCATTGGTCAAACCAAAGCATTTGCACAAGATAGTAACGAGCTAGTTATGGACGGTTTTGTTCTTTTGAATAGTTTTGTTGAATTTGGCATAACTAAAGGATTATCACTCAACGTTGCTGGAAATAACCTTTTAGATACATTAGCCATTACCGAAGTTGAGGAAGGAAGTATTACTGAAAACACAACCAATTATGTAAGAGCAAGACCCTTTCCGGGACGTTCTGTAAGCATGACGTTATCGTATAAATTTTAAATTAGATTTCATATTTTGTTTATTGTTATAGTTCCTGCTGCTTCTAAGTGTCAGGAACTATTTTTTAAATTTGAAAAAAATAAAAAAATGTTACACAAACAGAAACTCAACTTTTGGCAGATATGGAATATGAATTTTGGCTTCTTCGGGATTCAGTTTAGTTTTGGTTTGCAACAAAGTAACATGAGTGCGATTTATAAATATTTAGGGGCTGATGAAGCAAGTCTTCCTATGCTCTGGCTTGCAGGACCGGTTACGGGTTTAATTATTCAACCTATTATTGGTGCCATAAGCGACGGTACGTGGAGTCCAAGATTTGGTCGAAGAAAGCCATTTTTCTTAATTGGGGCTGTTGTTTCCAGTTTTGCTTTAGTTGCAATGCCTTTTTCTTCAGCCATTTGGATGGCTGCAAGTTTACTTTGGATTCTTGACGCTGCGAATAATATTGCAATGGAACCCTACAGGGCTTTCATCGCTGATAAACTGCCCAAACAGCAACACTCACTTGGTTTTTTGATGCAAAGCTTTTTTGCTGGTTTAGGGATCACATTGGCTAATTTTACACCTGCTATTCTGGTTGCTTTGGGTATTTTATCTATCAGTGACAAGATGGAAAACGGCATTCCCACCTATACTTATTGGGCATTTTTTATTGGAGCCATCGCTGCCATCGTGTCTGTTTTAATATCTGTAGCTACAACTAAGGAATATCCTCCAACCGAAGAAGAACTACTGGAAATTAAAATACAAAAAGAAAAAAATAATATTTTTAAAAGAGTATATCTGGAAATTGCTCACGCAATTAAAACCATGCCACTGGTCATGAAGCAGCTCATTCCTGTAAAATTTTTTACATGGTATGCTATGTTTTGCTATTGGGAATACATCACATCGGCATTGTCAATTTCAATTTTCAATACAAGCGAACAATCTTCAGAGGGTTTTTCGAAAGCCCAATTACTTACCGGAAATCTTAATGGGACCTACAATATAATTTGCTTTTTATCGGCATTTGCTTTAATCCCGCTGGCAGTTAAAATCGGGGCTAAAGGCGTTCATTTTATCGCCTTAGTTTTAGGAGGTATTGGATTAGTTTCAGTTCCTTATCTTGACAATACAACGGTTTTGTTTTCAATTTATAATCCCTTTGGAAGCAACATTACTTTAAGTACCATTTATTTGTATTCTTTTGGGCTCGGAATTGCATGGGCTTCAATGCTAGCAGTGCCTTACCAACTTTTAGCTGGAGCTATTCCAAAACAAAAAAGAGGTGTTTATATGGGTATTTTTAACATGTTTATTGTCATTCCAATGATTATCCAAATCATCACCATGCAATATTTTGTTTACGATTGGCTAGGAAATAATCCCATAAATGTCATTCGTCTGGCGGGTTTATTTTTAGTGCTAGGTGGTGTTTTCACCTTATTCATTAGAGTGAAAAATAAAAA
>NZ_JBIPPD010000113.1:0-10612 GCF_044368625.1 Flavobacterium sp. | reverse complement strand
TCAAAATTAATTTCAAAATTTAATAAGTTAGACCTTACAAATAGTGTTCAATTTGAGTATAACAAAGAACAGTTCAACAACATATTTACAGTAGAAAATCAAAATTTTCCCGCTTATCAAAACAACAGTAATCTAAAACTCTTTAATTTTATTCAAGAAAACACATTACGCTATAATTTTTCAAATAAATTCGATGTCACAGCAAATTTGAACTGGCAGCAGTCATTATTTAAATCTAATTTTTTTTCAGAGAATATTTTTCTTTTAAATCCTGCATTTTACTTTAACATTAAAAGAACAGGTTTCGGTAATTTTTCTTTATCCTTTGCAGAAAACAGTTTATTACCTGAAATAAATCAACTAACATCAAATTTTCAGTTGACGGATTATCGCAGTTTTTTTCAAGGAAATGCGGATCAAAAGCCTGTAAAAAACCAAACAACGTCATTTAATTATAACTATTATAATGATGCAAATAGATTCTCAATAAATACAGGTTTGTCTTACGTAAATTCAAAATTAATATTAAATACAGTAAGTAATTTAGCAAACGAACTTAACTTTAATGCATTCATTCAAACTAGAGGCGGTGAAAGTTATAATTTTAATTTTGGTATCGTTAAATATAGCCGTAAAATAAAACTAGCTTCAAAAATTGGAACAAATATTAGTTGGATAACTGCTCCAGTTAATGTAAATTCCACAAAATTTTTAAATTCCACTAATTCCATTAATACAGTCAAATACTCTGGCACCACTTATTTTAAAGCTAAAATGAATTTTGATTTTGGTTTTTCATATAATTACTTTCAATCTAATTTTCAAGATTTGAAAACAAATAATACAACGAAAGACGCGTTTTTAAATATCAATTGCAAGGTTTCTAAAACAATTTTGGCAGAGAGTAATAATGCATTTTATCACGTTAATAACACAACTTATTCATTTAATAATTTTGTAATTAATTATTCCCCAATAGAAAGTAAATTATCATATCGTATAATTCTAAATAATCTTAGGAACGAAAATCAATACACTTACATTTCATTAAATAATTATAGTTATTATCAATCTATTATTCAGCTTGTGCCTAGATACGTTTTAGGTACAATAAAGTATCGTTTTTGAATAATTAAAAAAATAAACAAGTATAGACTAGCTGTTATCGAACTGAAAAAAAGTATCTACAAAGAACATTTTCGGCATTAGTGTGAATGATTTTGTAAATTATAAGATTTAGGTTGTCGCGCTCAATTTTTAATTTACTTTCATACTGGTAAAGTTTGAAAAACTAAACAAAAATGCGGGTTTTTTTTAATAAAAAAATCCCGATTCATTGAATCGGGATTTTAAATGCCTTTAAAAAAAGGCATCTTCTATTTTGTAGATTCCTTCTTTCGAAGGAATTCTATCCTAAAGCAACACGCTTGAATCCTGTGATTTCCACATTGAATCCATTTACGTAATCACTTACTTTTTTACTATCGTCTTTGATAAAGTTTTGATCTAACAACGCTTTTTCTTGGTCTAAAGTAGTGTTGTCAGAAATAAAACGCTGAATTTTTCCTGGAAGAATTTTATCCCAAATTTGTTCTGGTTTTCCTTCTGCTTTCAATTCTGCTTTAGCATCTTCTTCCGCTTGTTTGATCACTTCTTCGGTCAATTGAGCGTAAGAAATATATTTAGGTACATTTTTCAATGTTTTACCCAAACGAGCTGCTTCTTCATTTTCTTTTTCGATAATAGCAATACGAGCATCTGTTTCAGAAGCAACGAAAGCAGGATCGAAATCTTTATACGATAATGTGTCAGCACCCATTGAAGCTACTTGCATCGAAATATCTTTAGTCAATACGTCCGCATTGTTAGTTGCAGCAGAAATGGCTGTTAAAGCAGCGATTTTGTTAACGTGAACATACGATCCAACGTAAGCACCTTCTAAAATTTCGAAACCACCGATTTCGATTTTTTCTCCGATAACACCTGTTTGCTCAATTAATTTTTCAGCAACAGTGATTCCGTTAAAATCAGAAGCTAAAAAGTCTTCTTTTGAAGAAAAGTTGATTGCTTTTTGAACCAATTCTTTAGCTAAAGTTACGAAAGATTCGTTTTTTCCTACGAAATCAGTTTCGCAATTCAAAGTGATAATTGCTCCTCTAGTGTTATCAGCATTTACAAAAGAAACCGCGGCACCTTCAGTCGACTCACGATCAGAACGATTTTCAGCAACTTTTTGTCCTTTTTTTCTTAAATTTTGGATGGCTTCTTCGAAATTTCCGTCCGCCTCAACAAGTGCTTTCTTGCAGTCCATCATTCCTGCACCTGTTTGTGTTCTTAATTTATTTACGTCTGCAGCAGTTATTGTTGCCATAATTTATTTTTTTTAAAATTTAAAATTTAAAAATTCCAAATCCCAATTGAATTAAACTCAATACTTTGGAATTTGGAATTTTTTAATATTGGAATTTATTTTATTTATTCTTCAGTTTTCACTTCTTCAGTTGTAGCTTCTACTGTTTCAGAAGGAGTCGCTGCTTTTGGAGCCACAACTACTTCATCTGCTGGTTGTTCGTCAGCATCTTTGTCAGAAGTTCTGTTTGCATTACCGTCAATTACGGCAGCAGTTACTATAGACAAAATTTTCTCAATTGATTTAGAAGCGTCATCGTTAGCTGGTATTACATAATCAACCTCTCTTGGGTCAGAGTTTGTATCTACCATTGCGAAAACTGGAATGTTTAATTTTTGAGCTTCTTTAATTGCGATGTGTTCTGCTTTAATATCTACTACGAATAATGCAGCTGGAAGTCGTGACATATCAGCGATAGAACCTAAGTTCTTGTCTAATTTTGCACGAAGACGGTCCACTTGTAAACGTTCTTTTTTAGACAAAGTCATGAAAGTACCGTCTTTTTTCATTCTATCAATCGTTGCCATTTTTTTAACAGCTTTACGGATAGTTACAAAGTTAGTTAACATTCCACCAGGCCATCTTTCAGTGATGTAGGGCATGTTAGCTGCTGCAGCTTTTTCAGCTACGATGTCTTTTGCTTGTTTTTTAGTAGCTACGAATAAGATTTTTCTACCTGATGCAGCAATTTTTTGCATTGCATCGGCAGCTTCTTCGATTTTTGCTGCTGTTTTATATAGGTTGATAATGTGAATTCCATTACGTTCCATATAAATGTAAGGAGCCATGTTCGGGTCCCATTTTCTAGTCATGTGTCCAAAGTGTACACCTGCTTCTAGTAATTCTTTAACTTCTACTTTGTTTGCCATTTTAATGTAATAGTTTACGTTCTGTTGAATTAGCAATGTTCCTTTGGGCTTTTGTGCTTTAGGCTTCATTTAGATGCTAAACTAGTTTCCTGCCTCGACAGGAACAACAAATCTTTTTTAAATAATAATAAATTGTTGTCTTGCACCAAATGTACAAGACGGTACTATTAACGTTTAGAGAATTGGAATCTCTTACGAGCTTTTTTCTGACCGAATTTCTTACGTTCAACCATTCTTGGATCTCTTGTCAATAAACCTTCTGGTTTTAAGATAGCTCTGTTTCCTTCGCCAACTTCACACATTACTCTAGCCAAAGCCATTCGCACCGCTTCTGCTTGTCCTGTTGAACCACCTCCGTAAACGTTTACTTTTACATCATAGTTGTCAACATTTTCTGTCATAGACATTGGTTGTAACACTTTGTACTGTAAAGTAGCTGTTGGGAAATAAGTTGTAAATTCTTTTTTGTTTACCGTGATTTTTCCTGTTCCTTCCGAAACATATACACGTGCAACAGCGGTTTTTCTTCTACCGATTTTGTGAATAACTCCCATTACTTAAGATCGTTAAGGTTAACTGTTTTCGGTTTTTGAGCGCCTTGTTTGTGCTCAGAACCTACAACAACATTTAAATTTCTGAAAAGTTCCGCTCCTAATTTGTTTTTAGGCAACATTCCTTTTACTGCTTTTTCTACTAGAGTTGCAGGGTTTTTTGCTTGCAATACTTTAGCAGTTAAAGTTCTTTGACCTCCTGGGTAGCCTGTATGACGCATGTAAATTTTGTCATCCATTTTTTTACCTGTAAGGTTGATTTTTTCTGAGTTGATAACAATTACGTTATCTCCACAGTCCACGTGTGGTGTGTAACTTGGTTTGTACTTACCTCTCAAAATCATTGCGACTTTTGAAGCAAGACGTCCTAAGTTGTGACCCTCAGCGTCTACAACAATCCACTCCTTTGTAATGGTGGCTTTGTTTGCTGAAACTGTCTTGTAGCTTAATGCGTCCATAATATATTTTTAATTAAACATTCCATTCCCTCCCGAAACGTCGGGAAAAGGGAGTGCAAAAGTACAATTATTTATTTATAATACAAATACCTAGAAAAGATAATTTTGTCGAAGTCAATTTATTAGCTATCATTTTTAAAATGAACATAGTAGGTAATTGGTTTTCGTTGCAAAGATTTTGATCAACTAGAAGTTTTTTTATCTACTTAAACATATTTGATTTCTTGAAATATACCCAAAAAAATGCTTTTTGAAAGTAATATTTTTGCGTTTAATTTACATTCAACACTATTTTTGACCTTAATTAACACTTTTGCAGGCAAATAGTTATTTTTTTTCTACTTTTACAGTTCAATATTTCAGATATGAAAGAAAAAGCAACACTAAAGCAAATTGCAAAACAGTTAGGTGTTTCCGTTTCCACGGTTTCTAAAGCCCTCAATAACAGCCCCGAAATTAGTGACTTAACCAAGAACAAAATTCAGGAATTTGCAAAGCTAAAAAATTACAAGCCCAATATTACGGCATTAAATTTAAAAAGCAGAAAGACAAAAACGATTGGTGTTATACTGCCTAATATTTTAAATTCGTTTTTTGCAAAGGTTTTTACTGGAATCGAAAAGGTTGCCGAAGAGAAAGGCTATCATATCATCACTTGTATTTCTAATGAGTCTTTAGAAAAGGAAATTCACATGATGGAGTTGTTGAGTAACGGTACGGTCGACGGATTTATTCTTTCGATTGCCGAAGAATCGCAAACCAAAGAATCTTTTGATCATTTTATAGATTGCATCAATGATAGCGTTCCGATTGTAATGTTTGATCGTGTTACCGATTTGGTAAAATGCGACAAAGTAATTGTGGATGATCTCGATTCCGCATTTGACGGGACCCAGCACCTTATTGATATTGGTTGCAAAAAAATTGCATTGCTTTCGAGTATTGATAATTTAAGTGTTGGAAAACTCCGCGCCAATGGTTATTTCAAAGCTTTGGATCAAAATAATTTTCCAGTAGACGAAAACCTTATCATACTGAGCGATGCTGTGGATGAATTTGATGCTAAACTACAAGCGCTTTTTTCCAGTGAAAGCATTGACGGTATTTTTGCTTTAGACGAACACGCCTCGGTTTCAAGTTTGAAGTATGCGTTAGAAAAAGGGTATAAAATTCCAGAAGATTTATCAATCATAGGTTTTGCAGATGGCGTTTGGTCTCGAAGAATGACGCCGAGTTTGTCCACTGTGAGTCAACATGGTCCAGAAATTGGTGAAGCCGCCGCCCGGATGTTAATTGATAAATTAGAATCCAAAGGAGAGGAAACATCGTATAAAACAGTAGTGATTAAAACCGAATTGCGGCAAAGGGATTCCACGCGAAAGAAGGTTTTGTAAAAATTTAAATATAAAGAGGTTGCATAAATAATTATGACGCAACCTTTTCTTTTATTTTATATCTTTGTTCAGTTATTGTGTTAACATTTTAAATATATTTATGGTAAAAAATTACTTTTATTTGATTTTTCTTTTTTTTACACTTTCTTCTTTTGCACAAAAATCCTCCACTATTTTTGATGTCGCTCGTACGGGAACTGTGGCTGA
This sequence comes from Flavobacterium sp., assembly GCF_044368625.1. Lineage (GTDB taxonomy): Bacteria > Bacteroidota > Bacteroidia > Flavobacteriales > Flavobacteriaceae > Flavobacterium. The sequence continues at coordinate 4,723 of NZ_JBIPPD010000113.1, read as the reverse complement.
AGCCAAAGCGCTTTTTGAGCAAAATCCAAAAGTAGTTGATGAAATTAATGAGGCGGGTTACTCTCCTTTAATATTGGCCTGCTACCGCGGAAATACGGAAGTGGCTCAATTTCTAATCGAAAATGGTGCCAACTTAAATTACAACTCCACCATGGGAACACCATTAATGGCTGCTGTTGTGAAAGGAAATATTGAAATTGTAAAAACATTATTGGATTTAAAAGCGGATGTAAATTTATCAGATGCAAACGGAATTTCTGCTTTAATCTATGCAGTTCAATTTCAGAATCCTGAAATTTTAAGTATGTTATTGCATTATAAAGCTGATAAATCCCATCAGGACAAAGAAGGAAAGACTGCATTTGAACATGCTGTTTTTTCAGGAAACGAAACAATTATTAACTTACTAAAATAAACAATCATTAACCTCAAAAAACAAAAGATTATGAAACAAAAATTACTTTTAATTGTAGCAATTGCGATGGGATTTTCTTCATTTGCGCAATTTTCTACAGGAACAGTTACCTTGACTACAGGTATGACTTTAAAAATTGATACAAATAGCACTACAGTAACACTTACTTTAACAGGACCAAGTAATACTTGGTTGGGAATTGGATTTGGAGGCAACTCAATGGCGAGTGTTTCAGATATGTTTATTTGGAATTCTTCAGCAAATAGAGATTATACACCTTCTGGATATTCTCCACCATCTCCTGATGCATCAGGATCGCAAAGTTGGACTATAGGTTCTGATAATGTTGCATCTGGAGTAAGAACTGTTGTGGCAACTAGAAATTTAGTTTCTACAGGAGATTATACTTTTACAAATTCAACAAGTTCAATTCCTATTATTTTTGCCTTGAGTAATAATACATTTTTAAGTCAACATACAGGAGTTCATACAAGTACAACTTTGACAAGAACTGCTTTAGACGTTGAAGATTTTTCTTTGAATGCCTCAGCTGTTTACCCAAATCCATCTACCGGAAACTTCAGAGTGAAATCTAAAACTACTTTAGATCGCATCAATATATACTCACAAACGGGTGCTTTTATGAAGACTGTGGAAGGAGATTTGGGAGCTAATGAACTGGAAATTAATGTAGAAGAATTGCCTAAAGGTGTGTATCTTATCGAACTTCAGAACGCTTCTGAGAAATCATGGAAAAAGATTATTATTAATTAATTTAGTTCATAAAACAAAAAAGGGACAAGTTTCTAGCTTTGTCCCTTTTTTTGTGTTAATTTTTAAGGTAATACCGTGCAAACGCCGTCTACACAACCGATATTTTGTGGTGGCATTACAGCCATACAATCCGAAACAACATTGTACTTTACATTGTACGAATTTTCCATCGCATTGTAATTATTTACTTTCTCTGTTAAGTATTCCAAATCCACTGTACTCGGATACACCAAATATTCTTTTGGACCACCACAAGCTTTGCTTCCAAAAGCAATAGAATTACAACTTGAGGCATCATTACAGCTAAATGTAGCGATGTAATTCAAAATCAGTTGGCGCTCTTGTTGAAGCGTTACCAAATCAAAACTTTGATCCGTTGGAGCTGTATCATCTTCGCATTGAAAACTTTGAAACAGCAAAACAACTGCAAATAGGGTTAAAATTTTTTTCATGTTATAGGATTTTTCATTTAGATGTAGAAAGTTTTAATGGGTTGCGTTAATGAAAAATCGTATGCCGAGGCTTCGGGACTAAATCTTTAACTCCAACTCATAATTCTTCATGATTTATAACTTTGTTGTTTATGTCATCCGTAAACGAAACCGGTATAACCATTAATTTTGAAATGTTCAATGCGTAAATAGTTAGACATTTTTTACTTTTCCTTTTCTTGCTTTAACTTTTGTTCTATCCATGTTTTAAAATGAGTAGCAGAATTAGGTCGCAGTATAATTTTCAGATTACGATCTAATACGAAATAGGTTGGAGTGCTAAAAACATAATAATCTTTTGCGCTTTTTGTTTCCCAGCCTTCAAAATTACAGTAGGTAAGCCAAGGTACTGACTTGTATTCTTCTTCAAAAGCCCTTTGGTCGGTGTCAATACTTATGTAAACAATCTCTATTCCGTTTTTCTTACAAACCTCATTTAGTTCAACAAGCTGTAGCGTTTCGGTCTTACATGTTGGACACCAACTGGCTCCAAATACTACTAATTTATACTTGCTTTTCATTTTTTTTAAGGATACATTTTTATCTAAAATTATATCGGGTGCTGTTTTGCCTACCGCCAAAGACCTGTATTGTTCATACATAGTAGCACTTTTCTCATCTAAGACACAATTATTTTGATTGAGCATTTTCAGCGCTAAATATTCGGCAGAAGAAAATAGACTTTTTCGTTCAAGAAGTGTAAACCAATAGTGTGCAATTTCTTGTTGTATGGTGGTTTCATCTTTGAGTTCAGTAAGTACTTTATTTATCGCATCATTGAGCAAAGGGTATACTTCTTCTTGCGGAAATCGCTCGACGAGATTAGTGTATCCATGGATAACATCCTTAAACAGACCAGAATGCTTTAAAGCCTTAAAGTCTATTGCCATAAATTCGATTACATGAGAAGGAGCCCGCCAGGTATAGGTTTCTAAACTTCTAGGCATTTGTTCTATCAATCCTTTGGTAAGCAAATACTGTCTGGCAAATAAATGTTCAGGTACTGATTTTATGTAAGAAGGAAAGCTATTAGAAGTAAAGTTGAGCTCCTCTGCAAATTTGTGTTGTTTTATACTATCATTGGAGTAAAGAGGGAGTAAGTAATTTAAACCAGCTACTTTGGCCTCAGCTTCTTGAAAGGTTTTCATGCCTTTTAAAAAGGTGTCGTATTCTTTACAACCTTGTATTTGTAGACCGTCTTTATTAGTGAGATCTTTCCAGAAAACATTTATATTTTCTTTGTTAAGTAAAAATAAATTCTGATAAGCTCCATTCATATACAAGTGGGCAACACCACAATATTCTGATGGATAGTTAATCACGAACTTACCGTCATCTTTACTTTCGCTCGTAGACAATGTAATTTGTTGAAAACCACTAAAGCCTTTCAGTTCGTATTTGCTATTTGGGAAATGCGGAAAGTGCCCTTGGATTGAATAACTATGCTGCGAAAAAACTAGTGTATGCACGACTAGCAAATAAAAGGATAAAATTTTTGTCATTATTTTTTGGTATCTTTTTATTAACCATAAAAGTAACTTAACGATAAATCCAGCGCCATACTTTCCTAGTTTTATAAAAAGACCACAGTTTAGATGCTGTGGTCTTTGACTAACTGAAAATTAGTTACAATTATTTATTTCTAATTTATTTTACTATTATTTATTTTCAATAGTCAAATAATTAAGGAGTTTTAAAAGCCAACTCAGCTTTGATACACCGAACATTAAAGCCTACGGCACGAGCGGCACTAGAGTTGGTTGTGATTTCGTTGCTTTTAAAAGCAATTAAAAAAGCATTAGTGGAAGGGAAATTTAAAAATGTAACGGAGCGAGTCCAATAATTAGCGATTATAGTACTGTAATATTTTCCATCTCTTGAATCGGTATAACCAGATGCAGGTAGTTTTAATACAGAGGCATAGGCGTCGGTGTCATTGTTCATCGATCCGCTAGAAACGGCTGTTTGCCATTCTGCGGTTGTGGGTACGTAATAACCGCTTGGACAGGGTCCTTGGGGAGAAGATGCCCAACGATTGTTATTGTTGTCGTCTCTCCAGTCCCCAATTCCACCGAAAGAAACGCCTATAAAATTATTATATCCAGGCGTATCGCTAGTTGCTAATGCATTTTGTGCGGTAGCGTTATAAAATGTTCTACCGGCAAACTTATTGCTACCATTTATAACGACAATTTCGTGACCATCTGCCGGTCTTCCCCATTGAAAAAAGTTGCCATAAGCAAATGCGTCATTTATAGCAGTTGCGGCACGTCTTGCCCCAAGATTTCTATCCATCCATGTTTGTGTGCCTAAAGTTACGTCTGCTACTTCAGTTGCACTCGTTGGTATCGATTTGATGTCTATTCGTGGATTTATCTCAATACTATTGGATGCACCCAAGACGGAAATGCTCATTATTCCACTAAAAAATTCTGGAATAACAACTGTATTTGGCACTAAAACTACAGGAAAAGTGCCTGCCGTTTCAAATACGCCGCTTTTGCTGTACACTAGTCCAGTATTGGGGTCTGTAGCAGTAAGCGTGTAAGAACCCGCTGATGTGGTTGTAGCTTGTACAGTTATGGTTGATGCAGGTGGAACGGCCTCGCCATTGTATCCAATACCTGTAGCATCTATTACTGAGACACCTTGGTAAGTTGGGTTAGCAATAGTAAAGACTGCAGGATCTGGCGGAAGAGGTGTACAAGGCGTGATGTCTTTCCAAGAGTCGTCAGCATAGCCTTTAAAACATTTCTCGGCTTCGTCATAAATGACCATTCCATTTACTGGGGCAATTACTGCATCAACATTGGCAACACGTGGAAAAATCACACCGCTATTGGTAGATATAACATCTAATGCTCCTTGAGGCGAAGTAGTGTTTATACCTACTTATGCAAAACTCGAGAGACAACCTACAAAAAATGCAGCAAAAAAGGTTTTTTTATTCATATATTGAGTTTTAATTAATTCAACTTGTTTTTTGGAAACATAGATGGTTTTTAACAATAAAGTTTTTTTTATCATCAAAATTAGTAGCTGT
>NZ_JBIPPD010000310.1:0-2862 GCF_044368625.1 Flavobacterium sp. | reverse complement strand
AACAATAAAAAAATTCGTGACTTAAGAGTTAAGGAAATCAAAGGAACATCCAAAGAAAAAGAAGATTATACTTCTCGAATTGACGCCTTACAGATTAAAAACGAAGCTTTAAGTGCAAAATTAGAGGCTTATACGACTTACGACTCATCAAGTTACGACACTTTTAAAAATGACTTAAAAGAAAATGCAGACGCATTAGAACGTGAATTTCAAGAATTAGACAACCAAAATTAATTTTCAAATCAAATTTCAATTATTATGACAGTATTAAAAAAATTATTTATCGCTCCCGTATTCGCAGCAGCTTTATTTGCAACCCAAACAACTGTTGCACAAGTTCAAACAAACTCTTCCACCTATGATATGGATGCAAGAGAAGAATTAAAAGTGGGTATAAAAGCGGGTGCCAACTATTCCAATGTTTACAGCGAAAGTGGAGACGGATTTGTTGCCGACGGAAAAGTAGGTTTCGCAGGTGGTGTATTTGTTTCGATACCTTTGAGTAAACTTGTTGGTATTCAACCTGAATTGATGTACTCTCAAAAAGGTTTTAAAACCGAAGGAACTTTTTTAGACGGTAGCATCACATCCAACTATTTAGATGTGCCAATTCATTTGCAAATTAAACCTACGCCAAATATCAGTCTTCTTGCTGGACCACAACTGTCCTATTTGTTAAGCACTAAATATGAGTTAAACGGTTTTAGTGCCATTAACGAAGAAGATTTTGACGATAATAATAATCGAGCAACTTTAGGCCTTTCGGCAGGTATTGATTTTACAGTAGAAAATTTCTTAATCTCCGCTCGCGGGTCTTGGGATTTAAGCAAAGTAAACAAAGACAACAGTACAAGTGACATCAATTATAAAAATCAATTGTTGCAACTTACTTTAGGATACCGATTCTAATTGGGTGGGAAAAATTGTTAATGAAAAAGAAAAAAAAGCGAAAGACTGCTATATCTTTCGCTAATTGAAAAAAAAATATTAATTTTAAAAATCAGCATTATGAGTTCAGGAAAAGTAGTTTTAGGTGCAATCGCAGGATTAGCAACAGGTGCAATACTAGGAATTTTATTTGCTCCTGAAAAAGGAACAGAAACTAGAAAAAAAATTGCCAAAAGAAGTAAAGATTCTGTTGACGAAATAAAAAACAAATATGAAGAAGTAATTAGTTCCCTTTCTTCTAAATTTGAAAGCGCTAAGAAAGAAGCGTCACACTTGTTTGAAGAAGGAAAAGATCTTGCACAAGAAGCGAAATCAGAAGGAGCTAGACTTTACGAAGACGGTAAAGATTTAGCACATGAAGCTAAAATCAGAGCTGCAAATCAAATTAAATAGTTAAATTAAAATTATGAAGGATAAAGCAATATTAATAGAAACGCTTTTCGAAAAAGTGGAATCGTATATCAAAACCACTTTAGAGTTATACCGATTGAAAGCTATAGATAAAATGACCGATGTTTTTGCAACAATCGCATCGAGTTTGGTTATAGCTGTTATTATTGCTTTATTTTTTATACTCCTTTCAATAGGTTTGGCTTTGTATTTAGGTGAATTATTAGGAGCTAGTTATTATGGATTCTTTGCATTGGCTGGAATTTACGGCATTGTTGCAATTATCATTTCAATAAACCGTAAAGCATGGTTAGAAGCGCGAATCAATGATTTCCTAATTAAGCAAATTTTTAAAGAAAAAGATAATGTACAACATTAACAGCGATAAAAGCCTGGCCGAAGCCATCCGAAATATGGAAGCACAACGTGTATTGGAATTGGAAATTCTTAAAAAACACGCCGAATTTACTTTAGATCAAATCAATCCTGTAAACATTGTTAAAGAAAAATTACACGAAGGATTATCAAATATAGGAGAAACGGTAACTTCAGCTGGTTTCAAAAATGGATTATTGAAAACAGGAATTGGACTTGCAACTGGCTTTATTACCAAAAAACTTATAATTGGTCCAAAAGCAGGAATTTTTAAACACCTCTTAGGTATGGCGGTCCAGGCTGCCGTTTCTGGAATTGTTATAAAAAAGCTCCCTGACTCAGAGGACAACAAAACCTTATAACAGATTGAAACCGATTTTTAAATAAAAAATCGGTTTTTTATATTTACACACTTTTACCTTTTGGACTTGTAAACCGATTGTCTTTTCGAATGGCTACAAGATCCTTACGCTAAAATCGCAAATGAAAGTTACGCTGTCTTTTTTTATACTTATGATTGTACTGTTTTTTACAAACAGTATTTTGGCGCAGGAAAAAAACACAAAAAAAGACACGACTGAAACTAAAGTAAAAAAGAAAATTATTGAAGTTCCCAAAACAAAAAAAGACACCACTTTATACCAAAATATCCAAAAGTTTAGCGAAAAAAGCAAAGTAGGTCGATTGCTTCATAAAGCAATGTTTGAACGGACGAGTACTAAAAATGCTAATCCTATCCGACGTCCCAAAAATCGTGAATATAAAAAATACGAAGGCAAAATAATCCGTAAAATTAATATTCAAACTTTAGACCCCTTTGGATATTCGGTAACAGATACTACTAGAAAACCTAAAAATTGGGCAGAAGAAGCCGGCAACACGATGCACTTAAAATCCAAAGAATTTGCAATCCGAAATCTAACTTTGCTCAAAAAAAACACTCCGCTAGATTCATTATTGGTTCGAGAAACCGAACGTTTGATTCGAAATCAACGCTTTGTGCGTGAGGTTTTTATAACTGCCCAAATAGCCGAAACAAGTGCCGATTCTGTCGATGTTACTGTTCGAGTTTTAGACTCTTGGAGCATTATTCCAAGAATATCTGTATCGCCAAATCGTTCACGTTTTCAACTTACAGATCGAAACTTT
>NZ_JBIPPD010000170.1:0-7122 GCF_044368625.1 Flavobacterium sp. | reverse complement strand
GATTTTTCTTAAAATTCATACAAGGAGAAAGTTTAGGAATTAGTATTTGAGATTTAGAATTGGGATTTGAAATGCAGGATTAGAATTACTTCCTTCGTCGGTATGACAAATAGCTTCTCCAGCCATTGTCATGCCGAACTTGTTTCGGCATCTTGCTATTTAAAGTTTAGACGCTGAAAAAAATGCAGCACGACAAATAAGCCGAAAAAAATTTTTAACTCTTTTTAGAATCACGACTTTTGGCTTCTTTTTAGTCATTTTCGCTCGAAAAAAGCCACCCCCGATGGCTATCAGGACTCCTGTCGGGGATCGAGAATCCATCTTTAGGCTTCTCCCGAAACTTCGGGATGAAAAACCCCAATCCATTGCTTCGCCAATTCACTTCGTTCGGGTCGCTCCAATAAAAAGAAAATTAGATGCTGAAACAAGTTCAGCATAACAAATCAAGTTCAACTTGAAAAAATCAAACTTACCTCTTTCAACTTCCAAGCGACTCTCCTTCGGAGGGGTTGGGGGAGGCTTCCTAACTAAACTGCAACGCACTTAAGTTCCTATACATGCCATTTTCAAGGGCAATGAGTTCCTGGTGGGTGCCTTTTTCGGTAATAGTTCCGCCATCGAGTACCAGGATTTGATCAGCTTTCCGGATGGTGGAAAGTCGGTGTGCGATGATAAAACTCGTTCTGCCTTGCATCAAAACCTCTAAGGCTTCTTGAACTAATTTTTCGCTTTCGCTGTCTAAAGACGAAGTGGCTTCGTCTAGAATGAGGATGCTTGGATTTTTAAGTAAAGCTCTGGCAATGGCAATGCGTTGGCGTTGTCCGCCGGAAAGTTTAATGCCGCGTTCGCCTACCAAGGTTTCCATTTGTTCGGGAAATCCTTCGATAAAATTATAGGCATTAGCTTGTTTTGCGGCTTGCATAATTTCTTCATCGGTGGCAGTTGGTTTTCCGTAAGCGATATTTTCTTTAATGGTTCCGCCAAATAAAATCACGTCTTGTGGAACGATACTCATATTGCCCCGCAATTGTTCGAGTGGGAACGCATTGATGTTTTTGCCGTCAATTAAAATTTCGCCTTTGTCAATGTTATAAAAACGCAAGAGAAGTGAGGCAATGGTTGATTTTCCAGCACCACTTGGCCCTACTATGGCAATTTTTTGACCAAAATTAATATCGAAATTAACGTCTTTCAACACTTCAATTTCGGGACGAGAAGGATAGCTGAACGAGACTTTTTTGAACGAAACATTTCCTGTGATTTTCTCTGTAGCAGGATTTGGTGTTGAGTTGATGTGTTCAGGAACTTCGTCTAAAAGTTCAAAAACACGTTCAGTAGCACCAACCGCTTTTTGAATCTGGGCATACATTTCGGCAATGCCGCCAAAAGAAGCTCCGATAAAAGTGGTGTATAAAATAAAGGAAATCAAGTCGCCCACGCCTTCGACTTCGCCTTTTATGGTTAGGGTGATTCCGTACCAAACCACGACTACGACGCATCCAAAAAGACATAAAATAATGAACGAGGCAAAGTAACCGCGGTATTGTCCGCCTTTGATGGCGATTTGTACAATTTCTTTGATTTTGGTTTTGTAGCGTTGGATTTCGTACCACTCGTTTGCAAAAGCTTTTACGTTCGAAATTCCTTGCAGGGTTTCTTCGACAATCACTTGACTTTCGGCTACTTTATCTTGTGTTTTCTTGCCGTATTTTCGGATGAATCGCCCAAAAATTACCGCTGCTACGGCAACAATGGGTACAATTCCTAACATCATAAAAGTCAACTTTGGGCTGATGCTGCCTAGGATTACGAATCCGCCAATGATTAAAATGAGTTGTCGTAAAAATTCGGCAATTGTGGTGGTAAAAGTATCTTGAAGTTGGGAAATATCAGCACTGATGCGGCTGTTGAGTTCGCCAACGCGTTTTTGGGAGAAAAAGGTCATCGGTAGTTTGACCAAATTTTCATACAAGGCAAACCGAATATTGGACAATGAATTTTCAGTAAAATTTACAAAAAGTGAAATTCTGAAGAAGGAAAATATGGCTTGTAGAAACAAAACGCCCATCAACAGTAACGCAATTTCATTGGCTTTACCTAGATCCTTATTGGTTACACAGTCCACCAGCATTCCCATTAATTTTGGAAAAGCCAAAGCCGTGGCACTGGTTAAGAATAAAAATAGGAGGCCAATGTAAAATTTCCATTTGTGATTTCGGCCGTATTTAAAAATCCGTACTGCTTTGCTAAGTGAACTCGAAGTTAGTTTAGCTTTGGGTAAATCGTTGTCTTTGGAATGTCGCGCCATTTTGGTTTTTTATCGTTGCAAAGGTAAGCTTATTGTATGCAATTGCAAAGATTGTTTAATAGTAATGCCTTCAGTTTAAACAAAAAAATAGAATGATACGTTTAAATGAGACTTACTTATCCGCTGTTTGTAGTGTTATGAGCGATTATATGTTATAAAAAAAGTAAAGCTAGTGTGTTCTAGAAAAATATTTTTAAAGCTTGAATGTTGCCGAAAGTAAAATGATACGAGGCAAGATAAATGTAGTTTGATTGGTAGTTGAAAAAGCTGAAAATGAGTTGGAATTGATAATGGAGTTACCAAATATATTTCTGCCGTCTAGTTCAAATTTCCAAGCACTATTTAAAGGTTGATAGCCGATACTAAAGTTAGTAGTGTGAAAAGAAGTAACAGTGCTGTTTGTGCTGTAATTGCTTTGATAATCGTGAAAAGCTTTGAAAACAAGCACGTCTTTAAGTACTACATCGTAATCAATTGAAAACCGATCGGAGTGAAAATTTGACGCGGTAACGCTTTTGAATTCGTCAAAAGAACGGTTGTATTTTAGGGTAATAAACGGCCAGTTTTTATCAGCCGTTTTAAATACGACACCCCAATTGGTGGCATTTCTGGTAACAAAATTTCGTTCGCCGTTAATGGGTTGTATGAAATTTATTGTGGTAAAAAATGAATTAAATCCCACATTGAATTTGTACACATTTTTGGTTATTGTGCCTCGGAATAGCGCATTTTCTTCCGGAATGTTGTTTTGAACAGATGTTGTAAACTGGTTGATTCCTTCTATAATAAGTTCATTTCGAACTGCATTCGATCTTTTGGAATAATTCAAAGCCAAGTTGAGCACATAACCTTGTAATAAATTGGTTTTTTTGTAAAAGAGCGAATAGGAGTTTTGTCGTTGCTCGGTAAGTTGGGGATTTCCTCTAAAAACGGATTGATAATTTTGCAATTGAAATTGACTAGTATAGTCTTGGAAATCGGAAAATTCGTTAGTCAACCGATAATTGAACGTAACGGTTTCTCCTTTTTTTAGTTCTATTTCACTTTCTAGTTGAGGTTGTAATACGTTTTTTGTATACTGATTTTCTAACCCATTGTTTTGCGTAAACAAATTGAAATGATGAACATATAAACTTGCTTTTGTTGTCCATTTTTTGAATAAAAATTTATATTCGATTCCCGACTTGGTATCATTGAAGCGGAAGTTCATATCATTGCCAAAACCACTATTAAAAAAATCATTGGTAGTATTGTCGCTCAAAATTTGCTTTTCCTTCGATGTCACTTTGGCATCGATAAACGTATTTCCTGCTACAAAATAGAGATGACTAAAATCACTAACAATCCAATAAAACTTGAATAATGCATTGATTGAGTTGTTTTTTATTCTTTTTAGTTGGTTTACATCATAAGAATCGTTTTCGAGTAGCGGAAGAAAATTAGTTAAAAAAGGTTGGTTTGTTTGCCAGTCTACAGCGCTGTTTCGGTCTTCATATTTTTGACTTACCACTAAGGTTGTAGTTTTTGTATCAGAATATGATTTATGCCATTCTACAAATTGATTCAGATAAACGTCCTTGAAGTTCGATAAGGTCACAAATTCATTAAATTGCGAGGGAGTTTTTGAAGTAAGACGATCATCAAAATTTCGGTCGGTAAGTTTGAAGTTGGCATCATAGCTCCATTGTTCGTTGTTTGAGGCTTTGTGGTTAAATTTCAATCTTCCCAAGAAAAAATTTTTATCGGAATCCAATTGATTTAGGCGGTTTTCGATAGTTGAGAATTCATTTTGAAAATACGTAATTTCAGCGGTATTCTTGATTTCATTGACTACACGGGAACCGATAACGTACGCTGAAAGAGTCGACTTTGGAGTAAATCGATGTGTAAAATTGGCAGCTGAAAATTGCGACTTTCCACGAACTACATTTCGATTATCGCTTGCAAATGCAAATAGATCTTCGGTAGCGTTATTTTGGTCAAGAAAAGTACTTCCGCCACTAAATCGAATGATATCAGCAAAGTCCAATGTGCTGTCTCCAATATTATTTAAATTACCGATATAACTAGCTGTAGTTTGTCCTCCATAATAAAACAAGCCGCTGTGTAATTTGTAAAAGTCAGGAACTCCAGAAGCGCCTTCAATATCCCCAAACAGAAAATTTTTCTTGTCCTTTTTTAGTTTGATGTTTAAAGCAAGTTGTTGGCTACCCGACACTTCTTTTAAAAAGGCAACTTCATTAAAATGGTCTATGAATTCTACTTTGTCTACAGCATCGGCAGGAATATTTTCAACACCCAGTTTCGAACCACCACCAAAAAACGGGTCGTTTTCAACAAGAAATGTGGTTACTCTTTTACCCTGTAAGGTAACATTTCCGTCACGATCTACTTCAACTCCAGGTAGTTTTTTAAGTTGTTCTTTTAGTTTTCTTTCGCTACCATTCGTAAAACTATCCACGTTGTAAACAATCGTATCTTTTTTTACAACTATAGGTTTAACGTCATATTTAATGATAATTTCTTGTAATTGTTCGTTGTTTCTTTTTAAGATAAAATCGCGAACTGATGTGTTATCTTCGGCACGAAATATAAAGTTTTCATCGTCAAAACCCATATAAGAAACAGAAATGGTATACGATGTATTATTTTCCAGCACTAATTTATACCGTCCGTCTGCATCGGCAATACTAAATTTTAAGGCCCTCTCTTTTTGAGTTGGACTTGCCATAATATTAGCACTAGGTAAAGGCACGCCTAAAGAATCTTTTATTACACCAGTGATTGATTTATTTTGTGCAATAAAAATTTGTGGAAGCAGAATTATTAATAGGAAAAAGAAATGGCGCATAAACAATATTTAGATTACTATTTTTGCTCCTGTTGTTTGGATTTGCGTTCTAAAATTTGTTTTTCTACTCGTTCATTTCGTTCATCCTCTTTTTTGAATTCAGTTTCCATAAATGTCGCAATTTGCGGTATTGAAGTTGCTAGTATTTTTTTTCGAATATCATTTCTAGTTAAAACTACACCACCAGTAAGCCGGTTGATTTCCAGTTTTTTGTCGACATTTAAGTCAATTTTTGTTACATAAAGTGTTGTTGTGTAGGTCTGAATTTCTAAAATAAGTCCAGGAAGTCCGTGATATCCGTTAGGGCCAAAAGAGACAGGAATTTTAGGTGTGTACCAAGCGGTTACTTTTAGTTTTGGATTGTCATTCCAAGATTGATTGTGGTAGATACTGGTGGCTTTATAGCAAATATAACCGTTGATGGTTTTGGTTTCGTTGGTCAATTCCCAATCTGCTTTTTGTTCTTCATTGATAATGTATTCGGCACCATTTAAATTTCCAACTCTTCTAAATACTTTATCAGGAATACTTACATAACAATTCGTTTTTATCATTGCACTAGTACAATATTCTTCAATACTTTCTGCCGTTCGACCTAATATTGGATTCACAAAAAATGATGATTCGTTAAGATTAAAATTTAAGGTAAAACTCATCCTACTTTCATCTTTTTTAGTTTCATCAATTTCATTTTGAATTGCCTCAATATTTGCGTTGTCATCAAACATTGTTTTGGCAGCATATCGTATTGAACCATTTTTGATTTGAGCAAACCCTGTGAAGGTGATGAGGGAAATAAGAAGCGCTATTTTGATTTTCATTTGTAATGTGTATTAAATAATTGCTCTTTCAAAAACGTTTGAAAGAGCAATTATTTTTCAATTTAAGGATTTAAACCCTGAGTAGGCTTATTAGTGTTTAAGCAAGCATTTAAAGTTCTAGTAGCCCTTGTGTCTTTTTCCATTATGAAGGATATTAAAAAAAATAAAAATACATTTTTTTTCCTAAAATACTCCGCTTTCAAATAAAAAAAAATCCTTGAAAAAACATACCAGTAATACATTTTTTAAGGATTTTAGAAATAATCAGGGTTGATTTTGCCTGTCCGATTTTGTAGATTTTCGTCTGGAATTTTTCAACTCTTCTTGCTCTAAATCTTTGAAACTTTCTTCAATAGCTTTGTCAAATTCTTTTTCATCCGTAGTGATGCGATTCAAATTGATATATACGCCTTCGGATATTTCTTTAACACTCGATTTTTTGGATGGAGGTTTTTGAGGGGATTTTTTTTTCATAGTTAGCAATTTATTTATTTCGGCCACTCTGATTTTGTTCGGCATTCCAATCCATTAAACTATTTTCTAAATCACGAAAATCACGCACCTGAATAACCTCATTTTCAATAGGCTTTTCAACGTTTTTACTTAATTTATGTTTTGTTTTTCCAGTTTTTGAAATTTTCATAGCATTATTTTTACCAATCAGTGTGAAACAAATTTAGAATACTTCATTTTAAAGTATTTATGGTTTCCGACCAATAGATTGCAACATTTCACTACACTTTTTTATTTTTTCCTAATCGCATTGCAGTAGTACTTATTGCGGTCAAAAAAGTACCTTTGTTTTTGAAATCCAATTCGCATTGCAATCGTATCAATATCCTCGATCGAAATACACAGCTAATGAGTAAGAGAAAAAGATAAAAATAGAATCAATACGTTTTTCATTCTTTTGTTCTATAAAATGTTATAAAAAAAGGGAGCTTGATCAGCTACCCTCTTTTACTCTACTACTTTATATTTTGCTTGTTTAAAAATAAAACAAGGTAAATTGAAAATATGTATATCCGTAATTGCTCATATTTTTGTATATTTGTTTGATAGATAAATTATTGGGTATGAATATTTTTAGTTTTGGAGTCGAATTTAGTAGTGAAGCCAATTGTATTGCGCATTTTAAAGCG
>NZ_JBIPPD010000309.1:0-2877 GCF_044368625.1 Flavobacterium sp. | reverse complement strand
GTTCTGACTTATTTTCAGCATAAAGTTGAAATATTGACCTGTTTATAGGCAGTTACAATGCTTATTTCTAAAATCGTCAAAACTTTCGGATAGCAATGTCAAATTATAGTTTTTTTTATCACAAATTAAAAAACCAGTAAATCCATCTTCAGTAAAAAAACTTATATATAGTGTATTCTGAACTACATTTATGTCGTAATTATATTCGGAAATATAATTGAAGAATTCAAAGCTAGAAACATTTAGATTTTTATTAATTAATACTTCTGAGATCCATCTAAAAGGTGAATCTGAATAATCATCGTACTTTTCAAAAAAATTACGATTTACATATTTTTGATTTTTTAGACTGTCAATTATTGTTTTCGTAAAATTATTATTCAAAGATTTTATGTTGAAATAATAATTTGCATCAATATTTATTAACGTGTCTTTATTATTCAATAAAGACTGCTGCACTACAGTGTAAGCTTTTTGCTCATTTAAGTAATTACTTTGTAATCTTTTTTTTATACTTTTAATAACCTTTTTTACATCTCTTGGTTTATAATGCTTTACTTGCACTTCGTTTAAATGAATAATAGAATCTTGAGCAAGTATTCGCTGCGTAGAATAAAGTAGTAAAAATAATAGTAAGAATTTTAGATTTTTCATTTGAAGATTCTATGAAAGCTGACCATTAAAAAACGGTCAGCTTAAAGGTTAATTAACTTGGTGAATTTGGTTCATTTGGAATGTCTCCATTTCCGCCCCAATCCCAATTGCCATCTGAATTTTGACATTCATCGTTGTTATGCTCCAATAGTGTATAACCAAATAATTTGATACTCCATTGCCTGCATCCACGTGGTCTCTTTGCACCATCAACCGATTTCATCTGTGTTTTAGAAAGCACTTCTACCCCTTAAAAATTTAAAGAAGTTACCAAATTATTATCCTAAAGAAACAGATTTAGTAGGCTCGTTACAACCATCACTTGATCTAATTGTGTCACCACTTGCGGAAGAATCATTACTCCACGAAGTTGTGTCGCAAGATGTCCCAGTACAATCAGATTTTGTCTCTGAACAATCAGTCTCCTTTGATGTTCCTGGATCTCCTCCGAGAATCATGTTTAGATTTTCGAATTTGTTACCTTCAAATTTTTTGAAAAGATCACTTTTCAAGTTTTCAACTTTTTTCATAAAAATATGTTTATTTTTTGGTACTCTTTTTTAAGCTTTTCCCTTCCGCTCTTTATTTACAAACTAACCACACCACTGAAATAATTTAATGTGTTTGTATTTTTTTTCTTCCCTTATCTTTTTACAAATTTCTAGTCCTCTTTTCTTTTTTAATTCTAATTCTTTAGATGGTTCAAGTCCAATAGCTTCACGTTGGATATTGATTTGTTCAAACAAAGTGCTGTCTTCCGTAGTGTGCCATTCGTTGTAATACAACACTTTACAATATTTGCTATTGCCCCATTGTGCTTGAAAATCAATAAATGAAGCATATTCTTTAGGTAGCAGATTACCTTTATGAACTTCTTTCAAAAGTATATTGTTATATTTACAACTTCTTGGATATGAAAAATAATGTAGTAGAATCAATTTAACACTACCATTATATAAACCATAAGACTGCTTGTCATATCCATCTGCAAAACCATGAATTCCAATTAGACTCTCTCCTGGATATCCATATTTTTCTATCAATGGAATTAATTTGTCTTCTACAATATCAGTAACGATACTATCATATTTCTTCCAGTATATTGTTTCAGTACTTTTAGAATCCTTAAAATATAAATTATTGAGAGAATCTAAATAATGTACTTTCCATTTATTATCTATAAATGAAAGTTTTGCAATTGTATCTAGCAAAAATCGATTAATTGATTTTTCGTAAACTAGTTTTTCTTTTGTAAATTGTTGTTCTACAAAGTTTTTGAGTTTTTTTTCATTTATAAAACCGTTTATTAGTGAATCATTATATAACATTTTTGGAGAAATGCCTTTTTGCATTCCTTTTGATATTAACTCTTTTGATTTTTCAAGTTTGTTCAACAACATTGCTAACTGAATTGCCGTGTAATAATGATGTACGAAAGGTTTTTCTACCTCTGAAAATGCTTTTTCATAATTCTCAAAAGCTTTTTCATAATTTTCATTTAAAACTTCTCTTTGTCCCAAATGTATAAGTGTAGAGTATAGTATGTAGCGGTTGTCTTGAGCAAAATTGAAACTTGAATTTTTTGTTTTGCACGAAGAAAACAACACAAATGAAAGTAACATTAGTGTCATCTTGATCAAGAAAAATTTTTTTACGTTTAGTCCCATATTTGTGCTTTAATTTTATTTATTTTTTCATAATCAATTGAAAACTCTTTCGAGTTTGATTTAACACCACAATCATATAAATTCATATACCCCTTGTCATCTTTCCATTTGCTGATAAATGGATTGTAATTACATTCTTTTTCAAAATACCAACTTTTGCTAGTACGTTTAAGGGGTATTCTTGCGTCTGTACACATGTTTTGAAACTCACATACGTTGCATATTTCGCAACTTGATTTATTCGAATACCATAACTCTTGAAAAGTTTCTGACTGTACAACTTTTTTGAAATCTGAAAAAGTGTCCATATCGTTAATATTGCCAAAAGAAATTGATAATTGTGGCGCATTCATTATGTGCCCTTCCAAATCTATAAATACTTTTCTGTTTAAGTAAGTGTTAAATTTTAAAGATTCTGTGTAATGATGTATATTTAAGTTAAAGAGTGTTAGGTCTATTTCAACATTATTAATGTCTAAATTTTTCTTTGACTGAATTAAGTTTCCCATCCATTGTCCTTCTTGTCTAATCATCTTATTTTCTTTTGAATTGAATA
>NZ_JBIPPD010000305.1:0-2988 GCF_044368625.1 Flavobacterium sp. | reverse complement strand
ATAAGATCTCAACCGCAATTAGAATTCAGTTCTGACTTATTTTCAGCATAAAGTTGAAATATTGACCTGTTTATAGGCAGTTACAATGCTTATTTCTAAAATCGTCAAAACTTTCGGATAGCAATGATTTTAATTATACTGTTAAAACAGTAAGTATATTTAATTATGGGGGCGCTTTTTAGGGTGTGAAAATATTTTGCTTAACTCTTCGGTTAAATTTTCAAAATCGGCTAATTGGTCTTTTCTGCAAATTGCTTTTATCTCCATAAAATGATTAAAATGCGTCAGCTCAATTTGTTTTTGATAATTTGCCAGCGTCAGTATGAGATTGTCTTTTCCAGAATCTACGTTAGAATTTTCGTTCAGCAGTTGGTATAATTTATTTTTTGAAATTCGGATAGAGTCGTCCAAACTGCGAATTTTTTGCTGGTGCAACAAAATAACTTTATCATATTCAGCAATCTGACTTTTGTCAAAATGCAGTTTTTCTATCACAATTTCTTTTGGCATTCTTTTACTTTCAGGTTTATTTTTCTTTGATAAAAACAAAAAACCTATCGTTCCGCAGTTGAGCAGGAAAAGCACAGACACAGAAATAATCAACAATTTTTGCTTATTCATAATTCCGTATACAATTGATTTGTAGGATTAATTGTTTGTTCTAGCCGACTCATTTCTGATGAATTGGATGAGGGAAAACTGTTTAGTAAAATTATATTTAATCCAATCAACAATGCAATCGATGCGGCTACCATCCAAAGTGTGTGTATTGAAATCACTTTTTCATCATTGATCTTGTGTTCAATTCTCAAATACAAATCTTCTGACGGAACCGCTTGAGTCATTCCATTCGTGCTATTTAATACAGACTTTATAAATTCTTCCTTATTCATTGATGATTATTTTTGATGATTTGCCTGCTTTTTTTAGACGATTTCTTTATTTATTTCTTGCGGTATCCTTCAAATTTATTTTCTAATTTTTCTTGAAGTGCCTTCTTTGCCCTAAAAATCAACGATTCCACCGCCGAAATACTCAGTTTCATCACCTCTCCAATTTCAGGATTACTCAGTCCGTCGAGCTTTGAAAGTACAAAAGCCGTCTTTTGATTTTCATTCAATTCGTTGATAACAGCAAATAAAACGGCCGCATTTTCTTTTTGTTCCAAAGCAATTCCGGGATGTTCAAAGTTCGAATGATTGTGAAGTTCCCATTAATTTTCAGATTTTTTGCCAAAAATAAAAAACCGTTTGGCACTTTTTTTTGTTTAAGAAAGTCCAAACTTTTGTTGATAGCGATGCGGTAAATCCATGTTTTTAATGAAGATTTTTCATTAAAAGTTCCGAGTGAACCATGAATTTGGATAAATACGTCTTGCGTAATTTCTTCAGCATCTTCAATGTTTTGCAAATAATGCAAGCCTACATTATAAACCATTAGGTTGTACTGTTTATAAATGCTTTGAAAATCTGCTTTGTTGGATGACATAAACAAAAGTTTGCATTTTTAAGACTCAAATTCTTAAAAAAAGTTTAAATATACTCTTTTTTTAAAAAATAGATTATGTTTATTTACTTTTCAAATCCATGAATACAATTGTCTTTGACTTTTTTCCAATTTAATCCCACGAATAAAATCTTGAACACTATTTTTGATACCAATCAAAACATAACCAACGATTTCAACCGTGGGTAAATTAGTGTAAGGTTCCAAAAATAGGTTTGTTTTGGTTTTTGATCCCTAATCAGCTCCCTCTACTTTGGAGAGGGTTGGGGTGAGGAACTTTTGTACAATAATTTTTTAATTCCTACAATTATCCTATATTTGGCAGTCAATAAATACCGAGAAATCGGACATTAACTCAATAGTATAAACATGAAATTACTAGAAGGAAAAACAGTCATTATCACAGGAGCAAGTCGCGGAATTGGTAAAGGAATTGCCGAAGTTTTTGCAAAAAACGGTGCAAACGTCGCTTTTACATACAGTTCATCAGCTGCATCCGCTCAAGAATTAGAAAACGAATTGAATAAATTAGGCATAAAAGCCAAAGGATACCAATCCAATGCTGCAGATTTCAGTGAAGCAGAAACTTTTGTACAAGCAGTTTTGGCTGATTTTGGAACCGTCGACGTATTGATCAACAACGCCGGAATCACAAAAGACAACCTATTGATGCGTATGTCCGAAGCCGATTTTGACCAAGTAATTGATGTCAATCTAAAGTCGGTTTTTAACATGACAAAAGCCATCCAAAAAACGTTTCTAAAACAACGCTCAGGCTCCATCATCAACATGAGTTCGGTAGTAGGAGTAAAAGGAAATGCGGGTCAAACCAATTATGCCGCGTCAAAAGCAGGTGTTATCGGCTTCACAAAATCAGTCGCTTTGGAGTTAGGTTCGCGAAACATTCGTTGCAACGCCATCGCACCAGGTTTCATCGAAACCGAAATGACCGCAAAACTCAATGAAGACGTCGTAAAAGGTTGGAGAGAGTCTATTCCTTTAAAACGCGGCGGTAGCACTGACGACGTGGCCAATGCTTGTCTGTTTTTCGCCTCCGATATGAGTACCTACGTGACGGGACAAGTCATGAACGTATGCGGCGGAATGTTAACCTAAAGCACAATTTTCAGGAGCTTAATCCTGCTGTACGCTGTATCTTTTTTTAATTGCCACAGGTTTCAACCCGTGGCAAGTAAAAAAAGGATGCCGCTTCCATCAGGGCTAGGGGTTCCGTTTTTCAGCAGAAATTTTTCGTTTTAAACATAATTTATATTTGCCTTTCGAATTCCCTTCCATTCGGAGGGGTTGGAGGAGGCTTCCAACTCATAAATGACAACAACCACCATTTTATTACTTCTACTTTCAATAGTTATAGCAGGTGGACTGTCTTATTTTCAATATTTTCACAAAGCTAAAAACAAATCGAGAGTTCAATTGCTTTTGGCTTTATTGCGTTTCGGGGTCTATTTTGGAATACTGTTG
>NZ_JBIPPD010000162.1:0-7704 GCF_044368625.1 Flavobacterium sp. | reverse complement strand
TCATAAATCCCAAAATAACACAGGTTTCCTACGAAATTCAAAAAGCACCTTTGGCCTTGGTAATGGACAATTCGGCATCGTTAAAATACCTCAAAGCCGATGAAAATGCTCGAACTGTTTATCAACAACTGAGTACCAATAAGGAATTGCAAAATAAATTCGAAGTCCAAACCTACCGTTTCGACACCGACTTTGAAACCGAGTCCACATTCGATTTTAAAGGAAAACAATCCAATATCGAAGCCGTTGCCAAAAATTTGAAAAGCATTCACAAAAACAAGCGATTTCCAGTAATATTGCTAACCGACGGAAACCAGACAATAGGTGCCGATTATGCGTTTAGTTTTCCTAATAAATCTACAGTTTACCCAGTAATTTTGGGTGACACGACTATTTTTACCGATTTAAAAATCAGTCAAATTAACGTCAATAAGTACGCTTTTCATAAAAATAAATTTCCGGCCGAAGTCTTTTTATCTTATTCTGGTAATCAAAGTGTTGAAGCAAAATTTACAATAAAACAAGGCAATTCAACGGTTTTACAACAGAGCGTTTCCTTCGGTCCCAACAAAAAGACAGCTATTGTAAACACACTTTTACCGGCAAATTCGGTAGGATTACAAATTTACCAAGCAACAGTTTCTTCGAAATTACAAGAAAAAAACACCTATAATAATTCCAAGAAATTTGCGGTCGAAGTCATTGATCAAAAATCGGAAGTAGCAATTATATCGGTCATCAATCACCCCGATATTGGCTCGTTAAAACGTTCTATCGAGCAAAATACACAAAGAAACGTTACGATTTTAAAACCCGACGCGTCGGATTTGACCAAATATAATGTGTTGATTTTATATCAACCCAATGCGACTTTTAAATCCATTTTTGACACCAATAGAAATCTGCAATTACCCACTTGGATTATTACCGGAACACAAACCGATTATAACTTTTTGAATCAACAACAAAAAGAGTTGACATTTAAAATGAGTTCCCAATCGGAAGAGTTTACTGCTACTTTTGATACTAATTTTAATTTATTTTCTACTGACAATATCGGTTTTGAAGCCTTTCCACCATTGAATAATCTGTACGGTACGGTTCAAGTAAAGGGAGCGACAACTACTTTATTGGGTTCTAAAATTCGTGCCATTGATGCCGGTTCGCCTTTACTTTCATTCAGCAATCAAAATCCCCGAACGGCTTATTTATTGGGCGAAAACATTTGGCGTTGGCGAATGCAAACGAATATAAAAAAGGAATCGTTTGAATCTTTTGACATTTTTGTAGATAAAATTATTCAATATTTGGCCACCACGAACTCCCGAAAATCACTCGTTGTCGAACATGAAGCGTTTTACAATGCTGGAGATGCATTAATTATTGGGGCTCAATATTTTAATAAAAATTACGAGTTTGACGAAAAAGCCCGATTGACTATTGCTGTAAAGAATGCACAAACGAATAAAACCACAAACTACGATTTACTAAAAGGAAAAAATTCCTTTTCAGTCGATTTAGCAGGTTTGTCAGCCGGAAAATACAGTTTTGTTGTCAAAGAACTCAATTCAAATACCACCTATTCCAACACATTTGAACTGCTTGATTTCGATATCGAACAGCAATTTGTAAATCCAAATGTAGCGCAATTGAATCAGTTGGCTTCGCAAACTAAGGGAACTTCTTATATGCCCAATCAAATCGATTCTTTAATTAAATCACTTATAGAAAATGCCGATTTTACAGCGGTTGAAAAGGAAATTACAATCAAGAAACCAATTATAGACCATATTTTAATGCTCATCTTGATGGCATTATTTTTAGCAATTGAATGGTTCGTTAGAAAATACAACGGATTGTTGTAATTTAATCAAATATTAAGAAACTCTTGAGCCATTCTTAAGCAAGTTCGAACTGAAATATTTGAATTTTGCATCTTAACCAATTTTACTTTAAGATGCATTTTCATTTTTCAAAACGATATAAATTACTTTTCGATTTCTCCCTCTGGTTTTTGTTTTCGTCGGTTGTATTGCGAATTATTTTTGTCGTTTGGCAGTTTTCAGAAGTCAATACTACAGTCTTTGGGGTAGTTAAAACAATTCTTTACGGTGTATTTTTTGATACTGGAGTTTTATCTTTGATTTGGTTGCTCAGCAGTTTTTATTTATTGTTTGTACCCACAAAATGGATTGGAAGTTGGGCGGATAAAGCATTTGTGTACTTTTTTTTCACACTCTCCTTATTGATTTTTGTTTTTACTTTCTTTGCCGAAATCACTTTTTGGGACGAGTTCAAATGCCGTTTTAATTTTGTAGCCGTTGATTATTTAATCTATACGTTTGAAGTAATCCATAACATTAACGAATCGTATCCTCTGATAATTTTAGTGCCTTCAATGCTTTTAATAACTGCTGGTTTGATGTATTTGTTTAGTAAACGATCCAGTTTTACAGCTACTTTTTCTGCAAAACCAACTTTCAAAACCAAACTACTTTACTTTTCAATTTCGGTTTTCGTTGCTGGATTTTATGCTTCAGCAGTTACAAATGCGGATGCCGAATGGTCCGAAAATAGGTACAACAACGAGATTTCAAAGGCAGGTATTTATTCGTTTTTTGCAGAATTCCGAAACAGCAAATTGGACTATGAAACATTTTACACTACCATTCCAACTGATGTGGCTTTTGCTGCCGTTCGCGCCAGCTTAAAAAATTCAAAAATGCAGTTTGACGCAGATTCAATTGCCATCCGTAGAACAATTACGGATACAGCTGCTAGCGAACAACGTCCGAATGTGATTTTTGTTTTGATGGAAAGTATGAGTGCTAATTTTATGCAAGAGTTTGGAAACGAAAAAGAAATAACGCCATTTATGGACAAGTTGGCGCAAGAAAGTCTGCTTTTTAGCAACTTGTATGCCACAGGTACACGAACGGTTCGCGGAATGGAGGCGGTAACTTTATCCATTCCGCCGACGCCCGGAAGTAGTATTGTTAAACGTCCAGAAAACAGCAATTTATTTACAATTGCAACCGTTTTTAAACAAAAAAATTATCAGTGTAATTTCTTTTACGGTGGCGATGGATATTTTGATAATATGAACGCTTTCTTTGGCGGAAATGGTTTTGATATTTACGATCGGGGTAGAGGTAGTATTTTAAGTGATAAAATTAAAGCCAATCGCAACACTATTTCAGACGAAGAAGTTACTTTTGAAAATGCTTGGGGCGCTTGCGATGAAGATGTTTATTCCAAATTAATTTCAGTTGCCGACACTTATTATGCCGAAAAAAAGCCGTTTTTGAATTTTGTAATGACAACTTCCAACCATAAACCTTTTAGTTATCCCGAAAAGAAAATTACAATTCCATCGGGAACAAGTCGAAATGGAGCGGCTCAATATGCCGATTTTGCTTTGCAACAACTTTTTGAAAAAGCCAAAACCAAACCGTGGTTTAAAAACACCATTTTTGTTGTGATTGCCGACCATTGCGCAAGTTCGGCAGGAAAAGATGAAATTGATGTAGCCAATTATCACATTCCAGTGATGATTTACGGTTCGAACATTAAACCTCAAAAAGTATCCAAATTATGTTCTCAAATTGATGTTTTTCCAACGTTATTTGGCATGTTGAATTGGAGCTACGAGTCGAATTTCTACGGACAAAATGTACTTGAAAATGCATTTGAACCACGTGCATTTTTAGGAACGTATTTAAAATTGGGTTACATGAAAAACAACGAAATCATGATTTTGTCCAATCAGAAGAAACAACATTTTTACTCATGGAATAAAGCCACAAATGAATTGACTAAAATTCCTATGAATGCCTCTTTTTTAAAGGAATCCATTTCAATGTATCAAACCGCTGATTATTTGTTTACCCACAAGAAATTGGAAGAGAAATAAAATTGTTCTAGATTTACTTATTAGATTACAAAAATTAACTTTCCAAGTACATTACCCAAATGAAAATCGCCATTATAGAAGATGAAATTGGCATCACCAATTTTTTAAAACAAGGTTTAGAAGAAGAACAGTTTACGGTGTTAATTGCAAACGACGGGAAAACAGGCTGGGAATTGATTCAACAGTCAAAACCCGATTTGATTTTGTTGGACTGGACGTTGCCTAAAATTTCAGGTATTGAGGTTTGCAGAAAAGTTCGGGAAAACGGTATTCAAACGCCTATTTTATTCCTCACCGCTCGCGATACCGTTCAAGATACAATTGAAGGATTGAAAGCAGGAGCCAATGATTACATCAAAAAACCTTTTAGTTTTGACGAACTTCTGGCGCGAATAAACGTTTATTTTCGTAAAGATATAGTTCCCGAGAGTGTTACTTTGGGACCTATTTTGATGCATTTACTCAAGCACGAAGTACACGTTTTAGAACGTAAGGTAACTTTGACCCAGAGAGAATTTGAGCTGCTTTATTTCTTAATAAAAAATAAAGGAAAGGCATGTTCACGAACGCAAATCATTGAAGAGGTTTGGAACATTCATTTTGAATACGATACAGGTGTGATTGATGTTTTTATGAACAGCATTCGCAAAAAATTAAATCTCCCAAAAGACCAAGAATTAATCAAAACCATTCGTGGTATTGGTTATATTGCAAACGATTAAATTTCATTATGCCAACTGTTTCGTTCAAAAATAGAATTGCCCGTTATTACATTGTCAGCACCGCTTTACTCATATTTGCGGTGTTTTTTGTCGTGTTTTATAGCGTAAAAGTAAGTGTGTATTCGGATATTGATCGCGATTTGCAAGCAGAAGTTACGGCCATTTCCGAGCAAATTGTGGTGGAAGGTGCCGCTTTTCATATTTCGAATTTAGAAGAATGGGAGGAACGCGAACATAAATCGCTTGGAATCAATCCTATTTTTATTCAATTAGTAGACAATTTTGGTAAAAACATTGACAAATCACCTAATTTAGGAGGCTATTCCCTGTTTTTAAAACAAAAAGTCAACGAAAAGACATTTTACGATACAAGCTTAAGCAAAAACAGCGTCCGTCAAGTACAGTTTCCTGTTTTTCACAACGGCGATTTAAAAGGCTACGTTTTGATTGCCATGTCGCTTCAAGACGCAAAAATAGTGTTACTCAATTTAGGCGAAATTTTATTCATCGGTTATTTTTTAATTTTGCTCGTCCTCTATTTCATTACGCGATTTATTGTGGGAAGAAGTATTCAACCTGTCTCAGCGATTATAGAAACGACTTCCTTAATTTCGAAAGATAATTTGAGCGCCCGAATTGCCCTTCCGCAAAACAAAGACGAGCTCTATAAACTTTCTAAAACAATTAATGATTTATTGGATCGTATAGAAGGTGCAGTGGCACGCGAAAAACAATTTACGGCTGATGCTTCGCATGAATTACGAACACCACTTGCCGTGATTAAAGGAACCTTAGAAGTGGTGTTACGAAAACCACGATCGCAAAGTGAATACGAAGAAAAAATTAACTATTGCATTTCCGAAGTCAACCGAATGAATTTTCTAGTAGATGAACTTTTACTTTTGGCCCGTTTTGAAAACCAAAAAAGTGAAGTTAAAAAGGAGGTTGTTTTTTTTAACGCGCTAATTTTGGATGCAATTGCCCGTTATTCCGAAGTAATTTCTAAAAAAAAACTACAAGTAGAAACTTTCTTCGAAAAAGATTTTTATCTAGAAACCGATCCGTATTTATTTTCAATTGTGCTTCATAACTTGATTTCGAATGCCGTCAAATACTCGTTTGATGGTGGCAAAATTGAAATTAGTGCTGTAAAAAACCAAAATGAATTGATTTTTAAGTTGCAAGATTACGGCGTCGGAATTTCAAAAACGGATTTGGATAAAATTTTCAATCCTTTTTATCGCTCTGAACCCTCAGAACATCCTGAAGTAAAAGGTAGCGGTTTGGGATTGTCAATTGTGAGTCGTTTAAGTAGTGTATTGCAATTCGAAATTACTGTAGATGCTGAAAACGTTGGAACTTTGATTACTTTGAAAATGAAATATCAACAATAAATGAGGTCGATAACTATCTTATTTTTCATCACATTTTTTTCGAACATTGTTTGTGCACAACGTAACGGATGTACGGACCAACAGGCCAAAAATTACGATTCAAAAGCCGATCGAAACGACGGCAGCTGTGTGTATTCAAAAAATAAAATCAAACCAGATTTTTCTGTTACATTAAGTGATGCTGTACACGAATCCTCAGGTTTGTTGTATTGGAAAAACAAGTTATGGACCATGAACGACGATGGAGATACGCATTTGTATTCGTTCGATTCGCTGGGAAAAAAGGTGCAAAAATTAGCAATTACAAAAGTGAGAAATACCGATTGGGAAGCAATTGCGCAAGACAGCGCCTACATCTACATCGGAGATCTCGGCAATAATGTAAACGGAAATCGAAAAGACTTACACATTTTAAAAATCGAAAAAAACGCTTTGCTGCAAAATAAAACGGTTGTGGATACCATTTCTTTTTCATTTGAAAAGCAGTTTTCTTTTGAAAATCAAAAAGCAAATACAACTGATTTTGATTGCGAAACGCTACTTGTAACCCGCGACAGTATTTATTTGGTAACAAAAGAGTGGAGTAGCAAAAAAGCAAGTTTGCATGTGCTACCCAAAACAAAAGGAGAACACCAAGCGAAATTTAAAGCCGAATTCAACGTGAAAGGACTTATTACAGGAGGAGTAATTCTTGAAGATCAGAAAATAATTGCACTATCTGGATATTCGAAAATGTTGAAACCATTTGTGTACCTGCTATACGACTACAACGGTAATGATTTTTTTTCGGGAAACAAGCGGAAAATAAAACTAGCACTACCGTTTCATCAAGTGGAGGGAATCGCAACTAAGGACGGTTTACATTATTATTTAACCAACGAAGCTTTTCAACGAAAGCCTTTGATTTCGGTACCGCAAAAGTTGCATAGTATTGATCTTTCGGATTATTTGAAATCGTATTTATTAAAAACAGTACGGAACCACTAAAATTATCTTAAAAGTGTTTTTTTGGATTGATTTTTGAAATACTTTTAACATTAACATTATAAATTTGAAATTATGAAACGTATATTTTTACTATTAGCTATTATTGGACTCACCACTTTATCCAGTTGCGATGGAGATCCAGGACCACAAGGACCTGCAGGACCTGCAAGCGAAGTTTTTGAACTTCAAAATGTTAACTTCCAACTCAATCAAAATAACGAATACACGATTTTTCAAAACTTGAATCCTGTGCTTTTTGATTCCGACAATATTTTGATTTACCGCATGTCGGGAACTATTAATCCGCAAACACCCATTTGGCAATTGATTCCGAGAACTTTGTTTTTAAATGAGGGCGAATTGGATTACGACTACGATTTTAGTGCCGTGGACTTCACTATTTATGCCGGCGGAACCTATAATTTGGCAACAACGCCACAGTTCATCCAAAATCAAACATTTAGAATCGTGATAATTCCTGGTTATTTTTCAAAAATGCCCAATTTGGATTTTAACGATTATGATTCGGTAATTAAAACCTTTGGAATTGACGACACAAAAATAACAGTGCTGAATAAAAAATAATTTTTTCTGTATATATATTAAAGGAGAAATAACGTTAAGTTGTTTCTCTTTTTTTATTTTATCTATTTAAAAAGTAGGGTTGAATTGTTTTTAAGTCTTATTT